>JASHUG010000006.1 GCA_030040155.1 Streptosporangiaceae bacterium | reverse complement strand
GGCCAGCACAGATGCCGCGCGAGGTCACGGTGCGCGCGGACGGCAAGGAGTTCAGGGCGATCGTGCGGATCGACACGCCGGGCGAGGCCGAATACTACCGGCACGGCGGGATCATGCAGTACGTGCTGCGCTCGCTGCTCGGCCTGGCCTGACCCCTGCCGCACCGAGACTAAGGCGATACAAGGCCGATACCGCGGTGCCTCAACCGGCACCGCGCCAAGGGCGTCCTCTCTGGCGACGGATAAGTCCCAGAAGGGGGTCCAACGATGAGGTTTACACGTTTGCGCATCGCGGCGACCGCTGGCCTGCTCACGGTGGCCGCGGCCACTGCGGCCACGGCCCTTGCGGTCGCGCCGGCGTCTGCCCACCCGGCGGCCGTGTCGTCGGCAGCGGCGAAGGCGAAGCCGGTCGTGCTGGTCAACCAGTGCAGCGGCAAGGGTCAGGTGAAGCCTTCGCCGACCATCCCGCTCCCTGAATGCATGCCTTCCAGCGTGTTCATTGGCAAGGCGTCGTGGACGAGCTGGGCCTCGGTGGCGTTCGGCGCGGGCACCCTGGAGATCAACAACTGCACGCCAAGTTGCGCCGGCGGCAAGTACATCAAGTACCCGATCCTGATCGTGCTGTGGCGGGCCGAGCCTTGGGCAGGCAAGAAGGGTGAGGACTACTTCAGCCGGATGACGTGGATCTACACCGGGAAGCGGCCGAGCGGCGTCGCGGTGACCCACACGGTCAACTGGCCCGCCGCGGCGGAGTGAGGCCGTCTCCGGCGGGGACTCGCTGAACTGCCCGAGCACGGTATCGGTCGGGTAAAGCTCCGTGCATATCCTCAGCAAACCCGTCTTGAGCTCGTCGGCGCCGCTACTGTCATCCCGGTGAGATGTTTGTTGCCGGATAGCAAGTACTGCGCGGCGCCGACAGGCTCCGCCGCGACCGTCGTGACCTGCGCCGTTGCCTGCCCGCCGGGGCCGGGATGATAGCTGCGGCGGCCGCTGGCGTGTCGCTGTCCACGCCCGGCCTGTGGCTGACCGCCGTCGAGCGCGGCGTCATGCTGGCCGGGCTGGCGATCTCGCTCGGCGGGCTGGCAGGCCGGGGCCTGGCCCGCCAGTACAAGGGTGACCGGCCGGGTCCGCTGCCCGATCCGTGGGCCGTGCGCGGCGCGCTGCTCGGCGCTGTCGCGTGCGCGGCACTGTTCATCACCGCGGTGGCGGGTCCTGGCCTCGCCGCCGGCCTGGCCAGGCCGGCGCCCGAAGGGCTGCATTCGGGCGGCACGGCCGAGATTGCCGCGATCGAGTTCATCCTGTTCGCGCTGGCCGCACTTCTGCTGCGGCTGCGGCTGTCGGGCCTCGGCACCCTGCTGCTGTGCTGCGTCGTGCTCGCCGAAGGGATCAGGTCCCATCCCGAGGGGATCGTCCCCGGAGCGGGCGCGTTCGTCGCCTACTGCCATATCTTCCCGGCGATCCTGTGGGCCGGGATGCTCGTTTACGCCGTGCGAACCGCGCTGGCGTGGCGCCGCTATCCCGAGGCGGCCCGCGGGATCGTCCGCCTGTACGCGACCGCGGCCGCCTGGCTGTTCGCGCTCGTCATCGTGACCGGCCTCGTCTCGGCGGTGGTCGTCCTGCCGGTCGGCCATCTAGGGTCTGCGCTGACCACAACCTACGGCTCGTTCCTGATCGCCAAGGTTGCCCTGGTCGCCATCGCCTCCGGACTGGCGATGGCCGGCCGCCGCCGGCTGCAACGTGAACACGCACCGGGGACCGGGCCCGCGCTCGTGACCAAGCTGGAGGTCGGGGCGCTGGCCGCGGTGCTGGCGGTCACCGGTGTCCTGACCGTACTCACGCCCCCGGCCGCTCCCGCACACGGTTCCTCGGCACCGCCCGCCCCGGCCAGCAGCCAGCACGTCCCTGCGGTCAGGCACGGTTGAGGCCAGCGAAAACTGGTTGAGTGCGACGCGATCTGCCCGGCATTATCCGGTCATGGCTGCCCCAGAGCTTCACGTACCGGCCGGTGGCCTCCTTGGTCCCCTGTTGCTGCGGCCATGGCTCGCGGCTGACATGCCCGCCCTGGTGGCCGAGATGGGCCGTGAGTACCCCACGGTGGGACTGGCGTCAAGGGCGGACGCATCGCCCCGCGCGACCGCCCTCCCTGGCGGGGCGCAGCGGTGGACCGGGCCGACCGATGAGCACGACGCGGTTCAGTGGCTTGCAGGCCAGGACCGCGGCTGGCGTGACGGCGACTGGCTGAACTTCGCGGTCCTCGAGGCAGATGCCGACGCCGGACATGCGCTGGCTGGGCACATAGCCCTTGAGAATCGCCTGGACGGCGGCCGGGTTGGCGACCGGGAGACGGGCGAGATGCACTACTGGACGGCCGTCGCGGCCCGCGGCCGCGGCGTGGCGCCGGCCGCGGTCCGGGCCGTGACCGACTGGGCCTTCGACGTCTTCGGCGCCAGCAGCCTCCGGGAGATCATGATCGTGCATTACCTCGACAACACGGCGTCCTGCCGGGTGGCGGAGAAGGCCGGTTACCCGTTCGAGGTGCTCAGCCCGGCTAACCCGCCGCTGTGGTTCACCGACGGCCACATCCATATGCGACGGATCAAATGACCGCCAGCCGGGACGGTCAGCCGGCCACGACATTGACGATCCGGCCCGGCACGACCACCAGCCGTTCCACGGCCAGCCCCGCGACCTGTCTCGCGTAACGCGGGTCAGCGGTCAGCAGCTGCTCAATCTCGTCCGCCGTGGCGTCCGCTGGTGTCTCGACGGTGAATCTGGTCCGCCCGTTGACCTGGACAGGGATCGTGACGGCCAGAGAGCGGGCCAGCACCGGGTCGGCCTGCGGAAAGTCCGCGTAGGCCAGCGACTCGGGATGGCCGAGCCTGGCCCATAGCTCCTCCGCGATGTGCGGCGCGAGCGGCGCGACCATCAGCACCAGCGGTTCTGCCAGCGCTCGCGGCAGCGCCCCTTCGCTGGCTGAGATCCTGGCGGCAAGCGTCGTCAGTTCCATCAGCCGCGCGATCGCCGTGTTGAACCGCAGTCGCCCGAAGTCATGCGCCACCCTGGCGATCGTGGCGTGCAGCGCACGCTGGGTGTCCGGGTCAAGGCCTACGTCGCTGACGTGCAGCTCGCCGGTCCGCTCGTCGATCAGGCAACGCCAGAGCCGCTGCAGGAACCGGTGCACTCCGACGACGTCGTCGGTCCGCCAGGGCTTATCCGCCTCCAGCGGGCCCATGGCCATCTCGTACAGCCGGAGCGTGTCCGCGCCGTACTGACGCCAGAGCTCGTCCGGGCTGATGCCGTTCTTCAGGCTCTTGCCCATCTTTCCCGCGCGCCGGGTGACCGGCTGGCCCTTGTAACTGGGCGAGCCGTCGGCCGCGATCACGACGTCGGCGGCGGGAACGTAGATCCCGCGCTCGTCGATGAACGCGTCAGCCAGGATCATGCCCTGGTTTACCAGCCGCCGGAACGGCTCGGGCGTCGATACCAGGCCCAGGTCGTAAAGGATCTTGTGCCAGAACCGCGCGTACAGCAGGTGCAGCACGGCCTGCTCCACCCCGCCCACGTACAGGTCCACGCCGCCGCTACCGTCCAGGTCAGCGGGCCCGGCCATCCAGTACCGCTCGATCTGCGGGTCCACGAAGGCCAGGTCGTTCACCGGATCCAGGTACCGCAGGTAGTACCAGCACGACCCCGCCCACTGCGGCATGGTATTCAGTTCGCGGCGGTAGCGCCGGATGCCGTTACCCAGATCCAGCTCGACCGTGGTCCAGCCCTTCGCCCTGGCCAGTGGTGGGACGGGCTCGCTGGTCTCGTCCTGGTCTGGCTCGGGCCGGAAGTCGGTCATCTCGGGCAGCAGCACGGGCAGCGTCTCGTCGGGCAGGGCCAGCGGCAGGCCGTCGTCGTCATACACGATCGGGAACGGCTCGCCCCAGTACCGCTGCCGCGAGAACAGCCAGTCCCGCATCCGGTAGCTCCTGGCGGCCCGGCCGTGACCGGTGCGTTCCAGCCAGGCGATGGCCGCCCGCACGCCCGCCGCGGTGTCCAGGCCGGCCAGCTCAGGACCCGGGGCCAGGACGTAGTCGCCGTCGCCGTCGAAGGCGGCGGGCCACTTTGCCGGCGGGATGTCGGGGCTAGCGGAATGCTCGGCGAACCAGCCTGCAGGCGGCTCGATCACCGTCCGCACCGGCAGCCCGAACTCGCGCGCAAAGTCCAGGTCGCGCTGGTCATGCGCGGGCACTGCCATGATCGCGCCGGTGCCGTAGCCCATCAGCACGTAGTCCGCTACGAACGCCGGCATCCGTTCTGCCGTGATCGGGTTCACGACGAAGCCGCCGGTGAACACACCGGACTTAGTGCGTCCGCCCGCTGTCCGCTGCCGGTCGGTCAGCCGGGCGGCGACGGCCCGGTAACTGTCGACCGCGGCCGCCGGCCGCCAGTCGGCGCTCCCGTGACCGCCCTCCGGGTAGCGCCACGCGCGCGGCGTGCCCTCCGGCCAGTCGTCGGGCACTAGGGCGTCGACCAGCGGGTGCTCGGGTGCCAGCACCAGGTACGTCGCCCCGTAGAGCGTGTCCGGCCTGGTGGTGAACACCTCGACCGGCCCGGCCGCGGGCGCGGTCATCGGCAGGCTGATGACGGCACCGTCACTGGCGCCGATCCAGTTGCGCTGCAGCAGCTTTACGTTCTCAGGCCACTCCACCAGATCCAGGTCGTCGGCCAGCCGCTGGGCCATGGCCGTGATCCGCAGCATCCACTGACGCAGCGGGCGCCGGTAGACGGGGAAATCGCCGATGTCGCTGCGGCCCTCGTTGGTCACCTCCTCGTTCGCCAGCACCGTGCCCAGGCCGGGACACCAGTTCACCAGCTCCTCCGCGATGTAGGCCAGGCGCCGCTCGTCGATCAGCTGATGCCGTTCGGTTCGCGTCAGCTCGGCCCAGGGCCGGCCATCAGGCACCGCCCGCTCACCTGAGGAATACTCGGCGATCAGGTCGCCGATCGGGCGGGCTCGGCCCGTGCGCTCGTCGACCCAGCTGTTGAAGATCTGCTTGAAGATCCACTGCGTCCAGCGGTAATAGCCGGGGTCGGTGGTCTCGACGCTGCGCCGCGGGTCGTAGCCCATGCCCAGCCGACGCAGCTGCGCGCGCATGTTGTCGCTGTTGCGCCGGCTTGTGACCTGGGGGTGTTCGCCGGTGCCGAGGGCGTACTGCTCGGCAGGCAAGCCGAACGAGTCGAAGCCCATCGCGTGCAGCACATGGCGGCCGGTCATCCGCAGGTACCTGGCGAAGGCGTCGGTTGCGATGTAGCCCTCGGGGTGGCCGACGTGGATTCCGGTGCCACTGGCGTACGGGAAGAAGTCCAGCACGAAGAACTTCGGCTGGCCGGCGACACGGTCGAACCCGTCAGCCAGCGCCCCGCATGGATTGGGGGAGTAGAAGGTCCTGGCGGCCGCCCACCGGTCCTGCCAGGACAGCTCGATCTGCTCGGCCAGGCGCGCGTCGTACCGGAACCGCTGGTGGTCGCCGGGGGGCGGGGCCGGTGTCGTGGTCGCGCTCGCGGCTGCCTGCTGCTCGCTCATGGCCTCGTTGCCCTTCGCTCTAGCTGCCTTGTGGTTGCCGGGAAATAAAAAAGCCCCTCAGTGCATGAGGGGCGGCCGCGCTGACTTATCGCGTCATCGCGGCCTGAGGAGGAGGAGGGTCCTGGAAGCGGTCATGCGTTCAGGGTAGCGCGGCGGGCACTGCCGCGCGACGGGCAATCGCCGACGGTCAGCCGGACGTCGCCGCGAGCACGAGCGGCAGCACGGCAGGCGCCCCCGCCTCGCGCAGCCGCAGGCTGGCGACCGTCATCGTCCAGCCAGTCTCGATCACGTCATCGACCAGCAGCACGGGCCCGGTCAGGCGGGCCAGGTCGGCCCGGAGCGCGTCGGGCACGATGATGGCATTCCAGACCGCCCGCAGCCGCTGCGCGCTGTTGTGCTGGCGCGCCGGGCCGGGCTTTGCGGCATACTCCAGCGTGCCGAGGTGCGGGATCCGCCCGATCCTCGCGAGCTGCCCGGCCAGGCTGGCGATGAGGTGCGGCCTCGCGGCGGATGGCAATGCCATGACCGCGGCCGGGCGCTGCGCCCAGTTCCATGCGGCCAGCACCTTGACCACGGCCGCGAGCAGGTCATCGGGCACCGGGGCGTCCGCTGCCAGGTCATCGGCCAGCAGCCCGCGCAGCCGGGGTCCCCAGCCGAGGTCGGTGAGCCTGCCCAGGGCGCGGCCAGGCTCTGCCGACACCTCCGGGCTGATCTTGCCGGAAACGTCGACCCCCAGCTCCCGCATGCCAGTCGGCCACATCTTGCGCGGCTGGATCTCGACGCCGGGCCGGAGGAGGTGATCGCGGGCAGCCGAGGCCGCTGTCTCGGGCACCGTAGCCGGCCAGGCACGGCCCGTGCAGTTGTCACAGCGGCCGCACGGAACGGCCTCCGGGTCGTCGAGCTGGCGCCGCAGGTACTCCATGCGGCAGCCCGTCGTCTCGATGTAGCCGAGCATGGCCTGCTGCTCGCTGGCTCGCTCCGCGGCGACGCGGGCGTAGCGGTCGGCGTCATATATCCACGGCTCTCCCGTGGTCGTCCAGCCACCCGTGACCCGGCGCACCGTCCCGTCGACGTCCAGCACCTTCAGCATTGTCTCGAGCCTGGTGCGGGACAGGTCGACCCTGGACTCGATCGCGGCCGTCGAGAGCGGCCGGCCTGACTCGGCGAGCACGGCGAGCGTGTGACGCACAACCGGCTCGGGCGGGAAGGCGAGCGAGCCAAAGTAAGCCCAGATGTCGGCGTCCTCGCGGCCGGGCAGCAGGATGACGTCGGCGTAGTCAACCGCCCGCCCGGCCCGGCCGACCTGCTGGTAGTACGCGATCGGCGACTGCGGTGCGCCCAGGTGCACGACAAAGCCAAGATCGGGCTTGTCAAACCCCATGCCCAGGGCGCTGGTGGCGACTAGCGCCTTGAGCTGGCCGGCGAGGAGCGCGTCTTCGGCCGCTTGCCGGTCGGCCGGATCGTCCTGTCCGGTGTAGGAAGCGACGTTGCTGCCCCGCTCGCGCAGGAACGAGGCCGCCTCGCGCGCGGCGGCGACTGTCAGCGCGTAGACGATCCCGGAGCCCGGCAGCTCGTCTAGGTGCTCGGCCAGCCAGCCCAGGCGCTGCTGGGCCGACGGCAGCCGGACCACAGCCAGGTGCAGGCTGTTACGGTCCAGCGAGCCGCGCAAGACAAGCGTCTGGCCGTCGTAGCCCGCGGCCAGCTGCTCGGCGACGTCGCGGCTGACTCGCTCGTTCGCGGTCGCGGTGGTCGCCAGCACCGGAACTCCGGGCGGCAGCCCCGTCAGCAGCGTGCGCAGCCGGCGGTAGTCAGGCCTGAAGTCATGCCCCCAGTCGGAGATGCAGTGCGCCTCGTCGACGACCAGCAGCCCGGCGGTCGCGATCAGCTTGGGCAGGACCAGATCGCGGAAGTCGGGGTTGTTCAGGCGCTCGGGGCTCACCAGCAGGACGTCGACCTGTCCTGCCGCCACTTCGGCGTAGACCTCGTCCCACTGCTCGGTGTTGACCGAATTGACGGTGCGGGCCCTGATCCCGGCCCGCGCGGCCGCCGCTATCTGGTTGCGCATGAGGGCGAGCAGCGGAGACACGATGACCGAGGGGCCGGCGCCCCTGGCGCGCAGCAGCGCGGTGGCCGCGAAGTAGACGGCCGACTTGCCCCATCCGGTCCGCTGTACGACCAGCGCGCGGACGTGATCGGCCACCAGGGCGCGGATGGCTGTCCATTGATCATCCCGTAGCCGCGCGCCGGGGCCGGCCAGGACCTGCAGGCAGGCCTCGGCCTGGCTGCGCATGGAGTCGAGTGCCGGTTCGTCGCTGCTCATGCCTTGCTTAGTATCAGGCACCGCCGACAGCCATTGCCTAACCGGGCTGATCAGGCCGAGACCGGCCGGGCGGGCGCTGCGGCCGGGGCGGATAGGCTGCCGGGGCGGGCCTGGCGAGCTGATCCGGGCCCAGCCGTGCGCGGGAGCACGCGCAGATGAGGGAGCCCGGGAGGTACATGCAGATCGAGCAGGCGCCGGCTCCCGGCAGGCGACCAGGCCTGCGGGCGGCGGGTGGAGCGTTCCTGGTCGTCGGCATCCTCGCGCTGGCCTTCAACCTGCGGTCCATGATCACCGGGTTGCCGCCGGTCTTTCCCGAGCTGCAGGCGGCCCTGCATATCTCCGCGGCCAGCCTGGCCGTCCTCGCGGCCGTGCCCGTGCTGTGCTTCGGCGTGTTCTCCGGCTCCGGGGCACCGCTCAGCCGTCGCTACGGCGAGGAGCGGGTGCTGTGCGCCGCGGCCGCGCTGATCGTGGTCGGCCTGCTGCTGCGCAGCCTGGCGCCCTCGACGCTGCTTTTCCCCGGCACGATCGTCGCCGGCGGCGGCATCGCGCTGATGAACGTGCTGCTGCCGAGCCTGGTCAAGCGCCGCATGCCGGAAAGGGCGGGCCTGGTGATCGGGCTCTACCTGCTCGCGCTGTCGGCGGGGGCGATCACCGCGTCCGCGCTCGCGGTGCCGATCTTCACGGCGGCGGGCGGCGGACTAGCGGCCACCCGCTTGGTCCTTGGCGTGTGGGCCGGGCCCGCGGTTATCGCCGTTCTCATCTGGCTGCCCCAGCTGCGGTTCCGGACCGTGCCGGAGGGCGGTCAGAGCCGCCGGGCCGGGGCGCTTGCCATGCGCAGGCACGCGCTGGCCTGGCAGGTCACCCTGTTCATGGGCCTGCAGAGCCTGTCCTACTACGCCGCTCTTTCCTGGTTCCCCACGATGTTCAGGGATCGCGGCGTCAGCGCGGCCTACGCCGGCACCCTGCTGGCGCTCATGAACCTCGGCAACGCCGTCACGGCTCTGGTGGTCCCGGTGCTGGCCCAGCGCGCCACGGACCAGCGCTGGCTGGCGGTTTTGTCGATGGCGGTCTCCGGAATCGGCCTGGCGGGCGCGGGTTTCGCCCCGACCGGGCTGGCACCCGCGTTCATGCTGCTGCTGGGCTTCGGCCAGGGGGCATGCCTCGGCCTCGGCATTTACTACACGATGGCGCGAGCGCACGACGCCGTGGCCGCGGCGTCACTGTCCGCCTTTGCCCAGGGTGTCGGCTACTTGATCGCGAGCACCGGGCCGTTGCTGATCGGCTTCCTGCACACGGTCACCGGCGGCTGGAGCGCGTCGATCGCGGTGCTGCTGGGCGTGGGCGTGCTGCAGCTCATCAGCGGGTGGCTGGCGGGCCGCAAGCTGACTGTGCCGACCGGCTGACGTGCGCGTCACCGGCTCGCGGCCGCCGCGCGAGCCGCCCACGGAGCGGGCACTGCGGTCAACCGCCTGGGCAAAAATGTATAAATATGTAGAATTCGACAATCCTGGGCGGGAGGTGAGACCGTCGATGTCGGCCCGGGGCCGCCGGCACCGACTGGCCACAAGCGCCAGAAGCATGGTGGGGGTGCCCGGGTTCCGGCAAGGCCGACTTACACTCGACTAATCCCGCCCGGTCAGGTGCCGGGTCGCGCCAGTATCGCGGGCCGCGTTAGTTCCCTGCCGAGCATGAGGAGCCGATGAAGTGAGCTTGCTGGAGAGCATCCAAGGCCCGCGCGATGTCAAGAACCTCAGCGCTGAGAACCTGCCCCAGCTGGCCGCGGAGATCCGCGATCTCCTGATCAAGGTCGTGACCGTCAACGGTGGGCACCTGGGCCCCAATCTCGGGGTCGTGGAGCTCACCATTGCCCTGCACCGGGTGTTCGACTCGCCGGTCGACCGGATCGTGTTCGACACCGGCCACCAGTCCTACGTGCACAAGCTCCTCACCGGGCGTTACGAGGGCTTCGGCGGGCTGCGCCAGGGCGGGGGGCTCTCCGGCTACCCGAACCGGGCCGAGTCTGAGCATGACGTGATTGAGAACTCGCACGCCTCCACCAGCCTGTCCTACGCCGACGGCCTCGCGAAGGCCTATCAGCTGCGGGGCGAGACCCACCGCGCCGTGGTCGCGGTCGTCGGCGACGGAGCGCTGACCGGCGGCATGGCCTGGGAGGCGCTGAACAATATCGCCGCGGCCAAGGACCGCCGGCTCGTCGTCGTGGTCAACGACAACGGCCGGTCCTATCAGCCGACCATCGGCGGGCTGGCCGACCACCTGGCATCCGTTCGCGTGTCACAGCGCTACGAGCAGGTGCTCGACTACATCAAGACGTCCCTGTCGCACACTCCGCTGGTCGGGCCGCCCCTGTTTGAGGCGCTGCACGGGATCAAGAAGGGCCTCAAGGACGTCCTGCAGCCTCAGGTGCTGTTCGAGGACCTCGGCCTGAAGTACCTCGGGCCGGTCGACGGTCACGACGAGCAGGCGCTCGAGCACGCCTTGAGCCGGGCTCGTGAGTTCGGCGGCCCGGTGCTCGTGCACGCGATCACCAGGAAGGGCTTCGGCTACCCGCTGGCGGAGGAGAACGACGAGGACTGCCTGCACCAGGTCAGCCCGGCGAAGAAGGGCGCGTCGGCCAAGCGCTCTTCGGCCAAGGGCGGGCGGCCGTGGACGCAGGTATTCGGCGCCGAGCTGACCGAGATCGGGACCCGGCGGCCCGACGTGGTCGCGATCACGGCCGCCATGCTGCACCCGACCGGCCTGGCCCAGTTCGCTGCGGCCTTCCCTGACCGCGTGTTCGACGTGGGCATCGCCGAGCAGCACGCCGTGACCAGCGCGGCTGGCCTGGCCATGGGCGGCATGCACCCGGTTGTCGCGATCTACTCGACGTTCCTCAACCGTGCCTTCGACCAGGTGCTGATGGACGTCGCCCTGCACCGGCTGCCCGTGACCTTCGTGCTCGACCGGGCCGGAGTCACCGGCCCCGA
>JASHUG010000445.1 GCA_030040155.1 Streptosporangiaceae bacterium | reverse complement strand
TCTGGCTGTTCGGCACCTACCTGTCATCCACGCTCGGCGACCAGCCCCTGATCCTCAGCGATAGCTCCTGATCTGCAGCAAAACGCCCGCGGCATCCGCCCACGCCAGGGCGGGTGCCGCGGCGTTTGCGCGGGCACCGTTGTCCGCGCCGCGGTCGGGCACCATAACCAACAGCAGGGAAGAGGCTTGATACGGGGGAACGAGGACTCGCCCGACCCGGTCTCGACACAGGGCAGGAGGCGCCCGGCGTCAGCCCACATCGACGTAGGTCACCTCGACGGCGTTGTTGCCGTAGCCGAGGCGGTTCCAGACGGGCACATCGGGCTGAGTGTTCCCGGCGAGATCGGTCGCGCGGGCGCGGATCGTGTGCCGTCCGACGCTGGTCGCCTGCCAGTCGAAGGACCACTCCTGCCATTGATACGGGCCGGCCGGCGGCGAGAGCTTGGTCCGCTGCCACTCGCCTTCGCCGGTAAAACTGACGTCGACGCTGGTAACTGGCCCCGTCCCGCTCCAGGCCTTGCCCCGCACGGTGTAGATGCCGGCCGGGATCTTCGCGCGCGGGGCGGGATCGGTGACCCGCGCTCGTGGCCGCATCAGCGTCACCGGCTCCGCTGGCCGGTCGGGCCACTCGTACATGTAGTGGCCAGTCTGGAACTCGCCACCAAACGGCTCGGCTACGACATCGATCTGCGTGAGCCACTTGACGGAGGCGACACCGTAATAGTTGGGCACGATTAGCCGGAACGGCGCGCCGTGGTCGAGGTTCAGCGGCTTGCCGTTCATCTCGTAGGCAATCAAGATCCCAGCCGCCGGGTCGGCCGCATACGGATACGCCAGCGACCGGGCAAAGCCGATGTCCTCATACTGGTGGTAGCGGCCGTGATCGGAGCCCGAGAAGACAACCTCGACGGCTCCGTCGTCCGGCCGGGCTTGGGCCAGGACCTCATGGAACAGCGCGCCGGTCCACCGGGCCGTCGAAACCGCGTACTTCCCCCATGGTTCTCCGGCCGGCAACGGCGCCTGCGCCAGCCGGCCGTTCCCGGCGCACTCCAGCGTCACGACTTCCTCGACGGCCGGCATGCCGCGCAGATCCTCCAGCGTCATCCTCATCGGCTTGCCGACCAGGCCGCCGACGGCCAGGCTCCCATCATGGGCGGGGACGGCGAAGTTGCTGCGCACGTAATGCAGATCCGTCGGCGTGATGTCCCCGGCGAGCGCCTCTGGCGGTGCCTCGGCGTTGAACGGGTCCGGCTTGACCACCGTGAGCGCGGAGCGCGATCGCCGCAGGCTCTCTTCCACCGCCATGTCGTCAACTGCCACGTCATCGGCCCCCTCACTGATGCAGTGGCGGAAAACGGCAGCAGCCTCCTGCCGGAGGCTCACGGGCCAGTTCAGCAATAACGCTGGCCGCCTGCCTCACCCCGGACGGGTGAAATTGCCGTGCCCGAGCGCCTGGATCCCAAGCCTGCGGCCCTGGTCATGACTCCAGGTACATGATGGCGGCGATGACCCGGCGGTTGTCGGTGTCGGACGGGGCGAGGCCGAGCTTGGCGAAGATACTCGCCACGTGCTTCTCGACCACGCCGGCCGAGATGAAGAGCGTCTCCGCGATAGCGGTGTTCGACCGGCCCTCGGCGATCAGCGCCAGGACCTCGCGCTCCCGTGGGGTCAGCGTCGCCAGCGCGTCGGTCCGGCGGCTGGCGCCCAGAAGCTGGCCCACGACCTCCGGATCGAGGACGGTGCCGCCACGGGCGACCCTGGTCAGAGCCTCAATGAAGTCGCTCACGTCCGCGACCCGGTCCTTGAGCAGGTACCCGACGCCGGACGGCGCCCCGGCGAACAGGTCCGCGGCCGAACGGGCCTCGATGTACTGCGAGAAGACGAGCACGCCCACGCCTGGATAGTCCCGCCGGATCGCCTTGGCCGCCCGGAGCCCCTCATCGGTGTGGGTGGGAGGCATGCGCACGTCGACGATCGCGACATCAGGCCGGTGCTCTCCGACCGCAGCCAGCAGGGCTTCGGCGTCGGGCACGGCCGCCACCACCTGATGGCCCCGGCGGCTCAGCGTCTGGGTCAGGCCGTCACGCATGATGGCGGCATCTTCGGCGATGACGACGCGCATCGGCGAACCGGACATCACGCGTGTCCGGGCAGCACGATCGTGATCTTGGTGGGCCCGCCTGGCGGGCTGTCGATTCTGAGCTTCCCGTCCACCGTCTGGACCCGCTCCCGCAGGCCAGCGAGACCGCCACCATCGCCGGGCCGGGCCCCGCCGACGCCGTCGTCGCCGACCGTCAGCACGAGTTCGCCCTCATCGTCACTCACGACGATGCTGGCCTTGGCCGCGCTGCTGTGCTTGGCCACGTTGGCGAGCAACTCGGCCGCGCAGAAGTAGGCAATCGTCTCGATCGCGGGCGAGGGTCGCTTGGAGATGCTGACGGTGAGCTCTACCGGCACGGCGCTCGACTCGGTGAGCGAGGACAGCGCGGCATCGAGTCCGCGGTCAAGCACGGCCGGGTGAATGCCGCGGGCGAGATCTCGCAGCTCGGCCAGCGCTTCCTTGGCACTGGCGTGGGCCGCGCCGATCAGCATCCGCGCCCGGCCGCCATCGCCGTCGTTGTCGGCCTCAAGGTCTTCCTTGATCTCCCCGAGTGACAGGGCGAGGGCGGCCAGCCGGACCTGCGCACCGTCGTGCAGGTCGCGCTCGATCCGGCGCAGCCTGGCCGCAGACTCGTCCACGGCGAGGGCCCGGCGCTCCTGCAGTTGGCGGGCCCGTTCAGCGGCGGTGGCAATCCGGGCCTGCGCGTCCCGCTCGGCCTCCAGCCTGGCCGCGCGCTCTTCGAGGGCGGCGTAATAGGCCACCCTGTACCGGTAGGCCACCGAATCCCCGAGTACCCAGGCCGTCAGGCACGCGCTGGCCAGTAGGGCGGAAGCCCCCAGAATCGCTGGTTCCGGATGGAGTCCGTTCGAACCCGGCCACCGGGCGATGGCGATGGCGGACAGGATCAGGCATCCGCAGAGCCCTCTGATGGAGGTGCGCCTGGGCGTGTGCGCGGCCAGCGTGTAGAGCAGCACGGCCACGACGAACTCGGCAACGGTGGGCTGCAAGGCGGCGACCGCGTAGTCGCCTCGCGGCTGCATCCCGAGACCGACTTGCAAGGCTGCGATGAGAAGCGCCGTCGTGAATGCCTGCACTGGATACCGCCGTCGCAGCGGGATAGTAGCCACCAGCAGCGTGCTGACCGCCAGGATGAGGGGATCGGCGCGGGACTGGCCGACAGTGGCGACGAGCAGGACGGCCGCGAGGAGGAGATCCGCCTCCACCGGATGGCTTAGTAGCCAGTCCCATTCGCGCCGCACGAGCCCAGGGTACGTGCGGCCAGGCCGACCTGAGCCCCGCGCGGCGGGCACGATCACGCGTCGCGGCGGCACAAGGCCACCCCGCCGGCGATCAGCAGGACTGCCGCATAGCCCGCGAAGATCGCCAGCTCGACCCAGGGCTCGAAGGGGTGGCCGTTGAAGGACTGCGTGCTGGTGGTGCTGGTGATCACCCCTGGGGTCTGGCCGCCAGGCATCCACCTCACCATGGCGTCGTACCAGGCCATGGGCAGCGCCCTGGCCAGCACGGGCATCAGGAACAGCAGCCCGTAGGCCACGCTGATCGCCCCGGCCGTGC
Source organism: Streptosporangiaceae bacterium (assembly GCA_030040155.1). Lineage (GTDB taxonomy): Bacteria > Actinomycetota > Actinomycetes > Streptosporangiales > Streptosporangiaceae > JAJYUU01. The sequence goes on along the minus strand of JASHUG010000445.1, from coordinate 2,834 downwards.
TCCGCAGCAGGGCCCCGAGCCCGAAGCTGAACAAGCCGCAGATCACGACATACGCGCCTGCCGCGAGCACGGCCGACAGCACGTTCGGCTTGACGAGCGTGGCACCGACACCGGTGCTGTGCAGCAGCGACTGGCCGACGAAGAACGCCAGGAAGCTGGCCGGGAATGCGACCAGCATGGCGGTCGCGGCCAACACGGCTGCCTTGGCCGCATAGAACACGCCGCGCCGCGGCATGACGGTCAGCGAGGCACTGATGGCCTGGGTCGAGTACTCCGAGGTGATCGCGAGCGAGCCAACTACGACGATCATCAGCTGGCCCAGCAGCGCGACCCCGAGGATGCTCAACTGGGTCGGGTCGACGCCGGACCTGGCCTGGGGCGACGTGTGCGCCCAGTGCGCCGCGGTGCCGTCGCAGACGATGATGCTCCAGGCGAGGCTCACCGCCACGAGCAACGCGAGCGTCCAGTAGGTGGAGCGCACCGAACCGATCTTGGTGAACTCCGACCGGATGGTGCCGAGCAGCCCGGCTCGTGCCAGGGAAGCCGGGGAGTCCGAAGAGGCCGGGGAGGCAGGAAAGGCCGGGCCGGTCAGCGCTGCCATCTTTCAGGCCCCTTTCTTGACCGGGAGCCGGTCGGTCGCCGGCTCGCCGTGATAGTCGACGCTGCTGGCGGTCAGCTCCATGAATGCCTGCTCGAGCGAGACCCGAGTCTCGGAGAGGTGATCCAGGCGGATGCCGCTGGTGAACGCGATCCTGGCGACCTGGTCCTGGCTCAGCCCGGCGATCGAGAGACCATCCGCCGCAGGCGAGACGGTGCCGCCCGCATCCGCGACGGCTCTCGCCAGGCTGTCCGGCTCCGGGGTCCGAACGACCACGGCGGAGCGTGAGTTGGCGGCGATGAACTCGGCCATGCTGCAGTCCGCGATCAGCCTGCCGCGCCCGATCACGAGCAGGTGGTCGGCTGTCTGCTCCATCTCCGACATCAGGTGGCTGGAAACGAGGATGGTGCGGCCCTGCTCGGCCATCGAGCGAATCAGCGTCCGGACCCAGACGATCCCCTCCGGGTCCAGCCCGTTAATGGGCTCATCGAAGATCAGGACCGGCGGATCCCCGAGCAGGGCCGCGGCGATGCCGAGCCGCTGGCTCATGCCCAGCGAGAACGTCCTGAGCCGCTTCCCGGCGACATCGGACAGCCCGACGATATCGATCACCTCACGAACCCGCCGCCGGGAAATGTCGTTGGTCTGGGCCAGGCTCAGGAGATGGGCGCGCGCGCCGCGGCCCCCGTTCACGGCGCGCGCGTCCAGAAGTGCGCCGACCTCGTGCATCGGACTGCCGATGCGCGCGTACGGCTTGCCATTCACGGTCGCGGACCCCGCGGTGGGACGGTCCAGGCCGAGAATCATCCGCATCGTCGTCGTCTTGCCCGCTCCGTTGGGGCCGACGAACCCGGTCACCAGGCCGGGGCGGACGCGGAAGCTGAGGTCGCTGACGGCAAGCGCGGAGCCGAAACGCTTGGTAAGGCCGTGAGCCTCGATCATCGGGCTTCTCCCTGGTCAGTGATGTGCTCTCACGCTAGGAAGGCCCGCTCTTGCCGGGCAGCCGGCTGTCACCCAGCTTCATCTGGGGGATTGCCCCCGGGCCGACCGCGTGCCCGCAACGCGTGCACGGCGTGGGTGCGCGGGTACACCTAGATGACGCAGCTCATGCGGCGCGGATCAAGCACCGGGGGGATGGTCATGCGCTTGTGGCGGATCGGTAATGCGATGCTCATCCTGCTGGTGTTTCCGTTGGTCATTTACCTGCTGAACCGCGTGCTCGCGGCGCTGGAGCGGATCCGCTACGCGAGCGATGAGATTGTGGCCTCCGGCAGGGAACTAGGGGATGACCTCGCTGACCTGCCCGAGGCCCTCGAGATCACCGACCAGACCGTCAGGGATGTCGCCTCCGGGGCGACCCGGTACGGAGAATCGGTCGCCAAGCTCCTGACCTAAGCAACCAAGGAGACGCCGTCTCATGCCAGCAACCGCCAGGACCACGCTCGCGGCCTCGACGCTCATCGTCGGCATTACGGCCGTCGGGCTGGTCCGCGTGATCTTCCACCTGCGCGCCATCCAGTCCAACCTTGCGGCCACGACGAGCGTGGCGCAGACCGTCGCCGACCTGACCGGTCCCGTGCCGGAGCGCCTGACATCGGTCAACAACAACCTCCGGCCAGTCCGCGAGTTCTGCGACAGCATCTGAGCCGGATCAGGGGGTGATCTGAATGCAGGCAAGCGCCAGGGCCAGGCAGACGGCGGCGGACTCTCACCGGACCGGCTGGATTGCTGGTTACGCCATTGGCACCGGCCTCGTCGCGGTCGTCGTCGCGCTGGTGTCAGCGATCCTTGCCTATGCGCAATCCATCGGCGACGAGGCACCGAAGATCAACGCGGCGCTACGAGACGCCGAGCAGAACACGGCTCCGCTCGGTGCGTTGCGGACCACCATCGATGACGCCACGGCAATCGCCGCCGGCCTGCAGCGCGGCCGGAACCGGCTCGGAGGCTAGCGATGTCTGCCTACGAACGCGCGGCCTGGCGGCGGGCAATCATGGCCGGCTTCATCGTCGATGGTGCCGTGGCCGCGCTGCTCAGCCTGCTTGTCTACCGGGTGCACCGCATCGATCTGCGGGCCGCTCAGGTGCGGGATACGCTGCGCGCCGCAGAAGCGACGACTGCCGAGGCAGCGCTTATCCCGCAGGTGGCCGACGCCGTCGATGCCGTGCTGGCCGAGGGTCTGCAGCACCATCTGTTCCTCGGCCGGACGCTTGAGAAGGTGAAGAGATGAAGCGCC
>JASHUG010000444.1 GCA_030040155.1 Streptosporangiaceae bacterium | reverse complement strand
CCGCGGTACGGGTCACCGAGCAGGCGATCCAGATCCTGGGCGGGAACGGCTACACCCGTGACTATCCAGTCGAGCGCTGGCACAGGGACGCGAAGATCTTCACCATCTTCGAGGGCACGTCGGAGATCCAGCGCATGATCATCGGAAGGGCCGTCACCGGGCTTGACGTGCGGTAACAACCGCAGGTCATGGCGCTGGTGCGGATCTTGAAAGGGCGCGTGAACTCCCGTTTCTGGCGGTCGCCCGTTTGCCCGTTATTCCTGGTTGGTTCCCGCCAGTTCCCGATAGCGTGCTGAGTTGGTGCTGACCCCCTAACCGTTAGGGTGACTTCGCTGACAGGCCGAGGGGCCTGAAAGGTGCCGGGGATCCCACGACGCCGGTGCTGGCTCTGATGACGGCAACGACTGCGCCAGGAGCCCTCATGTGATCGCGTGAGCATGCCAAACCGCTCTCCTGAGAACGCCTTCACGCTTTGCGTGCCCGAGGGCCAAGGCCACGCCCTCATAGTTGGCGAGCGTGCCGCAACCCGGCAGGCAAGGCAGTTAGCGTGCCAGATGAGCCCGCCATGTACCTCGGATGGACCTTTCATGTACCGGCTGTGGACCTGGGATGCGGATAGCGACGTCCGTGATCACGGGGCTTAATGTTCGAGTCCCGCCGGGCCGCACAGCTTTCAGATCGCCGAGTCAGCCACGATGGGAGTCTCGATCCCGATCGCCTTCTGCGGGGGCTATGGCTCGGGCGTCACCGTTCCGAGGTGTGTTCACCTTCTCGCTGCACGAGCGGGAGGAACACCTCGTCGATGATCTCGGTGATGACGGCGCTGAACAGATGATCCGGCTACAGCAGACCGGCCTTGAGCGTTTCGGCAAGTTCGTCGCAGACTGGGACCCCGCGAAGTACGCACCCTCACCTCGCTGCTTCGCAAGCTCGAGGTTTCCAAGGCGGCAGTCACCACGAGAGCGGCAACCACCCGGAAGGCGCTGGGGCAAACCCGGACGGTGAGAGCTACTCAGCATCAGCGAGCGCCAGTACGAAACCACCGATGACGAGTAGGTAAGCAAGGCCGGGAGTTCTCTCCAGCGGCGCAGCCGGTAATGACGTCACCGGCGGGCAAGAACGGCTCTCGGCAGAGCCGGAGCGCAAGCCATGCCCGCGCTGCCGCCGTCCGAGCGACGAGGTCAAGGGCGCGCTGGCGAAGCTCCGGCCCGCGTACAGGAGTGCTTTTGCCGGCTCAGCACGCTGACGGACGTCCGGCCTGGTGAGATCCGTGTCTGCTAATGAGGTTCACTGGCACACTGCCTGGCTTGGATGGCACGGCGTTGTCAGGCGGTGTGCTCGTCCAGCCAGTCGAACATGCGTTGCTCGGTGAGCTCGCGTGCCATCGGCTGGCAGTGGTAGCTCGCGCCCTGCTGCTGGGTAAAGCGCGCGAGCGTCGAGCCAGAGACCATTGCGGCGAGCTCGGCGGGCTGGCCGGCGAAGAATTGCTCGCCGTCCGGGTCGCTGATGTAGAGCGGTGTGGTGATCTGCCTTGCGACGTCGGTCACGTCGTACCTGCTGACCTCGTCGAGCACGGCTGAGTAGCCCTCCACGCCGTACGGGCGGGCTCGGAACGCCCAGGTCTCGCGCGCGGCCTTTGCCTCGGCGGCGTACATGGCCTGCCGCATGTACTGGTCGAAAGTGGCCTTGTCCCCGGAACGGTAGAGGGCGAGCAGTTGCGGCGGGAGGTTGCTGAACCACGAGCGGCCCACGTTGACAACGCCGCCGTCGGCGATCGCGGCTGCGAACCGGTGCTCGAAGGCCAGCGCGCGGGGTACCCAGTAGCCGGCCTGGCTCACCCCGTACAACGCGAGTTTCGCGGCGTCGACGTCATCGCGTTCGATCAGGAAGTCCACGACCGGCGTGAGTACTTTCTCCCAGTCATGGCGGAACGGGATGTCGCGTTCGAACAGCATCGACTGCTGGCCCGGGCCGTCGAACAACAGCGCGTTGTAGCCTCGCTCGAGACCGCCCTCCGCACCCTCGCACCAGCATCCGCTGATCGAGCCGTCGCTACCGTTGTTCATTACGAGGGTGGGGCGTCTCTCATTGGAGTCGTTGGGGCGGAACAGCCAGCCGGGCATGCTCGAGCCTTCGTAGGGGATGTCGACGCGCTCGACGGGCCATGGGGTGTTCGCGACGAACCCCTCCCACGCCGCTCTGTGGGCGCGGAAGGTGGGCAGAAGCTTGGTGGTGTCTGCGTCGAGGCCGTCGATGGAGTTGACGGCGACGGCGAGGTAGTTGGCGGCACGCAGGTACGCGCGCGCCGCGCTAACACGGTGGCCAGCGGTGGCGGACGCCCCGGCGATAGCCGCAACTCGCTCGCCGAGCGCGACCCACGCGTCGAACCATCCGGTCCGGTTGCCGGGCTGGACCGACGCGATGGTGGCCAGTACTTCCCCGGCGTCGGACCCGCTGCGGGAGGACTTGCCGAGGATCGAGCGGACGCTGAAATCCCACTCTCCAGCACCGGGGTAGAAGCCGGCGGTATAGACCTCGTGCGAGGCGGTGCCGTGGCGGTCCAACTCGGTGGTGGTCAGGGCGGTACCGGCGGAGGTTGTGGTCGTAGTCATGGATTCTCTCCTGGTGCGTGACGCGGTTGCGGGCCGAGGCAGGGTCAGTGAGCGGACGGTGCCCCCGACTGGTCGGCGGGCTCGCCGGTCCGGGCGGGATGCTGCGTCCGGGCGGCCTGTGTGATTGTGCGCTTGGTGACGGTGTACGCGTGGAAGGCCGCGTAGACGGGAATGCCCCAGTCGAGCAGGATGCGCACTATCGGCGCGCTGCTGCCTGCAAACGCTGCCCCGAGATGACCGGCGCCGATGGCGAGCACGGCGAGCCCCCAGACGAGGCTCAAGCGGCGGTTGATGCTCAGGAACTGCGGGCTCTGCCAGTACTGCTGCGGCACGGTCTGGCGCGCGAACTGCGCAGTGAACGGGAAGGAAGAGCTCGTCGCGACGATGAAGGCGCCGAGGGCGAGGCTCGCGACGCCGCGCGCATAAGGCGCGAACGTTATCTCGGCGTGATGCCCGGCGGTGAAGCCGGCCACGGTGAACGCGGCGAGTATGACGGATTGTGCAACGGGCAGGATCTTGACGCCACCGCGGGCAGCGGTGGCGGCCACGAGGATGACCCCTGCCGCGAGTCCGGCGGCGGCGGCCCAGCCGAGGGACAGCCAGCTGACGAGTATCACGAAGATGGCCTGCGGGATGAAGCCGATGACGATGGTGAGCGGTTTCATGACGGGATCCTTCGAACGAGGCCGGCCAGCTGCCAGGCCGTTACCATCACTGTGGAGCAAAGTCCGCCCGGCCCGGCTGGCCGAAATGGACAGTCCTGCCCTGGCGGGGAGGCAGACAGGCGCATGCGGTGGCCCGGCGACGCACTCGCCCTGATCGACGGCGCGATCCAAGCGGCGCGCGCCGGCGAGCCGACGGTCGTGAGCCTCGAAGGCGAGGCCGGCTACGGCAAGAGCGCGCTGCTGCGTGAGCTCATAAGACGGCTTGACGGATTTCATGTGCTTCGCGCGGTAGGCGAGGAAAGCGCCCAGGACGATCGCCTGCTGTTGCTGCAGGAGTGGGGTGCCGTGCCCGAAGGTGCCGCTCTGCCGCAGCACACCCTGCAGGCCGCGCGCATGCTCGGAACTGTCCTCGACCGCTTGCAGCTCACGGGACCAGTCGCGCTCGTGGTGGACGACCTGCACTGGCTCGACCCTGATTCGGCTCGCGCGCTGGCTGCGTTGGTGCAGCGCGCGGCGGGCGACCGGCTGCTCGTCGCGACGGCGTTCCGGCCGCTTGGGCGGCGCCACCTTGCCTGGCGCGGTGTTGTGGACGCCGCTGGGCGTGTTATCCGGCTCGACGGGCTGGATGCCCCAGCGGTCGCTGAGCTCGTCGGCTCGCTCGCGCCGGATGCGCCGCCATCGCTTGCGGAGCGGCTACGTCAGCACACGGCTGGCAATCCGCTGCTCATCCGCGCGCTGCTGCGGGAGCACTCGGCTGCCGAGCTGGCCGCGCTCGGCGCGCGCGGTGAGCTGCCGGCGCCGGCAGACCTCGCTGGGCGCATGGAATCGCGCGTCGCGCAGCTTGACGCCGACGCTGCCCGACTGCTGCACGCGCTGGCGGTACTCGGTGACTCGTGGAGCGACATCGGTACCGCGGCGGCCGTGGGCGGCGTCCGGGATGCGGATGCTGCGGTTACGGTGCTGCGCGAGGAAGCGCTGGTGCGGACCGACCGAGCCACGACGGTCCCGCGAATCCGGATCTTCCACGCCGTGGTCCGTGCCGCGGTGTACGACGGCATCCCGCTCGCGCGGCGCCGGAGTCTGCACCGGGCGGCGGCCGCCCGGCTACCGTCGGCGGGTGATCGGCTGCGGCACAGGTTCGCGGCATCGGCTGGACCTGACGACGGGCTCGCCCGTGACCTCGAGGCACACGCTGCGTCGCTTCACGAGCGGGAGCAGTACCGCGAGGCCGCGCGGTTCCTGCGTTTCGCGGCGCAAGCTTCCGCAGAGCCTGACGACGCGGAGCGGCGCTCGCTCGATGCTGACTTCGAGGCCGTTCTTGCGCACGATCTCGACGAAGCGGCACACGTCGCGGAGACCGCCGAGGATAGTCCCCACCGGCGGGTTGTGGCGGCTCAGCTGTTCGCTGTCACCAAGGAGTGGGTGCGCGCCGCGCAGCTGCTCGATCCGCTCACCAGCGACGCCGTCGCCGGGATGTCGGCGCGCAATGCCTACCGCGCTCGCGTCCTGCGCGGCTGGTCGGTCGTCGCCACGGGCGGCGACCCCAGGAAAGCCCTGGCTGACCTGGAGGCTGCTCGCACGGCAGCCGTGCAAGATCCCGCGCTGCGGGCCGTTTTTACGTTTGCCTACGGCCAGGCGCAGCAGCCGCTCACAGGCGGGGGCGACCTCTGGGGGTTTGAATCCGAGCGCGGAGTCGACCGTGCTGCGCTCGCGGCATCGGCTGCCGGGCTCGTGCGACTGTCGTGGCGGGGATCGGTCTACGCCCTCACGGGAATGAGCCGTGAGGCCATCGACGACCTGGCGCTCGTGGCGAGCAGGATCGAGGATGGCACGATCGGCTTCGGCGACGGCGTGCTCCACTCGCTTCTCGGCTTCGCGCAATGGATCGCGGGAGACTGGCGCCGCGCATCGATCAGCATGGGCGTGCCGCTCGTGTCGCCAGTGGGCGCACCGCATCCGGTCGCGCTCGCGGTGACACCCCTCGCGGCCGTGGTGGGCGGCCAACCGGTCGGCCCCGCTATCGCGCGTAGCCGGGCGGGGCGGATCGCGGGACCAATGCCCGGCGCGGTGCATTGCGGGGATATGGCGGATGTCGCCGCGCTCGCGTTCGCGGGCACCGACACTGAGCGTCGCGGCTGGCGCACACAGCGCGTCGCCGACTTCGGCGACCCCCTCACACGCGCCACCGGTGCAACCCCGTACCTGTGGCTCGTCACCAATGGCATAGGTGCCGCATGGGCTGGCGACGCGGCAGCGGTCGAGGAGTGCGCCGACCGTCTCGCCGTCCTCGACGGCGGTTCCTGGCGTGAGCAAGCCGTTGCGTGGCTGCGGGCTCTTGCTACCGGCACGCGCGGCGGTGCGAACGCCGATGCCCTGCTCGCGGTCGGCGAGCTGCCAGGGATCGCGTCGTTCGAAGCGCTCCTGCGGGTCGACGCGGCGATCGCCGCCGCGGCTGAACGGCATCCCGCCGCGGAGCGGGCGCGCGCAGCCGCTGAGGCAGCCCTCAAGCGCATTGGCGCAAGCGAGTACGTGGCGCGGCTTCTGCCTGCGGGAACGGAGGCCCAGGCCGCCCACCCGCTGGCGGTGCTATCAGATCGCGAACGCGACGTGGTGACGCTGCTGCTGGAAGGTCTCAGCTACGCCCAGATCGCCCGCGAGCTCTACGTCACCCGCAGCACCGTCGCGTTCCACCTGTCCAACGCCTACGCTAAGACCGCCACCACGTCGCGGCACGAACTCGTGCAACTCGTGCGAGCGGCGTGAGAACGCTGCAGAGCATCAGGAGTGTGTCAACGGCCTTTTCACTGCAGCCTCACGCGCCGGCGGCGGGCGCTGCCTTGTTCGAGGGGATTCGCTCGGGCGGGACGCCAGTCGCGTCGAAGGGTTCAGCCCCTACGCGGTCGTGATCGTGCCGTCCCACTCGCCGCCTGCGGGGACGGACGCGTGCTGGTGGATCAGTTCCCAGCCGTTGTCGCGCCGTTCGAAGCAGTCGGTTTGCCGCCCTATGACGTGCCTGGTGCCGCCGGTCTTGAGCACGATGTTGGTGCTCTGCACCGTGCAGACGATGCCCATGTCCCCGTTGACCGTTGCGTCCAGTTCGAGGATGTCGACTGTGCAGGACTCGAAGTTGGCGAAGGTGTCGTCGAACAGCTTCCGCGCTGGCGCAACACCCCGCGACGCGAACGGCGGAATGTCGAACCACAGCACGTCTGGCGCCCAGTGCCGGGTGCTCTGCGCGCCCGTCATCGACTCCGCCATCTCGCCGATGAAAATGATGGCTTCCTTGTCTTCCTCTGGCGTCGTCATGGGTCGTGCTCCTCTTTCACGGCGGCCCGGCTGGCTGCCTTTACGGCAAGCCTGCGGCGTGCCGTCAGGGGAGGTGCAAGAGCCGGCCCGGCGTTTGTATCTCCCCTAAGCGGAGATCTCATACTGAGGGCATGCCGTCAGCACTGGCCATCGGGGATTTCTCGCGGGCGACACACCTGAACATCAAGGCGCTGCGCCACTACCACCGCATCGGCCTACTCGAACCGGCAGAGGTCGACCCGTTCACCGGGCACCGCCGCTACAACACCGATCAGATCCCGACCGCTCAGGTGATCCGCCGGTTCCGGGCGCTGGACATGCCCCTGGAAGAGATTCACGCGGTCCTCACGACGGCAGATCCGAGGGCTCGAAACGAGCTGATCACTGCCCACCTTCAGCGCCTCGAAATGACTCTGGCCCGCACCCAGCAGGCGGCGGCATCGCTCCGCGACCTGCTCCAGCCACCGGCCGACGCCATCCCGCCCGTGATCGAACACCGCCAGGTGCCGGCGACGCCGGCAGCGGCGGTTACCGATGTCATCGACGTCAAAGACGCGAGCGCCTGGTACCAAGGCGCACTCGGCGAACTGCACGCCCTGCTGGCAGCTCGCAAGATCACCCCCAGTGGGCCGGGCGGCGCCATCTACGCCAACGACCTGTTCTTCGACGAGCGAGGCCAGGCGACGGTCTTCCTGCCCTGCGACGGCCCGGTCAAAGCGACCGGACGGGTGACCTCGCTCGTCGTGCCCGAGGCCGAACTCGCCCTCACCGTGCACCTCGGACCACACAGCGGCGAGATTGACCTGGCCTACGGGTCACTCGCTACCTACGTCACCGATCACGCCCTCGCAGTCGAAGGGCCGATCCGCGAGTACTACCCCGTCGGCGCTCACGAAACCAGCGACGAAGCGCAGTGGCGGACCGAGATCGGGTGGCCGATCTTCGACACGGGCCAGGCCGTACATCAGCCCTCCTGACCACTCGGTCCCGCACGACACCCTGGACATCCCCTGCCGCAGCGTCCTCCAGTGGTTCGTCAACGTTGCCGGACCGGGTTCTGACCGGTCTCTGCGTGCGCGCCGCTAACCGGCCTGGCGACGACGGAGGGTTCGGCCTGCCAGTCCATCTGCCGAGAATGATCTTGCACGAGCAGCCTCTCGCAACACTGGAGCCACTTGCGACCGAGAGTCATCTCAGCAACCGTCGGCGGACATGCTCAGACTCTGCTGTGGGCCAGGCGAGCCCTGTTGCGGCCAGCCCTGGTTTCGCCGACGGCCCGAGCGCGGCAGTTGTGTGTCTGGACTTCATGTGCTACAAATAGCACATGGTGTCAGTCGGAGTACGTGAGCTTCGCCAGCGCGCTAGTAGCTTGCTGCGCCTGGTCGAGCAGGGCGAGACGGTCGAGGTCACCGACCGCGGCCGTCCGGTGGCCCTGCTGACGCCTATACCTGAAGGAAGCCCGCTGGAGCGGATGCGAGCCGCTGGCGACGTCGAGCCGGCGACGGCTGACCTCGATGATCTGCCCGAGCCGCTAGTCCTGCCGCCCGAGACCGAGCTCCCGTCACGGGTGCTGGCGCGACTGCGCCGGGAAGAGCGCTGATGGCGGCCACGTACCTAGATTCCTCCGCGATCGTGAAGCTGGCGGTACGGGAGGACGAGTCGCTTGCGCTGCGTCGGTACCTGCGCCGCCGTCGGCCGCTTGTCTCAAGTTCACTGGCCCGCACCGAGGTGTTGCGGGCCCTGCTGCCGGGCGGGGACGGCGCGGTCGCCGCCGGCCGGAAGGTCTTGAGTCGGCTAGATCTCGTGAAGATCAGCTCCAGTGTTCTCGACGAGGCTGGCGTGCTGCTGCCGGGCGACCTGCGGTCGCTGGATGCTATCCATCTGGCCACCGCCCGCAGGCTGGGTCAGGATCTCGGGGCAATAGTCACCTATGACGAGCGGCTGGCCGACGCGGCCACGCACCTGGGCTACCGTGTCGCGGTGCCCAGGTAGGCTGGAAGCCCAGGCTGTGATTTCGTCAGGAGGTGGTGCTGAGTTGGTGCTGACTAGGCGACGGTCAACAGGCCATCTACCTGCGGAAACTGCTCGGACCTCCACGAGCTTCACCATCTTCGAGGGCACGTCGGAGATCCAGCGCATGATCATCGGAAGGGCCGTCACCGGGCTTGACGTACGGTAATAGCCGCCGTCATGGCGCTGGTGCGGATCTTGAAACGGCCCGTGAACTCGGGTTTCTGGTGGTCGGCTGTTTGCCCGTTATTCCTGGTTGGTGCCCGTCAGTTCCCGATAGCGTGCTGAGTTGGTGCTGACCCCCTAACCGTTAGCGTGGTTGTTTCACGGGCGA
>JASHUG010000443.1 GCA_030040155.1 Streptosporangiaceae bacterium | reverse complement strand
TCGGCCGCTGTTACCGCAGCGGGGTCCGCCGCGGTGGCGTCCGCCGCTACGGTCAGCAGCGCGACAGGCGCGTCGAGCACGGCGTCCTCCAGCACGCTGCCTGCCCAGCGCTGCCGGACGAGCCGCCAGTTGCCGTGTGCGTCCCGGCCAGCGGACAAGCAGTTCGCGGCGACCGGCAGCTCAGCCATCGCACCTAGGTGTGCCAGCACCTCGCTGCCGCGGTCGGTCGCCGCCGCGACGACAGCCTCCGCGCCGCGCGCAGCGGCCAGTTGCTGCAACGCCCGGGCCCAGGCGGCCGGGGCGTAGCCCGATAGCTCGGGCGCGACGATGTGGCACACCTCATCCGCCAGGCCGGGAGCAACGGGCTCAGCCCCAACGACCACCGCCGTCACCTCGTCGGCTGGCACCAGCGCCCGGGCGAACGCCAGCGCGCCCAGCGATGCCGCCGCGACCTGATCGCCGTCGCGCTCGGTCAGGCACAAGACGCTCATGGCAGCACGCCGAGGTCGTCCAGCACGCGGACCAACGCCGGCACCGCATCCACGCCATTACCGAGGATCTGTGCCTGCTGGCGCGGCACGGCCGGGACGCGCAACCGTTCCTTGCGCAGCCCATCAGGCTGAAACTCCGGCCGCTGCACCGTGATCTCCGCGCGCCTGGCCCGCAGCCGTCCGGGCAGCGACGGGTACCGCGGCAGGTTGATGCCTTCGCGCACCGTAACCACGGCCGGCAGCGCGACCTCGAACTCCTCGTTCTCCCGGCCGGCGCGCAGCACTCCGCCGGCCAGCGCCAGCCGCTTGATGCCGGTCACACAGGGCAGGCCAAGCAGGTGCGCGACCCGGATGCCGACCTGGTAACCGCCGGTATCGGCCGCCTCGTTGCCGAAGATCAGCAGGGGGAACGAGGGGAACTCCGGGCCGGTCACCGCCTGGGCGATCGCGGCCGCCGTGGCTGTCGGACCCCATTCCCGGCCATCGGTCTCCAGCAGCACGGCGCGGTGCGCGCCGAGCGCCAGCATGTCTCTTAGCTGATCGGCGGCCTCGGGTGGTCCGAGCGTCAGCACGGTAACCGCGCCGCCCTCCCGCTCGGTGATCCGCACGGCCTCCTCCACCGCGCACTCCTCGTGCGGGCTGACGGTGAAGCCCGACATCCTGGTGTCGACATCGAGGCCGTCGGCCGTGAGCTGGACGAGGCCGCCGACCATCGGCACGCGCTTCACGCAGACGAGTACGTCCACCTCAGCAACGGATCCGCTCGTTGCGCGGGTCGAACAGCGGCGTCGATCCGGCCACCGCCACCGTGACGGGGTACGGCTCGCTCAGGTACTCGACCGTCAGTGGCGTACCGGCGACGGCCTGCTCGCGCGGCAGGTAGGCCATCAGCAGGTGCGCGCCGACCGAAGGACCGGAACCCGCGCTGGTGACGTACGAGCGGCGGCCGCGGGCGTCGGTGAGCGGCTCGCCGTCCTCGGTCAGGACCGGCTCGCCGCCGAGCATGTACCGCAGCTCTCCGGATTCCGACACGTGATCATCCACCGTGAGCGTGCACAGCACGGCGGCCGGCGGGGCCTCGCGCTGGGCTAGGTACGCGGTCTTGCCGACGAAGTCCTCGGCCTTCACCCTGGGCCGGGCCATCCCGGCCTCGACCAGGTTGTAGTGCGCATCCAATTCGGCGCCGTAGGCGCGGTAACCCTTCTCGAGCCTGGCCGTCGTCCCATAGACGCCAATGCCGGCCGGGATCAGGCCGTGCGGCTTCCCGGCCTCGAACACCACGTCCCACAGCCGGGCGCCCTGCTCAATGGGAGCGTGCAGCTCCCAGCCGAGTTCGCCCACGTAGGAGATCCGCGATGCAAGCACGGTCATGCCCCCCACCTCGATCTCCCGGCAGGTCGCGAAGGGGAAGCCGTCGTTCGAGACGTCATCGGGCGTCAGACGCTGCAGGATGTCGCGCGCCCGTGGCCCCCACAGGCCTAGCGTGGTCCAGGACGAGGTCAGGTCGCAGACGTGCGCGGTGCCGTCGGCCGGGAGGTGGTCGGTGATCCACTTCAGATCCATCATCCCGGTCGCTCCGCCGGTCACGACCCGGAACTGGCGCGGCCCGAGTCGCATGATGGTCAGGTCAGCGCGGAAGCCGCCGGCGTCGTCAAGCAGCGAGGTGTAGACGACGCGACCAACCGGCACGTGCGACTGCGCCACGGCGACTCGCTGCACGGCCTCAAGCGCGCCCGGTCCGGTGATGTCGAGTACGGCGAACGCGGACAGGTCAAACAGCCCGGCCGCGTCCCGCATCGCGAGGTGTTCGGCATTGATGATCGGCGACCACCACCGCGACTCCCACTCTCCGCCCCGGTCCATCAGCCGGCCCTCGTACCGGTCGAGCAAGCCGGAGTTGGACGCGTACCACATCGGGCGTTCCCACCCGGCAGTTTCGTGGAAAACCGCTCCCAGCTCGCGCTCGCGCTGGTAGGCCGGGCCGAGCCGCAGTGGCCGGCCGGATTCCCACTGCTCGGCCGGGTGGACGATCCCGTACATCTTGTTGAAGCCCTCGGCTGCCCTCGCGGTCACGTGCGCTGTCGTGCGCTGGTGTGAGTAGAAACGCGAAACGTCCGCCTCGTGGATGTCGATCTCCGGGGTGACTCCGCTCATCCACTCGGCCACGGCGCGCCCGATGCCGGGACCCTCCTTAATCCAGCTGGCGGCGACCGACCACAGGCCGGGCACCTCCGGTGTCTCGCCGAGCACAGGGTGCCCATCCGGCGTCATCGAGATCAGCCCGTTGATCGCGTACCGCTGGCCGGCCCGCTCGTCGCCGAGCAGCTCAGGCATCAGCTCCAGCGCCTTCTCCAGCTGCGGGTCGAAGTCGTCCTGCGTGAACGGCATCTCGGTCGGCGACAGCACGGCGGCCTCGATCGACGGGATGTCGTCCGGCGAGACGATCATCGGGCGATGCGCGTACGAGCCGACCTCGATGTCACCGCCGTGCTGGCGTTCGTACATGTTCTCGTCGACGTCCCGCACGATCGGGTAGGCAATCTCGCCCACGGCGGCGTCAAACAGCGCGATCGGGCCGACGCTGATCATCTGGTGCACGATCGGAGTGAGCGGGATCCGCGCCCCGGCCATCCTCGCGATGCGCGGGGTCCAGACCCCGCAGCAGATTGCGCACACGTCGGTCGCGATCACCCCCTTGCTGGTCCGCACCGCGGTCACCCGGCCATCCTCGGACTTGTCGATGCCGAGCACCTCGGTCCCGGCCAGCACAGTCAGCGCGCCGACCTGCTGGGCGCTCTCGCGCATGAGCGTGCCCGCGCGCAGCGAGTCGACCACGCCTACGGTCGGGAAGTACGCGCCGCCAAGTATCACCGATGGCTCCAGGTAGGGCACCAGCTTGGCGACGCCCTCGGGAGTGAGCAGCTCGGCCGGGATGCCCCAGGACCTGGCCTGCGAGCAGCGGCGGCGCAGTTCGGTCATCCGCGCCTGCGTTCTGGCTACCTCGATGCCGCCGCTCTCGGTGAAGACGCCCAGTTCCTTGTATTGCTCCGTGGAGTCGCGGGTGAGCTCCATCATCATCTTGGAGTACTCGATCGGGAAGATGAAGTTCGAGGCGTGCCCGGTGGAGCCGCCGGGGTTGGGCATCGGGCCCTTGTCGACCAGGACCAGCTCCGTCCACCCGAGCCGGGCCAGGTGGCAGGCGAGACTGTTGCCCACGATGCCCGCGCCGATGTTGACTGCGCTGGCCCGGGGGGACGACCCCCCGAATCCCCCCGCTGCGCTCGCCCGGTCTGGTGCGTCGCTCATCTAGGTCTCCGCCGATCTGTCGGTGCGCAGGACGGCAGGGCCGCCCGGCTGGTGCGGGCGACCGCGCGCCTGCGGCCAAGGGTCACCGGGAACACACCTCGTTCCCGGAAAGAATCGCAGTGACCCATCCAACCGCTTACCGACCTACTCGACCGGGATCTCCTTATTGATAAGGCCAAGGTCGATGCCCTGCCGCTTACGCACGACCCGCGCGACCACGTACACGATGATCGCCAGCACGTACAGCGCGGCCATGAAGATCAGCGACGGATGGAGGTTCACGTAATAGTTGTTGTTCGACAGCCACTCATACAGGTTGAAGCCGAGCAGTCCGATGGTGACCCAGCCTGCGACCGGGACGACCTGCACCCCGAAAATCCTGATCTTGCTGGCTGGGGATGCCCGCCAGAGCTCCTTCTTGATGAACGGCAGCAGCACCACCGCGATGGCGCTGAACAGGAACGTCACCGCAATCACGAGCGTCGCGTCGTAGGTGTACTTCACGAACGTCGTGTTGTACGCGTACACGGCACTGAGCGCCACGGCTGGCAGGAGCATCAGGATCAGCGAGTAGAACGGGACCTTGCGCTTCTCGGAGACCTCGGCTGCCCGGTCGGGCAGCACTCGGTCGAAAGCCGCCGCGAAGATGACCCTCGTCGAGGACAGGAACAGGGTGCCTACCCAGCCAAAGAACCACAGGCTCATGATCAGGATCAGGATGACCTGGAATGCCGTGTTGTGCACCAGCCAGGCGGCGAACAGCACGGGGTAAGGCCAGATCGGCAGGACCCCGGTGCCGTTGAAGTTCAGGAAATTGGAGTTCTGGTAGAACGCCCAGCCGAACGTCTTGTCGATCAGCAGCAGGAAGGCGATGGTCAGGACGACCGTGATCCACAGGCCGCCGAACATGCCGGTCAGCACCCGCCTGAAGTCGTTCGCGCCGCGGATTTCGCCGTAGAGCGTCGCGCCCCAGTTCGGCCACAGGATGAAAAACATCATCACCGGCACCAGCAGCATCGTCGGTCCGAGCGGGCCGAAGGAGATGTGTGGTGCCACGTAGCCAGCCTTCGTGGCTCCGGCCTGAGTTGCCCCGTACGCGTTGCTGAGGCCGAAAAGCTTATGCGTCTCGAGGTTGAACGAGCTCACGAAATCCGCGTGGTTGTTGATGAGCAGCAGCACGACGATCACCGCGAAGCCGACCAGGCCACCGTAGAAGCACCACTTCTGGAACCGGGCGTAGCCTGCCATCCCGATGGATACCAGCAGACCGGCGAGCACGATCGTTATGAGCGAGACGGTGAATATGCCGTTGTGCGTTTCGAACCAGGCGGCCCCGCCGCCCGGCCAAGTCCATTTGAGCGTCGCCCATATCGGCTGGAAGAACTGGACGGCCAGGATGTTGCCGTAGATGGGTGCCCACAGCCACAGGATGAACCACCACCCGGTCGCGGCCATCACGAAGCCGAGGCCGCTGCCAAGGATCCGGGTCTGCCAGACGTAGTCGCCGCCCGCTCTCGGGATCGTGACGATCAGCCCGGCATAGGCCACCACCAGGAACGACACCCAGATGCCTGAGATCACCACTGACGTAATGAGCTGCCCCTTGGGAAACGCCGGGGCCGCGAAGGCGAACTCGTAGATCGCGAGCGTCACGAAGTTGGTGGCCAGGCACGCGTAGATCATCGAGTCGCGCACCGACCAGCCTCGCACCAGGCCGGTGGCGTTGCGCAGGAACAGGGTTGGGGTGGTGCTCACGGATTCTGCTGCCATGTGCGCCTCTCAGGTCTGGGCGGCCAGCGCGCCTGGCCGTCCTGGCTTCACCCGTTCACCAGCAGGTACCTGCTGACCTTGCCTTTCTTCGCATCCAGGTCGAGCACCGCGCCCTGGAGCACGCCGTCGCCGTAGACGCTGCCCGGATTGATCGCCATCGTGCGGCCCATCCGCTTGATGGCCCGGCTCTCGTGAATGTGGCCGTGCAGCGAGAGCATCGGCTGGTACTTCAAGATCGCGTCCCTGATCGCCGTCGAGCCCACCGGCTTCATGACCGCGCCGCCGTGCATCGGCCGCAGGTTCTCGTCCAGGGCCGGGGCCTCGTCCAGCCCCGTGCCATAGGGCGGCGCGTGGAAATTGAAGATCGCGCGGCTCATGTCGGGCACGAGTTCAGCGACCGCCTCGATCTTCTCCGCCAGCTTGTCCTCGGCGGCCTCGCGGTAGGTGTTCCACGGCGTCGGGTTCGTCCAGCCCATGCTGACCAGGGAGAAGCCGCCCAGGTCCATGAGCTTGCCCTCCGCGAAGCTCACACACGGCGAGGACTCGATCACGCTGTCGATCTCGAAGATGTCGTCGTTCCCGCCGTTGAGGATGCACGGGATCTGACCGCCGCGCAGCTTGCCATCGGCCATGTCAAGCCAGCGGTCGAGCGAGCTGATCATCTCGTGCTCGAACCGCTCGCCGACGGCGTCCTCGTTCGCGCCGAGGTGGCTGAGCTCGTCCTCGCTGACGATCGCCGGGTAGAAGCCGCTGTTGCGGATCCGCGCCATTAACTCGTCGAGCTGCTGCTTGCTCTCCAGCTGGTACGTCTCGCCACGCCAGGTCGCCTGCCACCGGCCGCCGCGGTCGATGATCGGCACCATGGCCTTCCCGGTGACGTCACCGCCGAGAATGACCAGGTCCGCCTTGTAGAAGGCAGCAGAGTTCAGGAACTTCCGCCAGCACACCTCGGAGCCATGGATGTCGGTCGCAAAGAAGATCTTCATGTGACTACCGAGCCTTTTCTGCCGCCTGCGACCGGTGTAGCACTCGGCTGAACCGGACGTCAAGATTCACAAGGGCAGAATGGTGACGGCGGACGCACGCGTGGCCTCGGCGAACGCCCTGGCTATCCGGCTCGCGTGGGTATGGCGCGGTTAGTGCCCGACCTCCTCGGGCAGCTCGTACCAGCGAACCCGATCCCCGACGCCCGCACGCATTTTCCACTTCACGCTCTTCGGTACGGAACGGGCTAGCTCCAGCAACTCCGCGGCCTGCGCTAGCGGGTCGAACGGGGCGGCGGCCGGGAGCAACTCGGGCTTATCGCCGACTAGCCCCGGGAGCTTCTCCAGGTTGCCGGTCACGGTCCGCCACCAGCCCCAGTCGCCCGCGAGCAAGCGGCTGAACCGTTCGGCGTCCAGAACTGCGCCCTCTTGGCTTTTCCGGCCGCTTCCCTGGCTGGCGACAGGCACGCCGGCTAGCAGTTGCACGATGTCCCTGGCGTCCTTCTCGTTCAGCTCCACGACCTGGAGTTTCGAGAGCAGGATGTCCATCGCGGCCAGCGTGTAAGGCAGCGCGGCAAAGGTGGGCCGGAAATCCAGGATGTGGCACATGTTCAGCCGGTCAACCATCAGGTCGATCGGCCGCCCGGACGGCGCGGTGAAGTACATCTGACGATCGCCGTTGAGGCTGTTGAATCGCCGGTCTGGTTCACAGCCGCTGCGGGCGAGGAATTCGGCGACGTCCTTCCGGCCGCGCGACAGGCACGCGAAGTCCATGTCCTGCCCGGCTCGCAGCCGCGGCGGCAGGTCCGGGCAGATGACCCGGACGGCGAGCCCGCCAAGCAGCTTCAGGCCCAGACCCGCGTCCGCCGCGCCCTGCGCCAGCGAGATGGCCTCCGGGAGCGGGTCGCCGTCGGCGGCCGCAGCCGGTGAATGGCTCGCCTGATCTACCACGACTGCTCCTGTCATCCGGCTCGTCACACTGAAACGCACCATACAGCGCAGAGTGGCTAATGCGCCTCTGTCCGTGAGCGGGTCGCCCTACGGCGGGCCCGGCGGTGGCGCGGGCACGTGCCGGTAAAACTCAACGTCGGCGGGCGGCAGCGGGGTGTTGCCGAGGATCAGGTCTGCCGCCTTCTCGGCGATCATCATGACCGGCGCGTAGATGTTGCCGTTGGTGATGAACGGCATCACCGACGCATCCACCACGCGCAGCCCCTGAAGGCCGTGGACGCGCATGCTGGCCGGGTCGGTGACCGACATCGGCCCCGTACCCATCGCGCAGGTGCACGACGGATGCAGCGCGGTCTCGCCGTCACGCCTGACCCAGTCCAGGATCTGCTCGGGCGTCTGCACCGCTGGACCCGGCGACAACTCGCCCGCGTTGTACGGCGCCAAGGCCGGCTGGCTGAGAATGCGCCTGGCGACCGTGATTGCCTCGACCCATTCCCGTCGGTCGGTTTCGGTGGACAGGTAGTTGAACCGCAGGGCCGGCTTGTCCGCCGGATCAGCGGAGGTGATCCGCACGGTGCCGCGCGCGTCGGAGTTCATCGGGCCTATGTGCACCTGGTAACCGTGGCCGCCGGCCGGCGCGGAGCCGTCATAGCGGATCGCGATCGGCAGGAAGTGGAACATCAGGTTCGGGTAGGCGACATCGTCGTTGCTGCGAGCGAATCCGCCGCCCTCGAAGTGGTTGGTCGCGCCGGGACCACTGCGCAAGAACAGCCAGCGAGCCCCGATCAGAGGCCGGTTCCGCCACTTCAGCGCGGGCGCGACCGACACGGGCTGCCTGCAGCCGTATTGGACGTAGACCTCGAGGTGGTCCTGCAGGTTCTCGCCGACTCCCGGCAGCTCGTGACGAACCGCGACGCCGGCTGGCTCCAGGACCGCAGGGCTGCCGATGCCGGAGATCTGCAGCAACTGCGGCGTGTTGATCGCCCCGCCGCAGACGATCACTTCCGCCGCTCTGGCCTCGTGCCGCCCCCCGGATGTTCCTCCTTGGCGGTACTCGACGCCGGTCGCTCTCGTGCCGTCGAAGACGATCCTGGTGACCATTGCGCGGCAGCGCAGCGTCAGGTTCGGCCGGTGCCGCACGGGATGCAGGTAAGCTCGCGCGGCCGACAGCCGGCGGCCGCGGTGCACGTTGCGGTCGAACGGCGCGAACCCCTCCTGTCGGTAGCCGTTGACGTCACTGGTCAGCTGGTAGCCAGCCTGCTGCACGGCGTCAAAGAACGCACGGAACAGCGGGTTGTCGGCCGGCCCGCGCTCCAGGACAAGCGGGCCGCTATCCCCGCGGTACTCGTCCGCTCCGGCCAGGCACGTCTCCATGCGCTTGAAGTACGGGAGGCAGTGCGCGTAGTCCCAGGTCGCCATGCCCGGACAGCCCGCCCAGCGCGCGTAGTCGAGCGGGTTCCCGCGCTGGAAGATCATCCCGTTGATGCTGCTTGAGCCGCCGAGCACCTTGCCGCGGGCGTGGTAGATGCGCCGGCCATGCATCTGTGGCTCAGGCTGCGACTCGTACCGCCAGTCGTAGAAACGGCTCCCGATCGGGAACATCAGGGCGGCGGGCATGTGGATGAAGACGTCCCACCGGTAGTCAGGCCGCCCGGCCTCAAGGACCAGCACTCGATGTGCGGGGTCGGCGGACAGCCGGTTGGCCAGCGCGCAGCCCGCGGACCCGCCCCCGACGATGATGAAGTCGTACCTTTCCGCCATTACGCGCCCGATCACCGCCATTCGTGGTCTGGCGATACTAACCCCATAGCGGCGCCGCACGACATCTCGGTTGGCACGCATTCCGTGGCCGGCGCCGACTGGCTGACGGCACGGCAGGCTTGCGGAGGCGAGGGTTAAGCGCCACCGCAGGCGCGCCGCGGCCGGTCCATCCCGACTGGAAAGAGGAGGAGAAATGCCTCGCAGACCCGAATCATTCAACGAGGTAGCGGAACTCTACGACCGGGCGCGGCCGCTTTACCCGCGGGCAATCGTCGACGACATCGTCGCCCTGACTGGCGCTCAGCCCGGAGACCGGGTTCTGGAGATCGGCTGCGGTACCGGCCAGATCACTGTTCCGCTCGCTGAGCGCGGCGTGCGCATCACCGCATTGGAGCCGGGCACCGAGCTCGCCGCGATCGCACGCGCCAAGCTCGCGGCGTATCCGGATGCTGCCGTCGTTGAGCTGAGGTTCGAGGACTATGACCTCCCGGCCGAGCCGTTTGACCTCGTCGTCTCCGCCACCGCCTTCCACTGGGTCGATCCCCGGATCAGAGTCGCCAAATCAGCCATGGCCCTCAAGCCCGGCGGCTTCCTGGCGATCATCCACACGCATTGGGGCGTGGGTGAGGAACGCGACCCGTTCGGCACGCAGAGCCAGTCCTGCTACGAGCAGTGGGACCCGGAAACTGAGCCAGGATTCGTGCTGCCGGTCATCGCCGACTTGCCTGCTACGAACGCTGAGCTGGACGACTCGCCGTGCTTCGGATCGATCGAACACCGGCTCTACGAGCAGCCGAACCACTACTCCACGGCCGGATATCTCGACCTGCTCCGGACCTTCTCGAACATCCAGGGACTCGCGCCTGCCGCGCGTGAAGGACTGCTGACCTGCCTTGGTCAGCTGCTTGACGGCGAGTTTGGCGGCAAGCTCGTCCGGTCGGATACCCGAGAGCTTTGGCTTGCCCGAGCCAACGGTGTGAGCTGAGAGCAGCACCGGACTGAGGTGGTAGTACCCCGCCGCCGAGTTCAACCCAGCGGCTACCTTACGTAATTGGCTAATGACGCTGTGTAATAATGGCGCCTGGAAACGGCCGATGACGCGTGAAGGGTCCTAGTGGATGCGCAACACCGCTGACTCGATTGCGGGCCGCAGTGCTGGACTCCATCAGCTTCCGTCTTCCGGCGAGGCGCGTGCGCCGCGCTGGTGCATCAGATGGCGGAACCGGAGCGCCGGCGCGGGGCAGTTGTGCCTCGCTGGCGCCGGAGCACAGCCATCGCCTGCGACCCATCGTATTGGTGACCAGTGTGATGGCGGGCGCGTGCTTGAACCGGTAGTTCGGCCTGACGTCAGCGTCGTCATCCCGGTGAAGAACAGCCAGCGCACGATCCGATCGACGGTCGTAGCGCTCCTCACGCAGGACTACCCGGCCCTGACGGAAGTCATCGTTGTCGGGGACGTAGGCGACCAGACCTGGCAGGCCCTGGCCGACATTACCGACCCGCGGCTGGTGATCATCGAGCATGAGGAGGTTCCCGGTAAGCGGGAGCCGGCGACGAAGCGCGACATAGGGCTGCGAAAGGCGAGAGGTCAGGTCCTGGCCCTGGTGGACTCGGATATCAACATGGACCGGGACTGGCTGTCGCACGGCGTGGCGCTCCTGACCGGGCAGCACGGCGGAATTGTCTGCGGTGGCATGCGGGCAGTGACCAACACCTTCTGGGGCCGGTTCGTCGATACCAACACCCTCGCGGCAAAGACTCCGCGCGTGCCGAAGTCCTATCGCGTGACGGTCCGCAACTTTGGCAGGCGCGGCCGCAAGCCGCCCATTACTGCCAACGTCCTGATGGCGCGAGCCGTTTATGACGATTGCCCGATGGACGATAGCTGGGGTTTCGGATACGAGGACTACGAGTGGTTCTGGCGCGTGGTTCGCGCGGGCCACAAGGTCTTGTACGCGGCTGGGCTAGACGGCGCCCACCATCATCGGCAGAGCTTCCGCTCGCTGGTTCGCGAATACCAGGTGTCTGCTTATGGCTGCGCGAACTTCATCCACGCGCACCCCCACAGCCCGCTGGCCCGCAAGCGGCGCCGGCAGGCCACGCTGCTGCCGCCCCTGGCCGCCGTGGCCGTGGCGGGCACTGCGGCTGCGATCGTCTCGGGGTATCAGCTGACACTTCTGGCTGCTGCGTCTGCTGCCGCCGCCGGGCTGGTGACCAGAGAAGTCGCAATCGCGCGCCGCCTGGAAGCGGTGGGGTACGTGGTGGCCGGCCTTGCCCTCGGCTCGCTCTTCGTATTCAGCCTTGGGTGGCGTCTGGTCCGGTCGGCGCGAATGGCCAGCACCGCACCCGAGCTAGGACCCGCGAGCTCTGTGGTTAGCGCACTTTTTCTCAGGAGCCGCAGTTCGCGTTGACCGACTTTGAAAGCCATGTTGACCGGCTGAGTTAGATCGGGGGTTACGAGCTTGAGAGCCGCCGACGGCCATCCGCCGCAGTCACTTGATGCGGACGGTGCAGGACGTGCTCGTGCCTCTGTCCCGTTTGGCTCAGCTGGCGCCGGCGCACTGCTGATAGAGCCGGCCGAGCCGATCACCTATCCCACCCGGGCCAGGCACCGGGCGGCAAGCCGCGAGTTCCGCGCGGGCAACTGGCGGCATAGCTATCGGCTAGGCCTGGTCGCCGTCCTGGTGGTGCAGACCGCCCTTGCCCTGCGGCTGGTGTGGTCGAATACGGCGTTTGCGGATGAGGCGGAGTACCTCTGGTATGGCCACATCGAGTGGCAACACTGGCTGCATGGCGGCGCGCTGCCCCAGTACTACCTCTCCGGAGCGCCCGCGATTTACCCCCCGCTGGGCGCCCTTGCCGATTCCGTGGGCGGGCTAGCCGGGGCACGGCTCCTCTCGCTTGCGTTCATGCTGACCGCCACCGCCCTGCTGTATGCGACCGCCTCCCGGCTGTTCAGCCGGAGGGCAGCCCTGATCGGTGCCGCGATGTTCGTCGCGGTCGGCCCCACGGCGGATCTGAGTGCGTGGGCCACCTACGACCCGATGGCGATCTGCCTGATGGCGCTGGCTACATGGCTGGCGGTCCGGGCTGCGTACAGCCGCGCCAGTGAGGCCTGGCTCCTGCTGGGGGCGGCCACGATGGTGCTGGCGGACGCCACCAAGTGGGTGACAGCCCTGTGGAGCCCGATAATCGTGGCCCTGGTGGTTCTGAGCGCGCCTACCGGGCGAACGCTGGCAGTGGCGCGCGGTCTCAGGTTCGTCAGCTATGCCACGGCCATCGGAGCACCGGCGCTGTTCCTGCTGGGCGGATCGATATCGGTGACTGCAGTCAGCGCCACGACGACGCAACGGACTTCTGGCGGCGACCCCTGGCCGACGGTGCTGTGGAGCGCTGCGCCACTGATTGCCATGGTGCTGGCAGTCGGGCTGGTCGGCGTGCTGCTGGCTTGCCGGGAGCGGCCGCGCCGGACGCTGCTGCTATGCGCTGTGCTCGTCGTGGCCGCAGTGCTGGCACCAGCGCTTCAGGCCTACGACCAGACCACGGTCTCGCTGTACAAGCATGTCGTATTCGGCCTGTGGTTCTGCGCGATGCCCGCTGGCTACGCGCTGTCAAAGGCAAACGTCGTGAGTGCCGCCAAGGGCTGGCGAGTCGGCCTGGCAGCTGCGATCTTCACCGGCCTGCTGGGATTTGACCAGGCCACCGGCTGGTATGGCTTCTGGCCTAACTCGACCGCGCTGATCGCCGCGGTGGAGCACGATCTGCCAGCGCGGGGGGCGATGCTGTTGCAGGGCGGCGATCAGATGGTGGCCAATTACTACCTGTACCGGCAAGGCATCCGCGCGGACACCATGACCTCCTACGCGTACTCGCCGGAGGCGGTCGCAGCCATGATCGAGAGCCACCAGGTATGGATGGTCGAGACCGATACCGGCACCGGTATTCCGCCGGGGTCGATTCAGGAGTCCGTAGCGGGCACCCCCGAAGGCCTTGAACGCGCCGGTTATCGCCGTGTGCAGAAGATCGCCTGGCGGGACCCGGACGGCGCGGTCGGCTGGATGACGATCTGGCTGCTCGCGCGCAGGCATTAGGCCGCAGGTGTGGGATCGGATCGACGAACGGAGATTTTGGTGACGGCAGCGCGACACTCGGGTCCGGTAACCGGCGCTGGTACCGGGATGTCCTTGAAGGCGAGGACGCGCCCTGCGGTGACCGCAGGTCGCGGGTTGCTGCCAAGTCCGCCCACCGCGGCCGAGAAAACGTGTTACGTCGATCGGCATCTCGGCTATCTAACGCTGGTCGTGCTGATCGGCTACAGCTCTATCGTTGTCAGCCAGGCGATCATGGAAGCGCGGTACCGGACGTGGGTGCTCGCGCCGTGGACGGCCTTTACCGTCGTGTACCTCGCGATATCTCTGTTTTCGAACTTTACCGGCCGGGACTTTGACCTGCGCGCGCACATTGCCAAGGTGCATGCCTGGCGACCCCGAAGCTACCCGGATGTGGACGTCTTCCTGCCGACCTGCGGAGAGCCACTGGAGTTGCTGCGTAACACCTGGACCTATGTCCATGAGCTGCTGCGTGCGTATCCCGGTGACGCAGTTGCGTTCGTGCTTGATGACAAGGCCGACCCTGACGCTCGGGACTTGGCTCGCGATTTCGGGTTCGTCTACAAGGTTCGGGAGAATCGCGGCTGGATGAAGAAGGCCGGCAATCTGCGGTATGCCTTCGAACGCACCCACGGCGAGTTCTTCGTAATTCTCGACGCTGACTTCGCGCCGCGCGCAGATTTCCTCGCCGAGACGCTGCCGTACTTCGACGAGCGGAGTGTCGGGATCGTGCAGACGCCGCAGTTCTTCCGACCAGGCGCACGCCATACCTGGGTCGAGCGGGCAGCAGGGCCGATGCAGGAAGTGTTCTACCGGTCAATGCAGACATCGCGGGACTCCTTCGGCGCGGCGGTCTGCGTGGGTTCGTGCGCCGTGTACCGGCGGGCGGCGATCCAGGCCGCGGGCGGGCCGGCGTTGATCGCCTATGCAGAGGACGTCCACACGGGGCTGGACGTGATCAGCCAGGGGTGGTCCCTGAAGTACATCCCGGTGAACCTGGCGACTGGCTCGTCTCCGACATCGGTGGACGCGTTCGCCCACCAGCAGTACCGGTGGTGCCTGGGCAGTACCACTCCGCTGCGGCGGTTGCGGACGGTGCCGATGCCAGGCAGGGCGCGGGCGGCGTATTTCTCGGGATTCCTGTACTACCTGTTCACGGCACTTCTGCTCTTTGTCGTGCCGCTAGTTGCTCTCGGGATGCTGGCCTTCATCCCGCAGGACATTGACTTGCAGGACTATCTCGTGCTGGCCCCGGCGGTCCTCAACGGGCTCGTGCTCTACCCGGTGTGGCACAGATCCAACTTTGGCCCGGCGACCTGGGCCTTGGAGTTCGTTCGTTCCTGGTCGCACGCGCTGGCGATCTGGGACTACTTTCGCGGCAAGGTCATGGCGTGGCAGCCGACCGGGAGCACCGTGTCTCCGGTTCGACGGCTCTGGGTGGC
>JASHUG010000442.1 GCA_030040155.1 Streptosporangiaceae bacterium | reverse complement strand
GGTGTTTTATCTCGGAGCGGGTGACGAGAATCGAACTCGCACTATCAGCTTGGGAAGCTGACGTTCTGCCATTGAACTACACCCGCGAGCCCGGGAACCGGGGCCGCGATACCGTGGATCCGACCCAGCTGCCAGGGGACTGCCCGCCATGGTACCGGAACCCGGTAGGTTGCCAGGCGTGTTGCTCTCCGATCGTGATATCAGGGCCGAGGTGGAGTCGGGCCGGGTCGGCGTGGATCCCTTCCTGTCCGAATTGGTCCAGCCTGCGAGCGTGGACGTCCGGCTGGACCGGTACTTCCGCGTCTTCGAGAACCACCGCTACCCCCACATTGACCCAGCCGTGGAGCAAGCCGACCTGACCCGCCTGGTGGAAACCGAGGGTGACGACCCCTTCGTGCTCCATCCTGGCGAGTTCGTGCTCGGCTCAACCTACGAGATCATCTCGCTGCCGGACGACATCGCGGGCCGGCTGGAAGGCAAGAGCTCGCTTGGTCGTCTCGGCTTGCTGACGCACTCGACTGCCGGCTGGATCGACCCCGGGTTCCGCGGCCACGTCACGCTGGAGCTGTCGAATGTGGCGACGCTTCCGATCAAGCTGTGGCCGGGCATGAAAATAGGCCAGCTGTGCCTGTTCCGCTGCAGCTCGCCCGCCGAATTCCCGTATGGATCCCAGATCTACGGGTCGCGGTACCAGGACCAGCGCGGGCCGACACCATCCAAGTCTTATCTGAACTTCTACCGGTCGAAGGTCTAGCCGGCTGGAGCGCCATCGCAGATGCCAGCGGGCCGGACCGCAGGCACCCGGTCGAGACGGCCACACCGTCGCGGTGCCGCGTCACTGCCCGGCGTAGCCTTTGGCGCTGCACGCTGGCTTAGGAGAGACTGTCGCATCCGCCTACGGTGCCGCACCGATGGTGGCCAGACGAGCAGCGCCGGTAGCCGGCTGCGAGCGAGGGAGGCAGCGATGCCAGAGACGCGAGACGACACGATAGCCGAGTGCACCGGGTGACGAGCAAGGCGCATGGACGTCCGTAACATCGCGGAGCTGAATTCGTTCCTCGTGCTCGACGCGATCAAGTCCCACGGCCACGTAACCCGCCGCCAGCTTGCAAATGAGCTGAGCTTGTCCGATGCATCGGTGAGCCGGATCGTGCAGCGGCTGTTGCTGGCCGGCCTGGTTGCGGAGCAGCCGGGCGAGAGTTCAGCGAGGGGGCGAACTCCGGCCGTTCTGCGCTTCGTGGGCGCGGCTGGCGGGGTGATCGCGGTGGATCTGGGTGGTACCAGGTGTCACGGCGCGCTTGCCGACCTGGCCGGCACGGTGGTGGCGGAGGACTTCAGGCCGACTGGCGAGGGGAAGGACGCGGCCAGGGCCTTGCTGGACTGCATAGCGGCACTGCGCGTCAGCTCGGAAGGCCGGGAATTGCCTGTCCGGGCAGTCGTCGTCGGCATCCCGGCCCTGATCGATCCCGACACCGGATTGGCCACGGCAGGCCCGAACGTGCACTGGCAGGACTTCGACCTGATGGGCGTTCTGGCCGAGAATCTCGCCGAGCCGTTCGAGGTGGACAACGATGCCAACCTCATGGCCCTCGGCCAGGCCTGGCGCGGAGCAGGGCGCGGCATCCACTCGTTCGTGGCCATGTCGCTGGGCACCGGCATCGGCGGCGGCATCGTCGTTGATGGCCACCTGATCAGCGGCAGCCATAACGCGGCCGGCGAGCTGGCTGATCTCCCGGTGACCAGCGGCCCGGGGTCCGCCTGGGCGAACGTCGGATTCGAAGAGGCCGCGTCTGGCCCGGCCCTGCGCAGGCAGGCCGCAGACCTGGTGGCCAGCGGCCGCGCCACGTCGCTGACCGGGGATTTCACTGTTTCCGACATCTTCGTCGCGGCGGCCGCCGGCGACGAGGTCGGCCGGCAGGTCGTGCGTAACCTCGTCGTGCACGTGGCCGCCGCCATCGTGGGCACTAGCGCCCTTGTCGACCCGGAGCGCGTGATCCTCGACGGCAGCATCGGCCGGGCCCTCGAGCCGTGGCTTCCCGAGCTGCGGGCGGCGGTCCACGAGCGCGTCTTCCGGGCACCCGAGATCGTGATCTCCCGGCTCGGTCCGAACGGGACCATCATCGGCGCTATCGCCCGCGCGCTGGCGATGGTGTCCGAACGGGACGCACCGCTGCAGTTGGCAAGGCGCCGGCTGACCTGATTCTGGCTCAGCCGGGACCGCTACGGCCCAGCGACCTCGGCCCGTGCAGAGGACCCGGCCAGCACTGCCGGCAACGACCTGGCGGCATGCCGGTGAAGCTGACTGCCGACTCGGCGAATACCTCAACATTCGCGTTCAGACAAGCTCTTGTTCTTAGTGACGCTAATCACTAGAGTTCAGCCGTTATCGATAAATTTTCAGGCTGGAAGAAAATCGGCTGCGGGCGGCGCTGGACCTGGCCGCTCCCAGGGCGCGAGCCGGAGCCAGGGTGCGGGCGGGACCACTCCCGCTGCGCGACAGGGACCGATTCCGGGCGACGGGGCCGCGGCCGCTAGTCGACAGCCTGGCCTTCTCCGTCCGGGAGGCTGCATGCCCGCGAAGCTGCGACCCGCCGTAATCACGCTCTCCGTTGCCAGCCTTGCCTGGCTCTGCGTCCCAGGCGCCGCTTCCGCAAATCCCGCCAGCCCGGCCGCTTCCGGCCGGGCGGGGACGGCGGTCGCGGCGGTCGAGAACGCGAGCGTTTCGAGCCCGCCGGGCGGGGGTCAGTCCGGGCTCAGTACGGTCGGCCTGCACGGCTGGCAAGTACAGAGTACGGCCGCTACCACCGACTGGACGACCGATACCGGGGCGACCCAGTCAGGTAACGAAATCTCTGAGCCGGGCTTCAACGCCAGTGGCTGGCTGACGGTCCAGCCAGACAGCGCCGGCGCGGTAGGCACCGAGGTCGAGGCTCTCCTGCAGCACGGCGTCTGCCCGGACGACAGCTCGCTTGAGCCGGTTAACCAGAGCCCGTACAGCCACGCGAGCATCTTCTACTCCGACAATCTGCAGAACTGCTTCGGCGCCCCGATGACTAACCCGGCGGCGGACACGAACCCGCTGTTCGATATCCCGTGGTGGTTCCGCACCGACTTCGCCGCTTCGCCGCGGGCGGGTCAGGACGAGAAGCTCATTATCAACGGCGTCATGGGCCAGGCCGACGTCTGGGTGAACGGCACCGAGATCGCCACTCAGGCCACCGTCGAAGGCGACTACACCAGCTACACCTTCGATGTCAGCAACCTACTCAGGCCAGGCGGCAACACCCTTGCCCTTGAGCTCTACCCGAACAACCCGAGCACGATGTTCACGCTTGACGACGTGGACTGGAACCAGATCCCGCCGGACAACAACACCGGCATCCAGTTTCCGGTGCAGCTACACGTCTCCGATGCCCTCGGCATCTCCAACACATACGTCACCCAGCAGGACAGCGCCGACCTCAGCAGCGCCGCGCTCACCGTCCACGCGGACGTGACCAACAACACCCCGACGGAGCAGGCCGGCACGGTCGTCGCCACGATCACCCCGCCGGGCGGGACCGCGCCCATCAGGGTGTCGCAGCCGGTCTCGCTTGGGCCAGACCAGACCGATACCGTCACGTTCACCCCGGCCAGTTACAGCCAGCTCACGATCAGCAACCCCCAGGTCTGGTGGCCCTACCAGATGGGCGGCCAGCCGCTGTACGAGCTGCAGGCCGCAGTCCTCAGCCAGGGCGGGCTGTCGGATATTGCGCCGTCGCAGGACTTCGGCATCCGCACCGTCGAGACCTACCTGACCAAGCCGTCTACCCTGCTGCCCGAAGGCGCGCGGGTCTTCGAGATCAACGGCGTTCCCTTCGACTTCCGGGCCGGCGGCTGGTCGGAGAACATCTTCTTGCACTACTCGGCCTCTGATCTCGCCAACCAGATCACGCTGATGAAGAGCATGGGCATCAACGGCGTCCGCACCGAGGGCAAGGAGATGCCGCAGGACTTCTACAACCAGATGGACGCGGCCGGAATCCTGGTCGACGCCGGATTCCAGTGCTGCGACAAGTGGGCGCCGTCCTCCAGCGGCCGCGGCGTGACCGCTCAGGACTACCACGTCATGTACGAGTCGGCGCTCACGATCGGCGAGCAACTGCGCGACCACCCGAGCGTGCTGAACTTCAGCTGGAGCGACAACAACCCGATCCCCGAGCAAGAGGTCGTCAGCGACGCCGGGTTCAGCCAGTCCGGCTTCCAGGACCCGATCATCTCTTCGGCTGAGTACAACCCGAGCGCCATCTACGGACCATCCGGCGAGAAGGAAGGTCCCTACGACTGGGTGCCGCCGACTTACTGGTACGACACGACAAATTCCAGCAACAACGCGCTGGACGAGGACAGCACGCTGACCAACGTCGGCGGCGCGTGGGGCTTCGACAGTGAGCAGAGCGCCGGCGACACCGTGCCGACGATGGACTCGATCGAGCGGTTCATGTCCCCTGCCGACCAGGCGGCGCTCTGGCAGCAGCCGGACGCGCACCAGTTCCACACCAACTACGAGTCGACCGACGGCACCCACTCGGGCTACGCCTTCGGCACCCTCGACAACCTGGATACCGCTATCGCCGCCCGCTACGGCCAGTGGAACAGCCTGGCCCAGTACGTGGAGGAGGCCCAGGTCCAGAACTACGAGGACACCCGCGCCCAGTTTGAGGCGTTCATCGATCACTGGAACAGCGTGTCGCCGTCTACCGGCACCGATTACTGGCAGCTGAACAAGGGCTGGCCGACGCTGCTGTGGGACCTGTACAACAACGACTACGACGAGGCCGGGTCGTACTTCGGTGCCAAGAAGGCCAACGAGGACCTGCACGTCCTGTACGCCTACGACACCGGCAAGGTCACGATCGACAATCTCACCGGAATCAACCAGCCCGGCCTGACCGTCCAATCGCGGGTCTACGCCATCGACGGCACCGTGCTCGACAACCAGACGACGACCAGCCCGATCACGCTCGCGCCGCAGCAGGTGCGCACCGGAGTGCTGACGCCGAAGGTACCGGCGGTTACGACGCCGCCAACGCCAGCGACGACGTACTTTGTCGAGCTGATCTTGCGTCAGAACGGGACCGTCGTTGACCGTAACGTCTACTGGCTATCGACCCAGCAGGACGTCATCGACTGGGATACCGGCAATCCGAACGACACCACCGAGGGCAACCCGCAGGCAAACAACGGCGCTCCGCTCAGCCAGTACGCCGACATGACCGCGCTGCAGAAACTGCCGTCGGAGTCGGTCGAGGTCTCCGCCGACACGGTGCGCCAGGCGGGCCCGAACGGCGACGACCTGATCACCAACGTCACCATCACCAACCCGTCTTCCAACAAGGCCGTCGCTTTCTTCCTGCGAGCCGACGTGCGGCGCGGCACCGCCGCCGGAGCGGCTGACGCGGGCGACAACGAGGTCCTGCCGATCACGTGGACCGACAACGACATCACGTTGTGGCCAGGCGAATCAGAGACGCTCTCGGCCAGCTACCGGTCCTCCGACCTTCGCGGTGCCGACCCCGTGGTCAGCGTCTACGGCTGGAACGTACCGCAGACTGTTTTCGCAGCACCGCAAAGCGCCGCGGCGGCCGCCGCCGTTCACGCCGCATCGACTGCTGCCCATGTCGAATACTTCGGGAACGCAGACGGTCTGCCGCTGGTCAAGGGCACGGCGCGTCCGGGTGTAGGGAGCCGGCCTGGAACGGCGTCCGTGAACTCGTCGCACCCGCGCAACGGGCCAGCCTGGTCGATCACGGCGGTGGCGAACTCGCCCGACACGACGCCGTCGACCAGCTTCACCCAGGGCGACAACGCCGACACCTACACGCTGACGGTGCGCAACACGGGTAACGCTGCGACCGACGGGACGACGCCCGTCACCGTAACCGACATCATCGACCCGAACATCAACTTCACCTCAATCGCCGGCACTGGGTGGACCTGCAATTCCGACAACAACCCGACCCTGGTCTGCACCGAGACCGGCGGGACCGGAGGCGGGCCGGCCGTGCTGCAGCCCGGCCAGTCCTATCCGCCCATCACGCTGACCGTGCAGGTACCGCTCGGCACCGGGTACGGCAACCAGGACTCGCACGATGGCCTGCACGTGACCAACGCCGCGTTCGTGAGCGGAGGCGGCAAGGGCACGCCGACCGTGTCGCTAGCGAGCCCGACCCCGATCGTCGGTGTGCCGGAGCTGACGGCCGACAACGCCGTCGACGGCGCATTCCGCCAGGGCGACAACGGCGACCGGTACGAGATCACCGTGATCAACGAGGGCGGCGCCGCGACCAGCGGCAGCAGTTCGGATCCGATCACGGCCACGGTCGCGGCGCCGGCCGCGGAGACGATCCAGGCTCTGTACGGAAGTGGCTGGACCTGCAACCTGGCCGCGATCACGACTCCCCAAGCCGAGCCGGCGGATACCTGTTACCGCAGCGACGTGCTTGCCGGCGAGAACGGCGAGGATCCGCCCATCACAGTGGTCGTGAGCGTGGCCGATAACGCGCCTGCCTCGGCGACGCAGTCGGTGACCGTATCCGGCGGGGGCAGCCAGGGCGGCCCGTCGACCGTGACCGCATCGACCACGATCGAGCAGGCGGCCGATCTGAACGCGGCGAGCACGCACTCGGGCAGCTTCGCCCAGGGCGGTACCGGCAGCTACACGCTGACCGTGGCGAACGTGGACGGGCCGAACGCGTCCTCGGCCGGGGGGCCCTCGTACGGGCTGGTCTCGGTGGCCGACGACCTGCCGTGGGGCCTCACCGCAACGGCGATGTCGGGTAGCGGCTGGACCTGCGATGTCAGCGCCGTCACGTGCTACCGCAGCGACGTGCTGGCTGCGGGCTCGTCCTACCCGCCGATCACGCTGGCGGTAAATGTCGCCGCCAACGCGCCGGCGTCGGTGACGAACTCGGTGACCGTGTCCGGCGGCGGGATGACCACCGGCGCGGACTCATCCACCTCGGCCGGCGGGCAAACCGGCACCGATCCGACGACGATCACCCAGACTGGTCCGGCCGGCACTCCCCCGCCGCCGCCAGCGGCACCGTCGCTCTCGGTCACCAGCACGCACTCGGGCAGCTTCGCCCAGGGCGACGCATCCGACTCCTACCAGCTGAGCGTCTCGAACGCCGTCTCGGCCGGGCCGGCCTCGGGCATGGTGACAGTGACCGACACCCTGCCCGCCGGGCTGACCCCTGTGCAGATGTCCGGCCACGGCTGGACGTGCTCGCTGGCCCCGGCCATCTACGTCGTGACATCAACGTCCCGGCGCAGTGGGGTGCCGAACACCTACGAGCCGCAGCCGACGTGCTTCCGGTTCGGGACGCTGGCGCCCGGCAACTCCTACCCGCCGATCACACTGCTCGTCGCGGTCGCGAACAACACCCAGCCCTCGGTCACCAACCAGGTGACCGTGACTGGCGGCGGCGCCGATTCCGCAGCAACCGGGAGCGATGCCACGGCGGTCACCCAGCTGCCGGAACTGGCGGTCAGCAGCTATGACTCGGGCGGCGGCGTCCCGTACGGGCCGTTCCTGACCGGCGGGGCCGGCCAGCACGACACGTACGACATCACCGTGGCCAACGTCGGCTACGCGACCACGACCGGAACCGTCACATTCGCGGCGGATCTGCCCGACGGCGTCCAGCCACTGTCGATGTCCGGCTCGGGCTGGTCGTGCTCGCTGGCCACCGCCACGTGCACCACCGACAGCGGCGTCTCGCTCTCGGCGGGACAGGAGGACCAGATCACGCTGACGGTCAGCGTCTCCGCGGCCGCCGGGCCGGACCTGCAGACGTTCATGCAGGCGTCGGGCGGAGGCGAGGTTCCGGCCACTTCGCTGGACGAGAACAACGATTACAGCGTCGTCACCAACGGCGGCGAGTACGTGGACCCCACGTACGTGGCAACGGCCGGGTAGGCGGGACCGGGGCAGGGCGCGCCGGGTGGAGTGCGTGCCCTGCCGGGTTCGGCCACGCCCCTGCCCACCGCACGAGGTGACCGCGACTAAGGCCGTCGGCGACTGGCAGGCCTGCGGCGGCCGGGGATGGCGGCTGCCGAAATGGGCCCGTAAGCTCGAGGGCTACGCATGGCCGCGGCGGTCTTATGAGGGACGATGGAAACGGTGGCAGGGCCTGTTCTGAGCTTCTCCGGGTTGCTGCGGCAGTTTCGCACCGATGCCCGACTGACGCAGGAGGAGCTGGCGGAGGCCGCAGGCCTGAGCCCACGGTCGGTCAGTGACCTGGAGCGGGGTATCAACCGGACCGCGCGCAAAGACACGGCCGTACTGCTGGCCGATGCGCTCAGTCTGAGCGGACAGGTACGTCTGCTGTTCGTCGCGGCGGCGCGCGGACGGGCGCCGGCCGCAGATGTGCTGGCAGCCAGGTCTGATGGAGCCGCCCGCGGGTCTGCAGCAGTGGCTACGCGGAGCCTGCCGCGTGATATCGGCAGCTTTACCGGCCGCGAGCCCGAGCTAGCGCGGCTGCTAGGAGCGCTGGCCGACGTCACAGCGGGCGCCGGGGCGCCAGGGATCTGCGTGATTGACGGCATGGCTGGCGTCGGCAAGACGACCTTGGCGGTCCACGCCGCGCACCGCCTCGCGGAGAGGTTTCCTGACGGGCAGTTCTTCCTTCCGCTGCATGCCCATACCCCCGGCCAGCGGCCGGTCGGCGCGGCTGACGCGCTGGCCAGCTTGCTGCTGACGGCTGGCGTGGCCGTGCAGGAGATCCCGCCTGGAGTGGAGGCCCGTGCAGGCCGGTGGCGTGATCACGTAGCGGGCAAGAAGATCCTCTTGCTGCTTGATGACGCGGCCGGTCACGAGCAGGTCCGGCCACTGCTGCCGGGCACCCCTGGCGCTCTGGTCCTGGTCACCAGTCGCCGGCGGCTGACCGCGCTCGAGGACTCCGCGGTGATCAGCCTGGGTACTCTATCGGCCGCCGAGGCGGCGGTGCTGCTGACCCGGCTGGCCAGCCGTTCCGACCTTTGTTCTGAAAGGGGAGTCGGCGCGGAAATCGCCAGGCTGTGCGGGTATCTGCCGCTGGCGATCGGGATGCTGGCGCGGCAGCTACAGCACCATCCTGCCCGGACTAGCGCGGAGTTCGCCGACAGCCTCGCAGCGGCCCGCGACCGGCTGGCCATGATGCGCGCGGAAAACCTGTCAGTCGCGGCCGCCTTCGACCTGTCCTACGCCGACCTCAGCGAGGCCCAGCAGCGGCTGTTCCGCCGGATCGGCGTTACCCCTGGCACGGACATCGATGCGTATGCCGTGGCCGCCCTCGACGACACCAGCCTGGAAAACGCCCGCACTCAGCTCGATGAGCTCTACGATCATCACCTGATCACCGAGCCGGCGCCGGGCCGGTACCTGCTGCATGACCTGCTGCGCGAATACGCCAGGGCGCTTGCCGACGACGACCCCGAGGACTCACGCGCTGCGGCCGGCCGGGTGGTGAACTACTACGCGCATGTCGCCGCTTCCGCCAGCCAGCACGTCGCGACCTGGACCACCGCGGGCGGGCGACTGCCGCCGACGAGCCCTCCGGCCAGCGCTCCGACGCTGTCCAGCTCCGGCGAGGCGAACGCCTGGCTCGAATCTGAGCGGCCCAACCTACAGGCGGCCGTCAACTATGCCGCCACGCAAAGGATGCCTGCGCATGCGGTTGCCATCGCTGCCGCGATGGGCGGCTTCCTGCGCGCGCGCGGTCACTGGGACCAGGCGGCCGAGCAATACCAGACGGCCCTTATCGCCGCCCGCGAGGCCGGTGACCTGTTCGGCCAGGCTGGCGTGCTCGACGAACTGGGGCTGCTGCAGCAGCTGACCAACGACTATTCGGCCGCTACCGCCACGCTGGCCGAGGCAGTCGAGCTCTTCATGGACCTCGGCGACCTTCCCAGTCAGGCCTACGCCCTCAACCACCTGGGCCTCGTCCGGGTGGACATGGGGGACTACTCCGCCGCCGCCGAAAGCCACCGGCAGGCGCTGGCGCTAGCTCGCGACGGCGGCAACCGGCTCGCGGAGGCCGTTTCCCTCATAGACCTGGGCCTTGTGCAGCAGATGACCGGCGACTACCCGGCCGCCATCGTCAGCTACGAGTCAGCGCTGCCCTTGGCGCAGAGCGCTGGCTCGACTTTCGACGAGGCCGATGCGCTGTGCGAACTCGGTGCCGTGCGGCGGCTGACGGGTGACTACCCCGCAGCTATCGCGTGCGAGCGCCAGGCGCTGGAGCTGTTTCGTCGCCTTGGCGACCGGCTCGGCCAGGCCTGGGCCCTGGACGAGCTCGGCCGGGTGTATCAGCTCACCGGGGATTATCCGGTCGCCGCCGCCTGCCTGTCCGACGCGATCGAGTTGTTCCGGGACCTAGGTGACCGGCATGGTCAGGCCAAAGCGCTGAACAGCCTCGGCGAGCTGGCGCTGCGAACCTCCGGCGACCGAGAGGCCCAGAGCCATCACACCCAGGCGCTCGCCATCGCTTGCGAGCTTGGCACGCCCGGCGAACAAGCACGGGCGCTGGAAGGTATAGGCCGGTGCCTTCTGCACCGCGACTCCGCTGAGGCTGCCACACACCTGCGGCAGGCCCTTGAGATCTATCAGAGAATCGGGGCGCCCGAAGCCCGGCATGTGCAGGAGACACTCGACAGCCAGGGTCTGTAACCAGCGCTAGGCCACCGCCAGGCCAGCGCCAGACCCGGCCGGTCCTGCGTCCACCGCTCAGTTCGCGCGCCGCGCGGCCATGCGCCAGCGGTCGTCTTCACTGAGGTCGCCACCGTCCAGAGTTCCGTTCATCAGCGCCTGAGCGTTCAGCAGGGCCCACAGCCGGACCCGGGCGCGGTGGCCACCGGTACGCCCGCCAGCTACCGCCGGTGTGCGGGTATGGGCCGCGGCTACCCTGGCGGACCTCCAGCTCTGCGTAATAGTCATCGTTCCTGCCCTCCTGCGTTCTTCGGCTAGCTCCACCGTCGCCGGAGAAGGGAGCAGGGACCACACGTGCCCGCCCACAGGAGTGCCCACAGGATCGGGGCGGTCGCGCCCCAGGTCTCGTGAACGCGCGTCATCCCGGTGCGCGCTCCGGGCCGGCCGTTCGGCTCGCCGGCGTCGAGATGCCCGCGCGTTCCAACCCGCAAGCGTCGGTCACGGCGGGAACCATACGGACCATCGGGCCGTATCCGGCGAATAGCTTTCTCCGCGCGCTCACGGCCCGTAAACTAGTTTCAGCGCTAGGTGCTCGACTCCAAGCCACGG
>JASHUG010000441.1 GCA_030040155.1 Streptosporangiaceae bacterium | reverse complement strand
CACGGCCCGTTCGCCGTGGGGATGTCGGGCGAGGACGCGCACCTGCTGACCGCGCGGCGGCTGCAGGCCGAGGTCGACGGCAAGAAGGTCGACATCGGCGAGGTCGGCGACGTCGAGTCGGTCAACTCAGGTGCGGTGACCGCGCTGCTCGCCGACGGCAGGATCCCGGTGATCTCGAGTGTGGCTCGCGGCGTCGGCGGCGGCGTGCTCAACGTCAACGCGGACACCGCCGCGGCCGCCCTCGCGATCGAACTAGGGGCGGCCAAGCTGGTGCTGCTGACCGACGTGGCCGGCCTGTATCCGCGCTGGTCGGGCGCCGACGTGGCCAGCGCGATCGAAGCGCGGCCGATCAGCCAGCTCACGGCCGATGAACTGGCCGCGCTCATGCCGGGACTGTCCGACGGGATGATCCCGAAGATGGAGGCCTGCCTGCGGGCCGTCCGCGGCGGCGTGCCGCAAGCGCACGTGCTCGACGGCCGACTCCCGCACGCGATCCTGCTGGAGATATTCACCGACGCCGGGATCGGCACGATGGTCGTCCCGGCCGTGTCAGCCCTGGGGGACGACCCCACGTACCCCTCGGCGGGAGAAGTCAATGTCAGCGACTGACGCCCTGCAGGAAAAATACGCGGCGAGCATCATGCTCACCTACGGCGTGCCGCCGGTCGCGCTGGCCCGCGGCAGCGGATGCACGGTCTGGGACGTCGATGGCAACAGCTACCTGGACCTGATCGGCGGCATCGCGGTCAGCGCTCTCGGGCACGCCCACCCGGCGCTGATCGCGGCGGTGACCGAGCAGGTCGGGACGCTGGCTCAC
This sequence comes from Streptosporangiaceae bacterium, assembly GCA_030040155.1. GTDB lineage: Bacteria > Actinomycetota > Actinomycetes > Streptosporangiales > Streptosporangiaceae > JAJYUU01. The sequence goes on along the minus strand of JASHUG010000441.1, from coordinate 4,350 downwards.
ACCTCGAACCTGTATCTGCACGAACGGCAGGTCGAGCTCGCGGTGCGGCTGATCAGGCTGCTGGGCGTCGACGGCCGGGTGTTCTTCGGCAACTCCGGCGCGGAGGCCAACGAGGCGGCGATCAAGCTCGTGCGCCGCGCCCAGGGCCCAGTGTCAGGCAGCACAGGGCGGCCGGTGATGGTGGCCGCCGAGGGCAGCTTCCACGGCCGCACGATGGGTGCGCTGAGCCTGACCGGCAAGAGCTCCATCCGCACGCCGTTTGAGCCGTTCGGGGTGCAGGTGCGGTTCGTGCCGTTCGGGGACGAGGCGGCACTGGCGGACGCGGTCGGGCCGGATTGCGCGGCCGTGTTCCTGGAACCGTGCCTGGGGGAGGGCGGGGTCGTGCCGGCCCCGGCCGGGTACCTGAAGGCGGCCAGGGCCGCGTGTGATCAGGCGGGCGCGCTGCTGGTCATCGACGAGATCCAGAGCGGAATCGGCCGGACCGGCGAGTGGTTCGCTTACCAGCGCGAGGGAATCACGCCCGATGTCCTCACGCTGGCCAAGGGCCTTGGCGGCGGGCTGCCGATCGGTGCCTGCATCGGCATCGGCAAATGCGGCTCGGCCCTGGGCAAGGGTGATCACGGCAGCACCTTCGGCGGGAACCCGGTCGCGTGTGCGGCCGCGCTCGCGGTGCTGGAGACGATCGAGCGGGACCGGCTGCTGGCGAACGCGACCACCGTTGGGGCGCGCCTGGCAGCCGGCATCGAAGCGCTCGGGCATCCGCTGGTGGCCGGGGTGCGCGGCTCCGGCCTGTGGCTCGCCATCGTGCTGGCCCAGCCCGTCGCCACCGCGGTCGCGGCCACGGCCCAGCGAGCCGGCTTCCTGGTCAACGCCGCGCAGCCCGATGCCGTCCGGCTCGCGCCGCCGCTGATCCTGACCGCCGCCGAGGCGGACTCATTCACCGCCGCCCTGCCCGCGATCCTCGAGGCGGCCAGTGTCGTGGCGCCCAGTCAGGAGGCCTGATGCCGACCGTACGTCACTTCCTGCGCGACGATGATTTGTCGCCGGCCGAGCAGGCTCAGGTGCTGACGCTGGCCGCCGAGCTCAAGCACGCGCGATTCAGCCGCCGGCCGCTCGACGGACCGCAGTCGGTGGCGGTGCTGTTCGACAAGCCGTCGCTGCGCACGCGGGTCTCGTTCGCAGTCGGCGTCTCCGAGCTTGGTGGCTACCCCCTGGTGCTTGACCGGGCCGGCACGCACGCGGGCCGCGGCGAGACCGTCGAGGATATGACCAGGGTCTTGTCCAGCCAGGTCGCGGCGATCGTGTGGCGGACGTTCGGCCAGGACCAGATCGAGGCGATGGCGGCCGCCTCCACGGTTCCGGTCATCAATGCGCTGACCGACGAGTTTCACCCGTGCCAGGTGCTGGCTGACCTGCAGACGATCGCGGCCGCCTACGGCCGGCTCGGCGGGCTGGCGCTGACGTTCCTCGGCGACGGCGCGAGCAACATGGCGAACTCCTACCTGCTGGGCGGCGCGACCGCGGGCCTGCACGTGCGGATCTGCGCGCCCGAGGCGTACTGGCCGGCTACCGAGGTGGTCAACGCGGCGGCCGCGATCGCGGCCAGGACCGGCGGCTCGGTGACCGTGGGAGACGACGCGCAGGAACTGTGCAAGGGGGTGGACGTCTTGGCAACGGACGTCTGGACGTCGATGGGGCGGGAGGGCCAGGAACGGGAGCGGGTCGCGGCCATGGCCGGGTACTCGCTGGACGGGGCCAAGCTGGCCCTCGCCAGCCCGGCCTGCCAGGTGCTGCACTGCCTGCCCGCACACCGGGGCGAGGAGATCTCGGCCGACGTGATCGACGGGCCGGCCAGCCTCGTCTTCGAGCAGGCGGGGAACCGGCTGCACGCGCAGAAGGCCCTGCTGTGCTGGCTGCTTGAGAACGGCGGGGCTGCGCAGTGAACGCGAGCCCGGGGACCAAGGCCGCAAGGCACGCGAGGATCGCGGGGATCCTGGCGCAGCCCGACCGGCCGGTCAGGTCCCAGGAGGAGCTGGCCGAGCGGCTGGCGGAGATCGGCTTCAAGGTCACCCAGGCGACGCTGTCGCGTGACCTGGAGGAGATCGGCGCCGTCCGGTTGCGCGGACGGGATGGGGCGCTGGTGTACGCGCTGTCAGGCGGCCCCGACCCTGGCGGCATGGGCAGGCCGGGCGAGATTCCGGGCGGCGTCGGCACGGTCGACATGACCGGCCTGGTCGCTGCCCTGGCCGTCTCGGGGGAGCGACCCCTCGTACCCCCCGGATGGGCGATGGAACCGTCAGCCCGGCTGGCCAGGGTCGCGGCCGAGCTGCTCGTCACCGCCGAGGCCAGCGGCAACCTGGTCGTGCTGCGAACGCCGGCCGGGGCCGCACAGCTGCTGGCCTCGGCCATCGACCACTCGGGCTGGCGGGCCGTCCTCGGCACGGTCGGCGGCGACGACACCGTGCTGGTGATCGCCAGGGATCCGGACGGGGGCGAGGAACTAGCCAGGGCCTTCCTGCGGCTGGCCGAGCGCAGCGGCACGGGCGGCCGGAGGACAGATACGTGACGTGCGTGCAGCGAAGGAAAACAGGAGGTACCCGCGGTGACTGAGAAAGTCGTGCTCGCCTATTCCGGCGGCCTGGACACATCGGTGGCGATCGGCTGGATCGCGGAGCAGACCGGCGCGCAGGTCATCGCGCTCGCGGTCGATGTCGGCCAGGGCGGCGAGGACCTGGACACGGTCAGGGAGCGGGCGCTTGCCTGCGGCGCGGCGTCGGCCGAGGTAATCGATGCGCGCGCGGAATTCGCCGCGGACTTCTGCATGCCCGCGCTGCTGGCGAATGCGCTCTACATGGACCGCTACCCGCTGGTCTCGGCGCTGTCGCGCCCGCTGATCGTCAAGCACCTGGCCAGAGTGGCCATCGAAAGCGGCGCGAGCATGGTCGCCCACGGCTGCACCGGCAAGGGCAACGACCAGGTGCGGTTCGAGGTCGGGCTGGCGGCGCTGGCGCCCGATGTCGTCTGCACCGCCCCGGTCAGGGACTCCGACATGACCAGAGACAAGGCGATCGCGTTCGCGGCGGAAAAGGAGCTGCCGATCAACGTCACGTCCAGGTCCCCGTACTCGATCGACCAGAACCTGTGGGGACGCAGCTGCGAGACCGGGCACCTGGAGGACATCTGGGAGGCGCCGCACGATGACGTCTGGGGCTATACCGACGACCCCGCCGCCGGCAAGCCCGCCCAGGAGATCACGATCAGCTTCGAAGCGGGCCTGCCGGTGGCGCTTGACGGCGCGCCGATGTCGCCGCTGGCGATGATCTCCGAGCTGAACGCGCTGGCCGGGGCGCACGGGATCGGCCGGATCGACATGGTCGAGGACCGCCTGGTCGGGATCAAGAGCCGGGAGATCTACGAGGCGCCTGGCGCGATGACGCTTATCGCCGCGCACTCCGAGCTGGAGAGCGTGTGCCTCGAGCGTGACCTGGCCAGGTTCAAGCGGCAGGTCGAGCAGCGCTGGACCGAGCTCGTCTACGACGGCCTCTGGTACTCGCCGCTGAAGCAGGCGCTGGACGCGTTCCTGACGCAGGCGTCCGGCCACGTCACCGGGGACGTACGGCTGCGGCTGCAGGGCGGCCGCGCCGTCGTGACCGGCCGGCGCAGCCCGGCGGCGCTCTACGACTATGAGCTGGCCACCTATGACTCCGGCGACATGTTCGACCAGTCGCTGGCCAAGGGCTTCGTCGAGCTCTGGGGCCTGCCGAGCAAGATCGCCGCGGACCGAGACCGGCGGGCGGCGGCACATTCCGCCTGAGCCGAGCCCGTTCCCTTACCTGAACAATGACTGAATGACCAAGTTGCGCCGGGACCGTCCCGACCGATTACATGATCGGAACGCCAGGACGATGCCGGAAGGAATGACGTGGCAGACACTGAGCCGGATCCGCCGTCGCCGGTGCGGCTGTGGGGCGGCCGCTTCGAGTCCGGGCCGGCCGAGGCCCTGGCGCGGCTGTCGGTCAGCGTCCAGTTCGACTGGCGGCTCGCGCCGTATGACCTGCTGGCCTCGGCCGCGCACGCACGCGTGCTGCACGCGGCCGGGCTGCTGTCCGACATCGAGCTGGCCCGGCTGACGGGCGCGCTCGAGCAGCTTGGCCGGGCCTGCCGGGAGGGCCGGTTCCGGCCCGCGGCAAGCGACGAAGACGTGCACACCGCGCTGGAGCGCGGCCTGCTTGAGCAGGTGGGCTCGCTCGGCGGGAAGCTGCGGGCCGGGCGCAGCCGCAACGACCAGATCGCGACCGACCTGCGGCTCTACCTGCGCGACCGCGCCCGGCTGATCAGCTCCCGGCTGGT
>JASHUG010000440.1 GCA_030040155.1 Streptosporangiaceae bacterium | reverse complement strand
GGTCGGCGACGCAGCCGGCCTCGTGAATCCGTTCACCGGAGAAGGGCTGAACCTGGCCATCCGGAGCGGCCTGCAGGCTGCGGCTGCGATCGAAGCGCATCCGTCCGATGCCGACGCCGCGCTCGATGCCTACGCCGGCCAGCTCGCTGCGGGCTTCGTCGGTTACTTCGAGGCGGCCCGTCACGCCGCTCGCCGCTATCACCTCACCTGGCGCGTCCTCAGCGCGACGGCGCGAAGTGAACATCCTTTCTTCGCCAAGGCCCGGCGGGTGACTTTGCTTCCCGAAGGACTCCAAGCGCTGAACCCGGCGGAGCACGTCAGCCTGGAGCTCCGCGAGACGATGCTCGCAGCTGCCTTCCTGACCGCGTGCGACGAGGTAATGATCACCACGGTCCGGGAGGAGTGGCCGTTTCTTGCCCGGCTGGCGGTGGCGAGCGACGCGGCCGACGGCCCGCGCCTGCGTCCCGGCCTGTTGTTTCTCGCGGCATTGCTGGCGGGCGGCAGGCCGCCGCAGATAGAGCGCGCCACGGTCGCGGCGGGCATCGAACTCGCCCAGCTAGGTGCGCTGGCCCTCCTCGGCCCGCCCGCCAGCGGAGGCCCGCCGCGCTTCGCAAGGCGGGGCGTCGACTGGGCGGTCGCGACGACGGTGCTGGCCGGCGACTTCCTGCTCGCGCAGGCGTCCCGGCTGGTGGCCGAGTCGGCGCCGGAAATCTCATGGTCCTTCGGCGACTGGCTGCTCGAGCTGATCGCCCTGAGGGATACCCAGCTAGGGTCGGCTCCGAGTGTGTGCGCGACAGAGGTGTTCGCATCGTTCTTCGAGTTCCCGGCACGAATCGGGGCCCTGCTCGGCGGCTGCTCAGCCGATGCCGTGCAGGCACTGCGGGACGCCGGATATCACTGCGGGCGCGCCTTCTTGCACGCGGAAGACGTGCTCGCGCTTCGCGGCGAGCGCACCAGGCTGGACGCCACCCTCGCGGCCATGCTGCAGGCAAGGATCTCGGCGGTGCCCGAGTACCTGGGCGGGCGGCTCGTAACCCACCGTGACCTCGTCCGCGACCCTGAACTGAAGCGGCTGGCGCTGCGCGAGGCGAGGACCGCATGCCTGACTGAGCGGGACCGGGCACGCCAGGCCCTGGCCACACTTGGCGACTCTGCGGCCACCCGAATCTTCCGGCCCTTCATAACTTCGGTAGCTAAGCCCGCGGTTGCAGTCAGGACTGGAGGAATTTAGCTTCGATTCGGTGAGATGAGCATTACACTACAAAATCTGTTGCTTTCCTCGCGTTAACGGCTTGCGTACCGGGGGTGAGCGGGTGGCCGACGTCGAGATCCGGGTGCTCGGGCCGGTGGAGGCGTTACGCGAAGGCATTCCGTTGGCGCTTGGCAAGACGACGATTACGGTGCTTGCGTCACTCGCAGTCGCCCGTGGTCAGGTCAGCTCGGTGGACCGGCTTATCGATCACGTCTGGGGAGCCGACTTGCCGGCCAACCCGAGGTCGGCGCTGCACAATGGCGTCTCCCGGTTGAGGCAGTCGCTAGGCGAAGATGCTCTGCAGACGCTCGGGTGGGGATACCGGCTGCGCGTCAATGGGCAGAACCTGGACCTCGCGCGGTTCCACGAGCACCTGGCCGTCGCCAGGCAGGCCGCCTTGGCGCACCTAGACGAGAGGGCGATCGTCGCCCTGGACGCCGCGATCGCGCTGTGGCGCCAGCCACTCCTTGGCAACGTCGGGTCCGCAGCTCTGCATCACGAGTTCGTGCCGCAGGTCACCGATCAGTACCTGGAAGCGGTGGAACTGCGGGCCGAGCTGTGCCTTCGGTCGGACCGGGACGCGACGCTCGCCGAAGAGCTGCTCGAGGTCACTCGCGCCCACCCGCTGCGCGAACATGTTGCCGGCCAGCTCATGGTCGCGCTGGCGCGTGCCGGACGGCGGGCTGACGCCCTGATCGCGTACGAGACCCTGCGCCGCACCCTGCGCGAGGAACTCGGCATCGATCCCTCGGCCAGCTTGGCGGATCTGCACGTCCGGTTGCTTCGCACCGAGCCGTACCGGGACTTCGCCGCAGGGCTACCGGTCGGCGGCACGCGGGCGCGGATCGCGCCCGATCTCGAGATCGGTGCCTAGAGCACGGCTCGGCTACCCAGCTCGTTCCTGACGCTGACGCTTACGCGTCGCTACGCGCGAGCGCGCGGCGCTTCCGGGTCGGCCGCCTTGTCGCGGGGCGTCCTGCCTCCTGTGACCACCGTGCGGTAGGCGTGGGGCCAGCTGGTGGCGGTGCCCAGGCTAGATCATGCACAATCCCCCTAAAGCGTTGGCGGGAGGAGCGGACATGGCTGATGCGCCGGTCACCTTCTCCGATCTGCTCCGCAGATTGCGCACTCGTACCCGGCTGACGCAGGAGGAACTCGCCAGTGCCGCGAACGTGAGCCGGCGAACCGTCAGTGATCTTGAGCGAGGGGTAGCGACCACCCCGCAGAAGGACACACTGCGGTTGCTCGCCGACGCCCTGCACCTGATCGGCCCGGAACGGACACAGTTCGAGGCGGCCGCGCGAGGCCATGCGCCGCAAAGTAAGTCCGAGCCTGCGGCGGCCGTGCGGTCACTGCCGCGTGACGTGGCCTCTTTCACTGGGCGGCAGCGGGAACTTGAGCAGCTCATGCGGGCGGCGGCGGGAACGGGCGATTTGGTCAGCGTGCATGTAGTCGGCGGGATGGCTGGGGTCGGCAAGACCGCGTTCGCGGTGCACGCTGGGCACCAGATGGCGCAGGTGTTCCCCGACGGACAGATCTTCGTCCTGCTGCACGGGCACACGCCCGGTCGGCAGTCGGCCGACCCGGCCGATGCACTGGCCGACCTGCTGCTGACGATCGGCGTTCCGGCCGCGCAGATTCCGCCGGAACTGGAAGCGCGGTCAGCGCTGTGGCGGGACCGGGTCGCGGGCAAGCGCCTGCTGCTGGTGCTCGACGACGCGGCCAGCAGCGAGCAGGTGCTGCCGCTGCTGCCCGGCACTGGCGGCAGTCTTGTGTTGGTCACAAGCCGCCGGCACCTGTCCGCGCTGGACGATGCCAGGCCGATTAGCCTGGACATCCTGCCGCCCAGCGAGGCGGCCGCATTGCTGGTTCGCTTGGCGGGCCGGGCCGGGCTGAGCCCTGATGACCCGCCGGTGGCCGAGATCACCCGGCTGTGCGGGTACCTGCCGCTGGCGATCGGGATGGTGGCCCGCCAGTTGCGCCATCACCCGGCCTGGTCAGCGTCGAGACGGGCGGCCGAACTCGCCGCAGCGCTGGACGGGGTGGACCTGCTGGCGACCGAGAACGTATCGGTGGCCGCCGCGTTCGACCTCTCGTACACCGACCTGACCGCCGACCAGCAGCGGCTGTTCCGCCGGCTCGGACTGCACCCGGGCAGCGAGTTCGACGCTTACGCCGCCGCCGCGCTGGACGGCACCGGCCTGGCCGCCGCACGACGCGGCCTGGAAGCCTTGTACGACCAGTACCTGCTCACCGAGCCCGCCCACGGCCGGTACCGGATGCACGACCTGCTCCGCGAACACGCCCGCGCCCTGGCCGGGCGCCTGGACCCCGGCCAGGACCGGGACAGTGCCACCAGCCGGCTCCTGGACTACTACCAGCACACCGGCGCACGCGCCGACGCCCTCATCAACCGCCAGACCCGGCCTGGCCCGGCATCCGCGGACGGCGCGATACCGGCCGCGGCTCCCGCACTGGCCAGCCGGGAGGAG
>JASHUG010000439.1 GCA_030040155.1 Streptosporangiaceae bacterium | reverse complement strand
TACGTGGTCAACTGCGCGGGCATGTGGGCCCGTCAGCTTGGCGAGCTGGCCGGGGTCAGCATTCCGCTCCAGGCAGCCGAGCACTACTACCTGCTGACCGAGCCGATAGCCGAGGTGAGCCGGGACTGGCCGGTGCTCGAGGACCCGGCCAATTACGGGTACTTCCGCGAGGAGGGCGGCGGGCTGATGCTCGGCATGTTCGAGCCGGTCTGCGCTCCGTGGCGGGTCGAGGGCATCCCGCCGGACTTCTCCTTCGGTGAGCTGCCGCCGGACTGGGACCGGATGGGCCCGTTCCTGGAGAAGACCATGTCCAGGATCCCGGTCTCCGAGCAGGTGGGCATCCGCAAGTTCTTCTGCGGCCCGGAGAGCTTCACCCCCGACCTGGCTCCGCTGATCGGCGAGGCGCCCGAACTCAGGAACTACTTCGTCGCCGCCGGGCTGAACTCCATCGGTATCCTGACCGGCGGCGGCATCGGCCGGCTGATGGCGCACTGGATCACCACGGGCCGGCCGGACATGGACGTCACCGGCATGAACATCGACCGCCTGCACCCCTACCAGGCCACGCCCGAGTACCGGGCGACGCGGACCGTCGAGTCGCTGGGCATGGTCTACGCCACGCACTACCCAGGCCGGTCGATGCGGACCGCGCGGGGCGCGAAGCTCTCGCCGATCCACGACCGGCTCGTCAGCCAGCGTGCGTTCTTCAGGGACGTGACCGGTTGGGAGGGCGCCGACTGGTATGCGCCCGCGGGGTCGATTCCCGAGGGGACGGCTCCGGACCCAGGCGAACTGTCCTGGGGTCGCCGTGACTGGTACGCCAACTGGGAGGCCGAACATCACGCCTGCCGTGAGGGCGTGATCCTCATGGACATGTCGTTCATGGCGAAGTTCGCGGTCCAGGGCCGCGACGCCGGCCGCGAGCTTGACCGACTGTCCGGCAACGCGGTCAACGGCGAGCCCGGCATGATCACCTACACGCAGTGGCTCAACGACGACGGCAAGCTGGAGGCTGACCTGACGGTCACCAAGCTCGCCGACGATGATTTCTACGTGGTGGCCTCCGACACCGCGCACCGGCACGCCCTGACGTGGATGCGCCGCCACTTCGCCGGGCAAGACGCGCGAGCCTTCGCCACCGACGTCACCTCGGCCTACGCCCAGATCAACATCCAGGGACCGCGGTCCCGCGAACTGCTTGCCTCGGTCACCAGCGCCGACGTGAGCGATGACGCGTTCGGCTTCCGGACCGCACGGCACATCGACATCGGGTTCGCCCGGGTGCTGTGCATCAGGATCACCTACCTCGGTGAGCTTGGCTATGAGCTGCACATCCCGGCCGAGCAGGCACTTGGCGTTTATGACCGGCTCGTGGAGGCCGGCCGCCGGGTCGGCCTGCGGCACGCGGGGCTCAAAGCCCTGTCGAGCTTGCGGATGGAGAAGGGCTACCGCGACTACGGCCACGACATCGACAACACCGACACCGTGCTGGAGGCCGGCCTCGGGTTCGCGGTGGCGCTGGACAAGCCAGGCGGCTTCATCGGCCGGGACGCGGTGGCGGCTCAGAAGGCGGCGGGCAAACTCAGCAAGCGCCTGGTCCAGGTGCTGCTCACGGATCCGGAGCCACTGATGTTCCATGCCGAGATCGTCAGGCGCGACGGAGCGCCGGCCGGCTACATCCGGGCGGCGTCTTACGGCTGGACGCTGGGCGGCTCGGTCGGCCTGGCCATGATCGAGTCCACCGGCGAGCCGATCGACCAGGCCTGGCTCGACGCGGGAACCTGGACGGTGCAGATCGGCGACCACATCGTTCCGGCGCGTCTCTCGCTCCGGCCGCTCTACGACCCGGGGAACAAGCGCATCAGGATGTGATGGCCGCCGCGCGGCCCACGGACGCAGGCTCAGCTGACGCTGATCAGCCGTACGTCTGAGGCGGTGATAATGCCGTTCGCGACCGTGTAGGAGCCCTGGTAGATCTTGAGGACGCCGTTGTCCTGCAGTGCCCGCAGGCGCGCCGTCACTGTGTCGCCGCTGATCGAGATGATCTTTACGGTATCTCGCAGCGTCCCCGCGAACCCGTTCCTGAACTGGGGAAAGGCGGTCCCGGCTGAGGAGCCGCTGGTGCCGCCGCCGACCAGCTGCCACGCCTTGAGGTAACGGTGCTCGTTGATCGCGGCGAAGTAGGCGCGCACGACCGCCGCCGGATCCGCGACCACCCCCGGGCCGCTGGTGGACTGCGCTGCCGGCGGCTTCACGGCCGGGTTGTGATGCAGCAGCTTGTAGCCGAAGCCGGCCAGCACCCCGATCACGACGATGCCGATCAGGCCGGCCGCGATCTTGCCGCCGGCGCCACGGGACTGGCGCGGGCGCGACGCAGGCTGGTAGTCACGCGGCTGCGGCAGCGCAGGCCTGGCCATGCGCTCGCCTGGCGTAACACGGTCGGCCGGAGGCGAGCCCGTTCCGTTGCCTTCGCCGTACCCGCGGAAGGCCAGCGGAGGCGAGGCAACCGCTGGCTCGGTTGGCGGCCGAGGTGAGTTAGCGCCGGGCCTCCACTGCGGATTAGTAACCGGAACGGGGTTGGCCCGTGGCTGCTCGATGCCCGTCGCGGGGACCGCCATCGGCGGAGTCCTGGCGATGGACGGCGGGGCCGGACGCATCCCGGTGAGCTCGGCGGTCGTGGCGGCTCGCAGGGCCGAGGCGAACGCCGTGCACGTCGGGAAGCGGTCCTCCGGCGACTTGGCCAGCGCCCTCAGGACGACCGCGTCGACTGCAGGTGGCAGGTCGGGCCGGCGGTCGGTGAGCGGCGGCGGTGGAGCCTCCAGTTGCGCCCACAGCAACGCCATGCTCTCGTCCCGGCGGAACGGCGGGCTCCCCGACAGCATCTCCACCGCCGTGCAGGCCAGCGCGTACTGGTCGGCGCGGCCGTCAGCCGGATGACCCTGGATCTGCTCGGGCGAGACGTAATCAAGCGTGCCCATGAACTGGCCGGTCGCCGTCAGCGTCGAGGCCGCCAGCGAGTGCTTGCTCAGCCCGAAGTCGGACAGGTAAGCGTGATCCGCGCCGTTGGCCTCGCTCTCGGCAAGCAGGATGTTGCCCGGCTTCACGTCCCGGTGCACGAGCCCGCGGGCGTGCGCGGCATCCAGCGCGGACGCGACTTGGGCAGTGATCAGGGCAGTCCGGGCGGTGCTCAGCCTGCCTTCGCGGTCGATCAGGTTGCGTACGTCTCCGTAGGCGACGTAGCGCATCGCGATGAACAGCACGCCGTCGGCCTCGCCGGCCTCGAACACCGGGATGATATGCGGGTGGTCGACGCCCGCGGCGGCCCGCGATTCGCGGATGAACCGCTGCCGGAACGCCTCGTCCTCGCCGAGGTGAGGAGCCAGGACCTTGAGCGCCACCTGGCGGCCGAGCCGCAGGTCTAGCGCCCGGTACACCACGGCCATGCCGCCGCGCCCGATTGGCTCTTCGATCTGATACCCGGCGATCTGCTCGCCGGGTGGTAGGCCGCCGACTACGGAGCTGAAGTCCTGTGTCATGCAAGCCTCCAGCGGCGGCGCTGCTCGATGCTGCGGGGCAGAATCGGAGTGGCAGCGCCACCCGACCCTGGCAGAACGGAACGGGGTGGTGACAGTATCGATGGAATGGCCTGCTCGCCGCAAACGGAGTCAGGGAACAACTACTCACGGTAATTGGCGGCGGCAACCTGATTACCGGCTGCGGATAACTGATTACCCGTTGCCCGACTTTTCGGGCGCGGCTGGTCCGGTCCTGCCCGAGTCGGGGCCAGGTCAGGCCGGGGTCAGTCCCAGGTCCGGCCCGCCGCGGCGCTCGCCCGGCTGATTCACCAGGCTGTGGGCGGCCATTTGCAGGTATTCCCAGAGCTGCTCGTCCTGGGCCGGCTGCAGAGCCAGCTCGTCCATGGCCGTGCGCATGTGCTTGAGCCAGAGATCCCGCTCGCGCTCACCGATCGCGAACCGCGCGTGCCGCATCCGCAACCGGGGATGGCCGCGCAGCTCGTTGTAGGTGGACGGCCCGCCCCAGTACTGGATGAGGAACAACCGGAGATGATCTTCCGCCGGGCCGAGGTCACGGCTGGGGTAGACCGGCCTGAGCTCGGGGTCGGCCGCGACCAGCTGGTAGAACCGGTGTACTAGCTGCCGGAACGTCGGTTCCCCGCCGACCTGCTCGAACAGGCTGTCTGTCTGGGTCGTCACCCGATCCAGCCTAACCGCACCCAGGGCTGAAACAGACTACGGCTCGGGGGCCTGGCTGCCTGCGGTGCCCACGTCAGACTGGGCGGGATCACTGTCCTCGGCGGGCACCGAAGGCCGGGCTCGGCCGGCCGGGCGTGGCTGGCGCGGGATCGACGTCGCCAGCACCGCCATGGCCTCCTCCTGCTCGGCTCCCAGCGCGTCCATCAGCCGCTCGGTGAGTTCGCGCGTGATCGCTGGCTTCGCGAGCGGTGCCGTGCGGGCCACGACCCGGATGAAGATCGTGTTCTGATCGACCGTCTCCACTCCCAAGACTTCGGGCTTGTCCAGGAAGTCCTTGCGCCAGCGTGGCTCGCGCGCCATTTTCTCGGCCGTTCGCGCGAGGACGGCCTTGGCGGTCGCGACCGGCACGCCGTAGGGCAGCGGAACGTCGACGACGGCACGGGCCCAGCCGTGAGTTTCGTTTCCGGCCTGGCTGATGATGCCATTGCGAACGATCCAGGCGATCCCGTTGACATCGCGCAGCCTGGTAACGCGCAGGCTTACCGCTTCGACCGTGCCGCTGACGGTGCCGCTGGCCGTGCCGACGTCGATCACGTCGCCGATGCCGTACTGGTCTTCCAGCAGGATGAAGATCCCGGCGAGGAAGTCCTGCACGATGTACTGCGCGCCGAAGCCGATGGCGATCCCGAGCACGCCCGCGCTGGCCAGCACCGGGGCCAGATTCAGCCCGAGGTCGCCGATGATGATCAGGCCGGCGATGGCGAAGATCGTCACGGACGCAGCGTTGCCGAGTAGCAAGGCGATTGCCGCTGTCCGCTGACTGCGGCGCTCCCTGAACACGCCGTGCGCGCGGTCGGGGCGGTCCTCGCTGGCTGCGGTCCGCGCGGTCAGCTTGTTAATGAGCCTGCCCGCGGCCCCGCGCACCAAGAACGCGATGATCAGGACCAGCGCTATCCGGAGCGCGAGCCGGATCGGGCCGGCCAGGTAGACAGTCGTGATATCGGCCGCGTGGCTGTTGTGCGACAGGTCCCAGACGAGCCGGCATGCGATACCCGGCGTCTTCCCGCACGCAGCCGTCAGGGAATTCCCGGTCTGGCCGCTTGGGGTAACGACGGATTCGCGCGCAAGGAGTGAGGCCGTCACGCGCCCGATACTAATGAGCCGGACCCGGCATTCTTCGGAGCGAACGCTGGTGTCGGCGGAACCAATCAGGAATGGCAGCCGAAAAGGTTTAACAAGCCGCGAGGCTCAAGTTACGATGTGCTAGCAGTGATCCGCTCGGGGACGCAGTGCATTCAGAGCAAAGAGCGACAGGGGTGAATCCGTGTCACCGGAGCGGAGCGCAGCTTTGGCCGTAGCAGACGTTGGGGCGCACGGATCAGGTGCTGCGCCAGGACCGGTCCCGTCGGCAGACGGGCGTCGGGAAGTCGAGACCGCCAGGCTCATCCGGGCGCGGGAGCTGGTCGCAGGCGCCCAGCCCGCCGCGATCGCCACATTAATTTCCGGTCAGTGCGGCACGAGCAAGATCCGGGCGCATCGACTGGCCCTCGGGATCGCGCTGGCCGATGTGGTGGCCCAGGTCCGGGCGCGGTACGAGGCCGACGGGCGGCGGGTCCCCCGGTTCAGCGAGACCCTGCTATCGGCTTACGAGGGCGGGCACAAGCGGCCAGGCCCCGAGTACCTGCATTATCTGTGTGCCGCCTATCAGGCCGATCCTGCCGACCTGGGGTTCGAGGGCACGTGCCTGTGCGGCGAATCACACCGGTCGGCTGAGCCAGCCGTGGCGCCCGGAGTCGGCTTGGCTGCGAAGCCGGCGGACGGGCAGGAGGACGACGACGAGCTCCGGCGGATGCTGATCAGGCAGATGACGCAGACCCGCTGCCGGGTGGACGGCAGGTTCCTCGGCGCCGTCGACCGGATCCGCCGCCGGATGGACGACGCGCTGCTGGGCGGGACAATGTCGGCGGCCATGCTCGACACCTGGGAGCAGGCCGCAGCCAGCTATGCCAGGCAGTACATGACCGTGCCGTCCCTGCGGCTGCTGTGCGACGTCCTGCTCGACCTGGGCGATGTCCGGCGGATGTGCGAGGAGCGGCAGCCGCTGGAGTTCGCCGAGCGGCTGTGCCGGCTGGCCTGCCAGCTGGCCGGGCTGGCGGGAATCTCGATGCTCGACATCGGCGACCACCGGCTGGCCAGGTCGTTCTTCCGGACCGCCAGGATCGCGGCGGACGAAACCGGGGACCGGCAGCTGCGCGCCTGGGTGGCGGCCAGGGAGGCGCTCGTGCCGCTCTATTACGGAGACCCGACTGAGGCGGCGGCGCTGGCGAGCAGCGCAATCGACCTGGCCGGCCGGCACCCGTGCGCGGCCTCGGTAATGGCTCCGGTGATCGAGGCCCGCGCGCGGGCGCGGCTGGCGCGGGTCTCCGCCCGCGGCCGCCGGGCTGCGCTGCACCGGGCCAGGGCAACGCTGGATCGGGCGGCAGACGCCATCACCGACCTGCCCGTCGGCCTGGTGCGCGACACGGCGTTCGGCTACACCGAGCGTCAGCTGTATTTCCACATGGGCGACGCCCTCGTTGTGCTCGGCGACTGGCAAGCCGCGAATCGGGCCTTCAGCCAGGCCGCGCAGCTTTACCCCACGGCGGAGGTGCTTGACTGCGCGCTCGTGGCCCTCGGCCACGCGCGCTGCCTGCTCGAGTCCGGTGAGCCGGTCCAGGCGCTGGCTCTTGGCCGCGACACCGTGCTCGGCCTGCCGTGCGAGCACCACACCGAGGTGGTGCAGCAGGTTGCCCGCTCCCTGGGGCAGGCCGCTGGCCTGCGGTACCCGAGCTTGCCGGCGCTAGCCGAATACCGGGACGCGGTGACGTTGGCGTGACGACGGTGCGCCGGGCCCGACTTCGTTCCCGGTATTAATCGCGTCGGGAGCGGGCTAGAGCTAGCGGCCGACGGCTAGACGGAAAGGCCCGTCTGCGCGGCAGCAAAGGCCAGCGACTCCGAGGCCAGGGCAACGGTCCGGCTGATCGCGCGCGCGCCGTGGCCGACGTTGGCCTCGCGGCGCAGCAGGATCGGACACTCGCTGAACGGCGCTGCGGTGGCATGCTGTAGTGCCGCGCACATCTTCCTGGCGTGCAAGGGGTCGACCCTGGTGTCGCCGTCGAAGACCGTGAACAGCGCCGCGGGGTACGACACGCCGTCGCGGACGTGATGGTAGGGCGAGTAGGCGAGCAGCCAGGCGAACTCCTCCGGGTCGGCGACGGCCCCGAACTCGTCGTTCCACGTCGTACCCAGCCCGAACAGCTCGTACCTGATCATGTCGAGCAAGGGGGCCGAGCACACCGCGGCGGCCATGAGGTCGGGCCGCTGAGTAATGGCCGCGCCGACGAGCAAGCCGCCGTTTGAGCCGCCCCAGACCGCGAGCTGCGGGCTGGAGGTCCAGCCGCCCGCGATGAGCTTCTCGGCGGCGGCGTGGAAGTCGTCGAAGACGTTCTGCTTGTGCGCGCGCATGCCCGCGCGGTGCCATTCCTCACCTTCCTCACTGCCGCCGCGCAGTCCGGCTACGGCGTAGATGCCCCCGGCCTCGACCCAGGCCAGGATGTTCGCCGAGTATGCGGGGGTGAGGCTGACGTTGAATCCGCCGTACCCGTACAGGATCGCGGGCCGTTGGGCTGCGCCTGCGCTGGCCGGGCTGACGATGACCATCCTGATCGTGGTGCCGTCCTTGGACTGATACGACACCTGTTCGGCGAGGATGGGAGGTACTGCGACCGTGCCTGGCGACCGCTGCCAGACGTCGGTGGCGCCCGTTGCCGCGTCGAAGCGCAGCACTTGGACCGGCGTGCCGTAGTCGGTGTAGGTGAACCAGGCCTCGTGGCCGCCTTCTGGCCGCGCGCTAATGCCGCCCGTGCTGCCCAGTCCAGGCAGGCTCACGTCGCCTGTCTTCTCGCCCGTCGCCAGCGCATGGACGCTGATCTCGCTGATCGCGTGTCGCTGCCTGGACGCCAGCAGGACGGGCTCGCCGGCCAGCGGGGAAGGGTCGTCCAGGATCGCGAAGCCGGTCAGCACCGCCTCGGTGTCCTCACCGATCAGGTCGTGCCAGCTGCCGTAGCCGGGGAACTCGGGGTCGGCCGGGTCGGTCACGACGAGCCGTCCGCGCGGAGCGTCGCGGTCGGTCAGCAGGTAAAACCGGCCGTCCCTGCCTGCACGCGGGTAGGTGCTGGCGTCTACGTACTGCTGCATCACCTGCAGGTTGGGCGCGGCCGGGTCGGCATCGCAGAGGTCGGCAACCCAGACGTCCGTGCGCGGTGCCGTGCCCGCCGACGCGGTGATCGACAGCCAGTGGCCGTCCTGGCTTACCGAGACGGCGTAGTAGTTCGTCTTCTCCAGGCCCTCGCCGATGATGACCGCGTCAGCGTCCGGGGACGTGGCGAGCTGGTGCAGGAAGACCCGGCGGTGGAACTGATCTTCACCGGCGGGCACCGCGGACGGAGGAAGCCTGCGTATGTAGTAGAACGACTTTCCGTCCGGCAGCCAGGCGACGTCGGAGTACCTGACCCGGTCGATCGGGCCGTCCACCAGTTCGCCGGTGGCGGTCTCGATAATCCGCAACGCGGCTTCCTCGGTGCCGCCCTCGGACAGCTGATAGGCGAGCAGGCCCCCGTCGTGGCTCGGCTTCCAGTAGTCGAGCGTCGTCGAGCCGGACGGGTCGATCGCCACCGGATCGACGAGCACCCGTTCGTCCTCGCCGGGAGCTGCCGTGTACAGCACGGCGTGCTCCTGACCCGGCTCCCGCCTGGTGTAGAACTGCCGGTCCCCGCGCCAGCTCGGCGGACTGACCTCACCTGCGGACAATAGCTCGGTGAGCCGGACGGCGAACTTGTCTCGGCCGGGAACCCGGCTGGCGTAGTCGCGGTAGAGCTCTTCCTCGGCCTCGAGCCAGGCGCGTGACTCCTTATTGTCTGGATCCTCAAGCCAGCGGTACGGATCAGCGACCGGCTGGCCATGGATGATCTCGGTGATGTCCTGGCGAGGCGCGTCCGGATACGAGGGCTGCATATCAGGCACCCTATGCCGGGCTGGGGCCGTGTCCTGGTGCCGGGCTGGGGCCGTGTCCTGGTGCCGGTCCGCGGCCGCGCGCTGTTGCCGGTGCCCGCGAGGCACCCTTGGGTCGATCGGCCGGCGGGCCCGGCTTAGCTCGCGGGCAGTCACGGGTAGCCGGCCGGCAACAGTAACCTGGCGCCCAGGGAACGTCAGTATGGCCGGTTTGCGCTGCGGTGCTCCGCAGCGTGGCCGGCGGCACGCGGTGAGGCTAATGGTCTTGGCGAACGGCCTGCGATGCCGTCACACTGGTCACGGGTGCCCCGGCGGCACGAAGCCGGGTATCACCTCATCGCTGACTTTGGCCGGCTCCGGGAGGTGTACGCGTGCGTCGGGTGCTGCTGCTCAACGTCACGTATGAGCCGCTGACCACAGTCGGCTTGCACCGCGCCGTGTGCCTGGTGCTGGGCGAGAAGGCCGATGTCGTGCACGACGATGTCGGCGGGCAGATGCTGCATTCATCGTCGACGAAGCTCGCGATCCCGTCAGTGATCAGGCTGCGTCGTTACGTCCGCGTGCCGCATCGCAGCCGGGTACCACTGACCAGGGCCGCACTGATGCGGCGGGACAACTACCTGTGCGCCTACTGCGGCACCAAAGCCGACACGATCGATCATGTCGTGCCGCGGAGCCGCGGCGGCCAGCACGTCTGGGAGAACTGCGTCGCCTCGTGCACGCGCTGCAACCACAGGAAGGCCGACCACTTCATCGAGGAACTGGGCTGGACTCTCGCCCGCGATCCCGCGGCGCCGCGGGGGGCACACTGGCGCCTGATCGGCGCGGCGCAGGAGGGCGATCCGCAGTGGATCGCTTACCTGGCTGAGCCAAGTGCTGCTTAAGGTAACTGTCTGACTACAGCCCGCTGTCAGGCGTTCGACCACGCGATGTTAGCGTCTGCCGATGGTGAGTATTCCTGATCGCCCATCGTCGCCGCGCGGCCCGTTCGGCCGGCTGCCCACCGCGCGCCGCCGCGATCTCGTTCGGCACCGGCCCCCGCGCGTTGATCCCGCAACCAGTGTGTCCCGGCTCCTACTGACCCAGGGTGTGGCCTGGCTTGCGCTAGCCGTCGCCGGGGTGGCCGCCTGGTCGGCCTGCTTCCCGCACGAGCTGAATCTGAGCGGCGGCGGAGCTGTGTTCTGGGCTGGCTTGGAACTTCTCGCGGTCGCAATAGCCGCCGGTGTCGGAGCTGCCGAGATCGGGCTTGCATGCCGGTTGCGGGGAGGGCCGAAACTGGTGGTGGCCATGACCTGGAGGCTCCAGGGCACCATGCTGGCCGTCGCGCTGATCCTGGTAGCGCTGCTGGTCATGGTCGGCGGCAGCTTGCTTGAGTTCATGGCCCTGAGCAAGTTAGGAGAGGGCGTTGCTCGGCGGCGCTGGCCGTCATCCAGGGGTGAGCCGGGCTTCCGGGTGAGCCTTTTCTGCGGACTTCGCGCCGAGAGTTCTGATCTCGGGCCGGCACAACGCGATGATGACCGCGAGCGCCAGCACGATTGCGCCTATGGGGAAGAACCACTCGGGACCGAACTTGCCAACGAGGATTCCGCTGATCGCGACCGACAGCGGGAAGCTGCCCATGCTCGCTAGCAGGATCATGCTCATGACCCGGCCGAGCAGTTCGGGCGGGGCCCACTGCTGGAGCAGCGTGACCAGGATGATGTCGCCGTAGGCGGTGCAGACCGCAAGCACCAGGATCGCGGCACAGGCACCCGGCAGTCCGCCAAGGAAGGGAATCAGGGCGATCCCGACGGAGGCCACGATGAACGCCCGGCACCCGACGACCGAAGGCGCGCGCATCGGCCGGCGCCGGGCCGCGAGCAGCGCGCCCGCCAGCGCGCCGCCGCCAAAGCACGCCAGCATGGCACCGTAGCCGGCGGCTCCGAACCGCTCGTGGGCCAGATCGGGCATGGCAACCTCGAACACGCCGGTCGTGAACAGGTTGGCGATCAGCACCACCACCATCATGTTCTGGAGCACGGGCTCGCGGAGCAGGCTCGGAAGGCCCCGGCTGCGGGCCGGGTCGCTGCCCGCGGGCGCCCGGCGTTCAGCGTCGGCCGGTTTTCCGGCGGCGTCGGCTGGCTTCGCGGTCGCGTCGGCCGGTTTCGGGGCGGCCTCGGCCGGTCTCGCGGCGTGCGCCTGCCGATGCGGCCTGATCAGCGCCAGCGTGATCGCGGAGACCGCGAACGTGGCGGCGTCAACGCCGAAGGCGGCCGCCGAGCCGGCCGTCGTCACCAGTGCTCCGGCGATCGCCGGGCCCACCAGGCCGCCCAACTGGTTCCCTGCGGAACTGATCGCATTGCCTGACTGCAGGTCATCGGGCGACAGCAGTTGCGGCAGCAGTGTGTAAGAGGCGGGAATGAACAACCCTCCGCACGCTCCGACGAGCGCCGCCACCGGGCCCAGGGTGGCCAGCGACACAGCGTGAGTTGCATCTAGGTAGAGCAGTGCACCTACGAGGCCGCACCGGGCGATGTCGGCGACGAGCATGACCACCCGGCCGCTTATCTTGTCGGCCAGGATGCCGCCCACCGGGATCAGTGCCGTTCGAGGTATCCCGTAACAGGCCAGGACCAGCCCGAGAACGGCGACTCCACCGCCGCGGGCCGAGAGGACCATCCAGGGGAGCGCGACCGCGTAGCAGAAGTCGCCGAGGGTTGACGTTGTCTGGCCAACCGTGAGTAGCCGAAAGTTCTGGTCGGCCATGGGACCGGTCTGTAGCGACAGCCGTGCTGCAGCCACCACGCGTCCGAGCCGCCCCTCGCCACGCCGCCGACGTGCAGTGCAGGCCGCGCTAGCCATGCCGGCCATGTCTAGATTGCTGACGGAGCGCTCGCCGGCAGTTCCGGCCGCGCCATCGCAGGCCTTTCCGGCGGTTCCGGCTGCGCCCTCAGACCAACTCGTGGTCGCCGTGCCCGCGCCAACGACGTCATGGGTGCCTGCGGTGTCGTTCTCGACTCGTGTCATCGGGTGGCGCTCCGGTCGGGGTTCGGTCAGGCGTCAGACGAGATATATCTTTAACGAGCGACAACAAGATATATCTCAATCAGTTGGTCGTGCAAGCCTTTGTGCAGCCGAGGATTCGGCCTTGGCCCCGCGTCGGCCGACCAGATTGCCCGCCGCGTTCCACTTTCCCGCCGCGTGCGCGCGTTCCCCGCCGCGTTCCTGCGTTCCCGCCGCGTGCGCGCGTTCGCGCCGCGTTCCCGCCGCGTTCCGCGTTCCCGCCGCGTTCCGCGTTGCTCATCGCGCCCGCCGACCCGCCCTGAGCCACCGCACGATTGGTGGGTGTGAGGTTTGCATGGCTGGAAGGCTCATTTAAGCCGCTCTAGCCATGCCTACTTCACACCCACGACGCAGCCCGGCTTCACAAACAACGCAAAAGCCACGAAGTGACAAGCC
>JASHUG010000438.1 GCA_030040155.1 Streptosporangiaceae bacterium | reverse complement strand
ACCTCGGCCATGGACAGGCCGACCAGCAGCGTGAAGATACCGACGATCGGCCAGCCCCAGACGATGATCGCGGGCCCGCCGGTGCCCATGCCGTAGCCGTAGAGGGTCAGGCAGCCGGACAGGATCGAGATGATCGTGAATGAGACGGCGAAGTTGTTGAAGCCCGACATCCGCCTGCGTAGTTCCTGGGCGTAGCCGAGGCGGTGCAGGATTTCCTCGTCGCTGCTGACCGTTTCCTGGTTGACCGACACGACGTGCTCCTTGGGTACTGGGTCCTGATGTCGGGGGAGTTCGCCGGAGAGGCCCGGTTTAGGACTAGCGGACCTCTGAATTCAATGGTCTAATATCAGACCAATGATGATGACGTCTGAGGCATTGTCAAGACCTTCTGGCTAATTCATCACTCGCGCCCCATCAGCACCGGCACGCGGGACGGCGGAGGACCCGCGTGCCGGCGGAGCGCTGCGTTCCCCCGACGGGAGGACCGTTGGTCAAGCTGCAGCAACACGATGAGTCTCAGGCGCCGCCGCAGATCGACCTCAGCGGCGTACTCAGGCCTGTGCGCGCTGGCAACGCCTTCGAAGAGACCGTGGAGCGCCTGCTCACCGTCATCAAGCTCGGAATGGTCGCGCCGGGCGAGCGGTTTCCGGCCGAGCGCGAGCTGGCCGGGCAGCTCGGAGTCAGCAGGCTGACGCTGCGGGAGGCGATCAGGGAGCTGCACGGGGCCGGCTACGTCACCTCACGCCGCGGCCGCTTTGGCGGGACCTTTGTCACCTACACTCGCCCGGCGCCCGATCGCGCCGAGTTGCGGCGCCTGGCGCTGGAGGACGGCGACAAGCTGACCGATGCGCTGACGTTCCGGCTCGCCGTTGAGTGTGGCGCAGCCGAGGCGCTCGCTGGCAGATTCGCCAGAGCGCCCGACCCAGCGGCGGCCGACACGCTGACCGCGCGGCTGGCCGACGTCAACGGCGCCAGCCCAGAGGACTACCGGCGGCTGGACACGCTGTTCCACCTGAGCATCGCCGACCTGGCTGGCTCGAGCCTGCTGGCGGCCGCCTGCGCCGATGCGCGCTGGCGGCTGAACGACTTCCTCAACGCGATCCCGGTGCTGAAGCGGAACATCGAGCACACCTCCGGGCAGCATCAGGCGATCGTGCAGGCGATCCTGGCCGGCGATGGCGACCGGGCCAGGGCCGCCGTCGCCGAGCACCTGGAGGGCACGGCCGCGCTACTCCGGGGGTTCCTCGGCTAGCCGCCGGCCAGGTGTGCGAAGCGCACCACCATGCGCGCAGGGCCGCGCAGGTTGAAATTCGGCTTGTACGCGAGCGAGTCGACGTCCAGCTCGGGCCTGGTCAGCCGCGTCGCGAACGCCCGCACCGCGGTCGTTGCCTCCAGCCTGGCCAGCGGTGCGCCGAGGCAGAAGTGCGGGCCGGCCGCAAACGCCAGATGGCCGGTTGCGCCGCGCCGGAGGTCAAACACGTCGGGGTCAGGGAATACCTGCGGGTCGCGCCCGGTGGCGGCCAGCAGCAGGAGGACAAGCGCCCCGTCGGGGGCCTGCGCGCTGCCGACTTGCATGCCGCCGCGAGCCACCCGCGCGGTCATCTGAACCGGCGCGTCGAAGCGCAGCGTTTCTTCGACCGCGTCGGCGGCGAGGTCGGGACGGGCCCGGATCAGCGCGAGCTGGTCGGGGTGCCGCAGCAGCGCGAGGATCGCGTTGGAGATCAGGCCGACGGTCGTCTCGTGGCCGGCAACCAGCAGCAGCACGCAGGTGGCGATGAGCTCGTTCTCGGTGAGCATCTCCCCGTTGTCCTCGGCCCTGATCAGGTCCGACAGCAGGTCCTGGGCCGGGCGGGCGCGCCGGACGGCGATGAGCGCGCGGAAGTACTCCGCGAACTCGTCGCTGGCGGTCTGTGCTGCCTCCGCCCTGCTCTGGACCGCGTCTGAGTCGATGCCGAAACCCGGCTGGAGGGAATGCGCGAGCCCGGCCGACCAGCCGGCGAACCGCGGGTGGTCCTCGATCGGTACGCCAAGCATCTCCGAGATGATCCGGACCGGCAGCGGGTAGGCGAGCTGGCTCACCAGCTCGAGCTCGCCCGCGTCTGCCGCCGCGGCCAGCAACTCGCCGGTGATCGCCCGGATACGAGGCTCGAGCCTGGCGATCATGCGCGGGGTGAAGGCCTTGGAGACCAGCCGGCGCAGCCGGGTGTGATCGGGCGGGTCGAGGGACAGGAACGACGGCCGGTCACGCACCCGCCGCGACGCCCCGGCCGCGAGCAGCGACTGGTTGCGCTCGCTGCTCGCGTTCGGGTGACGCAGCACCGCGGAGCAGTCCGCATGCCGGCCGGCCACTATGAGCTTGCCGTTGAACTCGGCGAACGGCGATGCCTCCCGGAGCGCCGCCAGGACCGGGTACGGATCCGGCAGCGTGGCCGGGTCGGCCAGGACACCGAGCGCTGGCCGCTCGAGCGTGCTCATCGAGTGCTCCGCCGTCACGAGGGCAGGTCCGCCGGCGCTGGCACGCCGACCGGGTTGGGGAACGGCATTGCCGCAGCGCAGGCGCGGGCGATTGGCCGCAGCAGCTCAGCGAGCGCTGCGACCCGGTCCTGGCCGAGGCTCGTCCACGGCCGGGCCGCAGCCTGGTCCGTCGCGCGCTCGATCTCCCGGTGCATCGTCACTCCGGCGGTGGTGGCAGCGCGCTCACCGTCGAGCAGGCCGCGGGCCGCCAGCCGCTCGTCGGCCGCGTCCCAGTGCGCGTCTGTCCAACCTCGGGCCGGCTGCATCTGCTCGCGCTTCCAGCCGGCCGCGACGTGCCTTCTGGCGCGCTCGCCTGCCCGGTCGACGCCGGCTCGCAGCGCGAGTGCCTCGGCCCCGTCGAGATCGGCCGCGACCAGTGCCGCGACGTGACCGTCGCCGCGGTGCTCGCGCAGCAGCGTCGCTGCGTGCCACAGCCTGGCGACAGGCTCGTCCGGTACCGGAAGCGCAACATTGGGCGCCGCCAGCGAGCGCCCGGCACCGTCCAGGTCGCTGGCGGCCGCCGCGAGCTGGTCGGCGGCCGCGGTGACGGCCGCCGGGACCGGATCTGCCGGCTTCAGGCCCAGCAGCCCGCGCACGGCTGCCACCGCGCCTTTCTGCCTGGCGGCCAGCGCCTCGGCCGGGGTCGCCAGTTCCCACACGCTGGGGATGGCCCGCCCGACCATGGCCGGCGCGAAGACGAAGAAGGCCGCAACCACGGCCGGGGCGTCAACCCTGCCCATCGGCGCCGCTCGCCCGGCGAAATAGCCGCGCCAGAAGCCGCGAAGGCCTGCCTGCTCGAACGCCGCCCGAGCCTCGGGAGTGAAGTAGCTGACCAGGTGCACCGGCTCGTACAAGGTCCA
Source organism: Streptosporangiaceae bacterium (assembly GCA_030040155.1). Lineage (GTDB taxonomy): Bacteria > Actinomycetota > Actinomycetes > Streptosporangiales > Streptosporangiaceae > JAJYUU01. The sequence continues at coordinate 7,969 of JASHUG010000438.1, read as the reverse complement.
CATTTGCCTGGCGATGGCCGCGGCACTATCCATGACCCCATCATGGCAGCCGGGCAGGCAGATCGCTACTGGCCGGTAACCGCGGCCGCGGCCGACTCGGGCGGCCGTGCCCCCACCGACAGCGGATGATGGCAGGCGGCCAGGTGACCCACGCTGCCGCGCAGCGTCAGCTGCGGTTCCTCGGTCTTGCAGATATCCGTGGCGTAGCGGCACCTGGGGTGGAAGCGGCAGCCGGACGGCGGGGAAATCGGGCTGGGCACGTCTCCCTCGAGCACGATCTGCTGCCGGGCGGCCGACAGGTCTGGGTCGGGCACCGGCACCGCCGACAGCAAGGCCTCGGTGTAGGGGTGCACCGGTCGCTCGTAGAGCTCCTCGGCCGGGGAGATCTCGACGATCTTGCCGAGGTACATGACGGCGATGCGGTCGGATACGTGGCGGACGACCCCGAGATCGTGCGCGATGAAGATGTACGTCAGGCCCAGGTCGTCCTGCAGGTCGTCAAGCAGGTTGATGACCTGCGCGCGGATCGACACGTCCAGGGCGGAGACCGGCTCGTCGGCGATGACGAGCTTCGGCCTGAGCGCGAGCGCGCGGGCCACGCCGATCCGCTGCCGCTGACCGCCGGAGAACTCGTGCGGGTAGCGGTTGACGTGCTCGGCCGAGAGGCCGACCACCTCGAGCAGCTCGAGCACGCGGTCCCTGATCTGCGCCCTGTCGCCGACGTGGTGAATCCGCATCGGGTCGGCGATGATCGCGCCGATCCGCTTGCGCGGGTTAAGCGAGGCGTAGGGATCCTGGAAGACCATCTGCAGGTCCCGCCGGACCGGGCGGAGCTTGCGGCGCGAGTAGTTGGTGATGTCCTTCCCCTCGAACGTCAGCGTCCCGCTCGTGACCTCGTAGATCCGGGAGATGCACCTGGCGAGCGTGGACTTGCCGCACCCCGACTCGCCGACCAGGCCCAGTGTCTCGCCCGCCCGCAGCTCGAAGCTGACATCGTCCACCGCGTGCACGCGCGCGACCTCGCGCTGCAGCAGCACGCCGTGCTTGATCGGGAAGTATTTCTTCAAGCGCTCGGCCCGCAACAGGACCTGGCCGGCCGCTATCTCCGGGCCGTCCTGCAGCACGGCCATGTGCGTACCGGGGTCATCGGTCACGGCGTCTCCTCGACCAGCTCGGGCTCTACGGTCCGCGTCCTGATCGCGTGCTTTCGCTGCTCGCTCAGGAGGCAGGCGTCCAGGTGGCCGGTGCCGAGCCGGTCGAGCAGCTGGGGTTGCTGGGTCTCGCAGGCATCGAAGCGGTACGCGCATCGCTCGGCGAAGGCGCAGCCGGCCGGCAGCCGCATCAGCGATGGCGGCTGCCCGGGAATCGCCGCCAGCCGTCGCGGCCGCGGCCGGTCGAGCCGGGCGATGGACCCGAGCAGCCCCCACGTGTAGGGGTGCTGCGGATCGTAGAAGAGCTCGCGCTGTGTGCCCTGCTCGACGATCCGCCCCGCGTACATGACCGCGATGCGGTCGGCCATGTCGGCGACCACGCCCATGTCGTGCGTGATCAGCACGACGGCGGTGCCATAGTCGCTCTTCAGCTTCCTGATGAGCTTCAGGATCTGGGCCTGGATCGTGACGTCCAGCGCGGTCGTGGGCTCGTCCGCGATGAGCACATCGGGGTTGCAGGAGATGGCCATCGCGATCATGACCCGCTGGCGCATACCGCCGGAGAACTCGTGCGGATAGTTGTCGACGCGTTCGGCCGCGTTCGGGATGCCGACCGACGTCAGCAGCTCGATAGCGCGGGCCCGGGCGCCCTGCTTGCTGATCTTCTCGTGCTCGCGGATCTGCTCGGCGATCTGCCAGCCGACCTTGTAGACGGGATTCAGCGAGGTCATCGGGTCCTGGAAGATCATGCTGATGCCCGCGCCGCGGATCGAACGGATCTGGTCCTGCGGCAGGGCAAGCAGGTCGACGCCCTTGTAGTAGACCTCGCCCTCGAACGTGGCGTTCGGATCCGTGATCAGCCGCATGACGGTCATCATCGTCACGCTCTTGCCCGAGCCCGACTCGCCGACGATGCCGAGGGTCTCGCCCTGCTGCAGTGTGGCCGACACGCCGTCGACGGCCCGCACGAGCCCGTCCTCGGTGCGGAAGGTCACGGAAAGGTTGCGTATGTCCAGCAGCGGTTCTGTCATCAGGTCGGCCGCACTCTCGGGTCAATCCAGGCGTAGGCGACGTCGACGAGCGCGTTCGCGAGCACGATGAAGAACGCGCCGTAGATGACGACGGCCATGATTGTCGGCAGGTCGAGATTCGTGAGCGACTCCCAGGTCAGGAAGCCGACGCCGTGGATGCCGAAGACGACCTCGGTCAGGATGGCCCCGCCGCCGACCAGCGCGCCGAAGTCGAGCCCGAACAGGCTCAGGAACGTGATCATCGACGTGCGGAGCGTATGGCGGAGCAGGACCCGCCGCTCGGACAGGCCCTTGGCCCGCGCGGTGCGGACATAGTCCTCGTTCTGCACCTCGAGCAGGTTCGCCCGCAGGACGCGCGCGTACAAGCCGATGTACAGGATCGACAGCGTGATCCAGGGGAAGATCAGCCCCTCGAACCACTTGACCGGGCTCTGTGTCAGCGGCGTATAGCCAAGCTGCACCCAACTGAAGATGCTGCTGTGCAATTTGACCTGGGTGATCAGGATGACGACCTGGCCCAGCCAGAAGACCGGAGTGGACAGGCCGATCAGGGCGAGGATCATCAGGACCGGGTCGTAGATCGTGCCGCGCAGCCTGGCCGCCGCGACACCCATCACGATAGCGGCGACGACCCAGATCACCGACGCCCCGAACACCAGCGACAACGTGATCGGGGCGGCCGCGAAGATCTCCGGGATGATGAGCTCGCCCTGGTCGGAGTAGGACACCAGGTTGCGGGTGATGAAGATCTTTTTCATCATGATCCCGTACTGGATCCATAGCGGCCGGTTCAGTCCCAGCTGTTGCCGGACCTCGGCGAGCACCTGCGGGCTCGGATCCCGGCCGGCCAGCGCGCGAGCCGGATCGACGCCCGGCGTCTTGAAGAAAATGAAGAACACCACGACCGTGATCACGAACATGACCACGACCGTCCACAGGCTCCGGCGCACGATGAAAGTCAGCACGGCCAGCACCCGGTGAGCACAGCTCCCATGGCTACTTCACCCTCAGCTTCGCGCGTGGGTCGAGCGCGTCCCTTACGCCGTCGCCGAGGACGTTCAGCGCCAGCACCGTGAGCACGATCATGATGCCCGGCGCCAGCGAGACCCACGGCCGCGTGTAGAGCAGGTCCTGCCCGTCGGCGATGATCGTGCCCCAGCTGACGTTCGGCGGCTGAACGCCGACCGACAGGTACGACAGCGCCGACTCGGTCAGGATGTTGGTCGCCGTTATCAGGGGGAGCAGGACGATCACGGTCGATATCACGTTCGGGAGGATCTCGGAGAAGATCAGCCGGAAGTTCGACGCGCCCTGCGCGATCGACGCCTCGACAAACTCCTTCTGCACGACCGACAGCACCTGGCCTCGGACCGGGCGGTAGACGTACGGCACGTAGATCAGCGCGATGATGAACGTCGGCACCCAGAGGCTGGTCGCGTAGATGGTCAGAAAGCCGACTTTGACGCCGTTTGGCTGGGTGAGCAGCACGGTGGCGATGCAGATCGCGAGCAGGATCACCGGGAACGACCAGACGATGTCCATGATCCGGGAGAGGATCGTGTCGGTGAGGCCACCGAAGAAGCCCGCGATGAGCGCGAACACGGTCGCGACGACACAGCAGATCACCGCGGACGCCAGCCCGATCTGCAGCGAGGCCCGCCCGCCGTAGAGCACCAGCGACGCCACGTCCCTGCCCAGCCCGTCGGCACCAAGGAAGTAGTGACCGAGGCTCCAGGTCGGCCCGATCGGCGTCTCGCCGAGGTGCAGGATCCCGCCGCCCTCCTGCATGATCGGCACGACCTTGCCGTTGGCGACCGTCGTGCCGTTCAGGTTCGGAGAGAGCGGATTGCCGATATGGGCCAGGTCGTGCGCGTACAGCGGTGCCGCCAGGCACACGACCACGATCAGTATGAACAGCCCGAGCGCCGCCAGCGCGATGCGGTTGCTCCTGAGCCTGCGCCAAGCCAGCGCCCACGGGTTGCGGCCGGCTGCTGCCGGCCGCAACTCCGTGGTGCTGACCTGCTCGGCAATTGCTGCCATTAAGCGGTCTCCGTCAGCCTCTGGCGCCTACTTCGACAGCCACAGCTGGTCGATCAGGATGTACCACTGCGGATTCCACTTATAGCCGTGCACGTTGCTGGACAGGATGTCGATCTGCTTGGGGTTGTACAGGTCGACCCAGGGCGCCAGGTTCGTGTCCTCGTGGTCGATCTGCGTCCACATCGCGGCCGCCTTCGCTGGCTGGGCCGCCTCGATCGACTCGGCGGTGTTGATCTGGTTCTGGATGCCTTGGTTGCAGAACGCAGCGATGTTCGGGCTGGCGTCGCTGTTCGGGACGATGTGCCCGCAGCCGAGCAGCACGTTGAGGAAGTCGGACGGGGCCGGGTAGTCCTGGTACCAGGCCGACCACGCGACGTTCCACTTGCTCGAGTTCACCGAGTTCTGGATGAACGGGTACTGGACCGCCATCGACAGCAGCTGCGTGCTCGCCTTGTACCCGATGGAGTCAAGGTCAGAGACCATCTGCTCGGCCAGTTCCGTGCCGACCGTGTCGTTGGTGCCGTTCACCACGACCTTGTCGCCGTAGGTCCCCGACTGCTTCACCAGGGCCTTGGCCTTGGCCAGGTTCGGGCCCGACCAGACGGTCTGCTTCCCGGTCGTGTACGGGCAGTACGCGACGTAGGACGGGAAGTTCGGCGGGAGGATCTGGCAGGCCGGGACCGCGAGCGACGGCCCGCCGGCAATCTTGACGTACGCGGACCGGTTGGCGGCGTAGTTAATGGCCTGGCGCGCCAGCACGTTGTTGAACGGCGCCGTCCGGGTGTTCAGCGCGAAGTACCAGTCGGCGGTGAGCGTGTTTACGTGCACCTCGCTGGCGTACTTCGGGCTGTTCAGCATGGACAGGTCGTCGGCCGGGACCTGGTCGCCATCGAAGACCTCGTTGGCCTCGCCGTTGAGGACCTCCGTGACCTCGTCAGAGACGGGCAGGCCGTACTTCTCGATGATCTCGTTGGGGTAGCCGTTCGGCGCGGCGATCTGGCTCCAGACGTGGAAGTACGGGTTGCGCACCAGCACCGCCTCGGTGTTGGGGTTGTAGGACTTCCACATGTACGGGCCGGTGCCCGGCGGCACGTTGTTGCCGGTGAGGTGCATCGAGGTGTTCTGCGGGACCGCGAAGGCGAACGGCAGCGAGAGCTGGTCCATGAACTCCGGGTCCGACTGGGTCAGGTGGATCGTCAGCGTCATCGCGGCGTTGTTCGCCACCACGCCCTTGCTCAGGTTGCAGCCCTTGGTGCTGCAGGCACTGGCTCCGACGATGTCGGAGTAGAAGCCCGGGTTACCACCGGGCACGGTGAACTGGCGCTCGAACACCGTCAGCCAGTCGCTCGGCTCGAGCGGCGTGCCGTTGGAGAACTTGATGCCAGAGCGGATATGGAAGACATAGGTCTTGCCACCGTTAGTCGGAAGCGGGACCGACGTCGCGAGGTTGGGCACGATCTTGGTGCCGGCGATGCCGCCGGTCATTGCGAAGCCAACCAGGCCGTCGTGGGTGTCGATCAGCAGCTGCCACTCTTGGAGGGTGTAGTTCTGCGCCGGGTCCGCCACGCCGAAGGACGAGTTGGCCAGGATCGTGAACGTACCGCCGGACTGGGGGGTGCTCGCAGAAGGACTGCTGGAGCTGGACGGGCTCGAGGACCCGCAGCCGGCGGCGGCAATGGCAAGAACCGATAGTGCGGCAACGCCCGTCAATCCAGGCTTGCGGGTGCCGAGATTGCGGGCTCTTGTGAGTATATGTCTCATCTCCTGCCTCCTTATCGGAAGTTATACTTTGTTTCGTTAGCGAACGAAAGTGCCCGCAGGTAACGCTTTGGCAAGCTAGATCTTCCTGTCATCGCTGATAAAACGCTATTTCCGCGTATCCGCGGAAGGGCACGGTGCACTCTGCACGCTGCTGCACGCCTCGTGCACGCCGACAGCGATGTGACGCGGGCCATGCCCGGACCCGATTGCGGGGCCGGAAGGATTTACGGCACACTGATGTTGTGAAAAACGTGGGAGTGGCTCAGGACGCTTGCGGCACCGGCGGTGCCGAGGTGAGCCATGCCCAGGACGGCCCCCGCGGATCTGAGTCGGGGACCAGGAGCCGGATCGCCCGGCTGATCCTGGAGAATGGCCCGGTGACCGCTGCGGGGCTTTCTGCCCGGCTTGGGCTGACTCCGGCCGCCGTCCGGCGGCACCTGGACAACCTGCTGGCCGACGGCATGGTCGAGGTGCGGACCACACGCCCCTACGGCAGCCGGGGCCGCGGCCGTCCAGCCCGGATGTTCGCGATGACCGACGCCGGCCGCAGCGCCTTCGAGCACGCCTACGATGACCTGGCCGCGAGTGCCCTGCGCTACCTGGCGCAGGTCGCCGGTCCCGATGCGGTCGCGAAGTTCGCCCGCCAGCAGATCTCCGAGCTAGAGCGTCGCTACCTGCCGGTAGTGGCGGCCGCCAGCCCGGCCGACCGGGTCAAGGCCCTGGCGCAGGCCCTGTCGGCCGACGGATATGCCGCCTCCGCTGGTGGTGCGCCTGCCGCCGGCGGGGGAGAACAGCTTTGTCAGCACCACTGCCCGGTCGCGCATGTGGCGGCCGAGTATCCGCAGCTATGCGAGGCCGAGACGGAGGCCTTCGGCCGCCTGCTCGGCACGCCAGTGCAGCGCCTCGCGACGATAGCTCACGGCGACGGGATCTGCACCACGCACGTCACGGCGCCTTCGCTCGCGCACCGCTCTACAACCAATACACATGAGGCCGGAGGAATCTCCGCATGACCACTACCGCACATCCCGAACTTGAGGGCCTGGACCGCTACAAGTTCGGCTGGGCCGACCCGGACACCGCCGGCGCGAGCGCGCGGCGCGGCCTGTCCGAGGACGTTGTTCGCGACATTTCGGCGAAGAAGAAGGAGCCGGAATGGATGCTGGACCTGCGGCTCAAGGGGCTGAAGTTCTTCCGGCGCAAGCCGCTCCCCACGTGGGGATCCGACCTGTCGGGAATCGACTTCGACCACATCAAGTACTTCGTGCGGTCGACGGAGAAGCAGGCTGCCAGCTGGGACGACCTGCCCGCGGACATTAAGAACACCTACGACAGGCTCGGGATCCCCGAGGCGGAGAAGCAGCGCCTGATCGCCGGAGTCGCCGCGCAGTACGAAAGTGAGGTCGTCTATCACAAGATCCGCGACGACCTCGAGGAGAAGGGGGTCATCTTCCTCGACACCGACACGGCGCTCCGGGAGCACCCGGATCTCTTCCAGGAGTACTTCGCCACGGTCATCCCGGTCGGCGACAACAAGTTCGCCGCGCTGAACACGGCGGTCTGGTCTGGTGGCAGTTTCATCTACGTGCCGAAGGGCGTGCACGTCGAGATCCCGCTGCAGGCCTACTTCCGGATCAACACCGAGAACATGGGCCAGTTCGAGCGGACGCTGATCATCGTCGACGAGGACGCCTACGTCCACTACGTCGAGGGCTGCACCGCGCCGATCTACTCCTCGGACTCGCTGCACTCGGCCGTGGTGGAGATCATCGTGAAGAAGGGCGCCAGGTGCCGCTACACGACGATCCAGAACTGGTCGAACAACGTGTACAACCTGGTCACCAAGCGGGCGGTGGCGCAGGCGGGCGCGACCATGGAATGGATCGACGGCAACATCGGGTCCAAGGTCACGATGAAGTACCCGGCCGTCTACATGATGGGCGAGCACGCCAGGGGCGAGACGCTGTCGGTGGCCTTCGCCGGGTC
>JASHUG010000437.1 GCA_030040155.1 Streptosporangiaceae bacterium | reverse complement strand
GCGAACCGGCCGGCCGGATCGCGGCGCACGAGGCCGTTGCGCTCCAGCGCGGTCAGCAGCCTGGACGTGGTGCTCTTGGCCAGGCCGCTGACCGTTGTCAGCTCGGCGAAGGTCACCGGGTCGCGGCGGCGGGCGACCTCTATCAGCAGCTGGGCGGCCCGGTCAACGGCCTGCGTTCCGGTGGGACTCGTCATGTGATCCGCGCTCGTCTGGTTAGCTTCGGGGGGTAACGGGGCGGAGCCCTTGTTGGCTGTTCCATGTTACGGAACATTGTTCTACGATGTGATCCTAGATTCCGCCATTCCGGCTGGTCAAGCACGCCATTTCGAGGTGGCAATGTTCCGCAACACGATGCCGAGGTACGAGATCCTTTCGCCCGACGCGATAGCCGTGCTGGACAAGGGCTGGCGCCGGATCGTGTCGGAGATCGGCGTGCAGTTCGCCAAGCCCGAGGCGGTGGACTTGTTCCGCAAGGCGGGCCAGCGGACAGACGGCGAGGTCGTGTACCTGGACCCCGACTTCATCCTCACCCAGGTAGCGCTCGCGCCCCGCGAGTTCGACGTGCAGGCCAGGAACCCGGCCAACAACGTGCACATCGGCGGCGATGACATGGCGTTCGGCGCGGTTTACGGCTCGCCGTTCATCCGCGAGGGCGATGTGCGGCGCGATGCGACACTGGACGACTTCCGCAGGCTCTGCATGCTGTCGCAGTCGTTCCCCGAGCTGGACTCGGCCGGCGGGGTCATCTGCGAGCCCAACGATGCACCGCTCGACTCGCGGCACCTGGACATGGTGCTTGCCCTGCAGACCCTCACCGACAAGGTCTACATGGGGAATGTGGTCTCCGGACCCAACGCCGTCGACACCATCGCCATGACCGAGATCCTCTTCGGTGGCCGCGAGGCAATCGAGGCCGTTCCTGCCACCATCTCGCTGATCAACTGCAACTCGCCGCTGCGCTGGGACGACCGGATGCTCGACGCCCAGTTCGAGTACTGTGCGGCCCGACAGCCGGTCGTACTCACCCCGTTCCTGCTCATGGGCGCGATGTCTCCGGTCTCGATCCCGGCGGCGCTGGTGCAGCAACTCGCCGAGGCCCTCTCTGGCATCGCGCTGGCCCAGCTGATTCGGCCGGGATGCCCGGTGATCTTCGGCTCGTTCCTGTCGAACATCGACATGCAGTCCGGGTCGCCCAGTTTCGGCACGCCGGAGTCGGGCATCGGTTTGCTGTGCACCGGGCAGCTCGCGCGCCACTTCGGGCTGCCGTTCCGCACCGGCGGAGGGCTGAACTCCAGCCAGACCTGCGACGCCCAGGCCGCATACGAGTCGCTGATGACGCTGCTACCGACGTTCCTGGCTGGCGCGAACTGGGTCATGCACGCGGCCGGCTGGCTGGAAGGCGGGCTGGTGTCGTGCTTCGAGAAATTCATCGTCGACGTTGAGCTGCTGCGGATGCTGCGAGTCGAGTTCACGCCGCTGGAAATCGACGAGGAGTCGCTCGCGTTCGGAGCGCACGAGGAGGTCGGACACGGCGGGCACTTCCTCGGGGCGCAGCACACGATGGAGCGGTTCCGCGAGTGCTTTTACCGGCCGCTCCTGTCGTCGACGGCCAACTACGAGCGCTGGCTGAAGCTCGGCGGCAGGGACGCCACGGCGAGGGCGGGGGAGATCTGCGCGAAGACGCTGGCCGGCTACGAGCAGCCTCCGCTGGACGACTCGATCCGGGCTGAGCTCGAGGATTACGTGGCCCGGCGCCGCGCGGAGCTTGGCGACTGACCAGCACGGCCGCACAATGGCGGCCGGAGCGGATCATGCCGAACGAGGGAGCAGCGCGCATGCCGATGACCGACCGGGCGGTGGTGGTCGCCGGTGCAGGTCCGACAGGCATGATGCTGGCGGCCGAGTTGGCGCTGGCCGGAGTCGACGTCGTAGTTGTCGAGCGGCGGCGAGACCGGGAGATCGAAAGCTCGCGCTCGGGCGGCCTGCAATCGCGCACCATCGAGGTGCTCGACCAGCGTGGCATCGCCGATCGGTTCCTCGCCGAGGGGAAGGCGATGCAGGTCCAGGCGTTCGCCGGGATCGCATTGGATATCAGCGACTTCCCGACCCGGCACAACTACGGGCTCGCTCTGTGGCAACGCGACTTCGAGCGGATACTAGCTGGCTGGGTCGCCGAGATCGGGGTGCCGATCGCCACCGACTGCGAGGTGACAGGCTTCACGCAGGACGACACCGGGGTTGATGTAAGACTCGCTGGCGGCTCTTCGCTCCGGGCCTTGTATCTGGTCGGGTGCGACGGCGGGCGCAGCGTGATCCGAAGGGTGGCTGGCATCGAGTTCCCTGGGTGGGACCCGACAACCAGCTGGCTGATCGCCGAGGTTGAGATGGCAGCGGAAACGCCGCGCGGCATCCGCCGCTCCGGCCCTGGCGTGCACTCCCTCCACCGGATGGAGGACGGGCGGACGGTGCGGGTCGTGCTGACCGAACAGTCCGTCGGGCACGGCAGCGAGCCCACGCTGCAGGATCTCAGCGCCGCGCTCAGCACCATCTACGGGACTGATTTCGGGGTGCACAGTCCCGCGTGGATCTCGCGGTTCACCGACATGACCCGGCAGGCGGCGACCTACCGCGCGGGTCGTGTGCTGCTGGCCGGTGATGCCGCGCACGTGCATCCCCCGCAGGGCGGCCAGGGCCTCAACACCTGCGTCCAGGATGCCGTGAACCTCGGCTGGAAGCTGGCCCAGGTGGTTAGCGGGACATCACCCGATAATCTCCTCGATACCTACCACGCCGAACGGCATCCGGTTGCTGCCCGCGTACTGCACAACACCATGGCGCAGATCGCGCTCACCCGGACCGACGAGCGCACCGAGGCGCTGCGCGCCACCATGACCGAGCTGCTAGCCATGGACGAGCCCAGGAAGCGAATAGCCGGCATGCTAAGTGGTCTGGACATCCACTACGACTTCGGCGAGGGACACCCGCTGCTCGGGCGCCGCATGCCCGATCTTGACCTGGTGACCGCCGACGGCGCACTTCGCGTCTTTGACTTGCTGCACGATGCCCGGCCCGTGCTGCTGAACCTCAGGGAGCCCGGTGCTTTCGACATCTCGTCGTGGGCGGGCCGGGTCAGGATGGTGGACGCTGCATACGGTGGGGTATGGGAGCTGCCCGTCGTGGGCGAGGTCGCCGCGCCCGCCGCCGTGTTGATCCGGCCCGATGGGCATGTCGCCTGGCTGGGGGACCTGGGGGACCCGGGTCTGCCGGACGCGCTTGCTTCCTGGTTCGGACCGCCCACCTCGGCATACGGCGGAGCAGGCGGCCATGGCCGTCACTAAGGCGAGGCACGTGACCTGCCGGTGACGACACATCGCTTTCATGGTGACGAGCGACGGTTCGAAGCCACGGCTGACTTCGTTGCCGCCCGGTTCCCGCAGGCCCGAAGCGCCGCCGACGTGGCAGGCGGACAAGGGATGCTTGCGCGCATCCTCCGGAAGCGGCACAACATCGATTGCGACGTTGTAGACCCGCGCGGCTGGGTGCTTCGTGGTGTTTCGAGCCGCGCGGAAGATTACCGGGCCGATATGGCGAGCTACTACGACGTCGTCATCGGCCTGCATCCAGACAGTGCGCTCCGCGAGGTCGTCTATTCCGCCCGGGTCCGGCCGGTCGTCGTCGTGCCATGCTGCAACTTCTGGTCCGAGGGCACCAGGCTCGGCCGGGACCAGCTGCTCGATGCCATCGAGAGCCATCACGCCAGGTACGGCACGTCGGAACGGGTGATCCTGAACTTCAGGGGCCCGCACAATCGCGCGCTCGTGCTACTGCCGATCAGGCCACCGGTCCGGTAACGGTCACCAGCGTCCCGTACGTGATCAGGTTCCAGACGTCCTCCGCCGTGCTGCCGTAGGTCGGGAGTTCGACGCAACCGAGCGACTGGTACCACCCGTAGCTGGCGCGAGGGAACGCGTGCACGGCATCGCCGCCGTTGAAGTAGGAGACCCAGTAGACGGTGTCGTCGTAGGGCGAGCCGTCGGGATTGGTGCCGACCATCTGGGTGACGGTGTACCGCAGGTAGACCGGGAAGGTGCCGTCATCGGTTGGGCTGGCGGCGATGCCGGTGTTGACCGGCGAGGTGATCGCCAGCCGGCCGTCGTGCCACAAGTCCAGGTGCTCGGCGCCTGCCTGCGACACCCAGACGTAGGTATAACCGTGCTGGTTCCGCTCACCCCTGGCGATCGCGGTCAGCAGGTGCGCCCACACCCGCGGGCCTGCGTCGCCGTCCATCGTGAGGTTGTGGTCGAACTCAAAGGTACGGACCGCGCCGTCGATGATCTCGTTGTCGCTCCCGGCCGACCACTGGTTGGTCAGCAAGGACGGGTAGCCCGATTCGAAGCTGAAGGAGCCGGACGGCGGGTCGTATGCCGCGGCGAGCTGGGCGCTGGCGTCGTCGACCGGGATATAGCCAGAGGAAGTCGTCGGCGTCCAGGTCAGCGGGATGTATCCGAGCTGCGACAGGAGTTCGTCCAGCCGGAGGATGGAGTAGCGACCGGTGGTGAAACTGAAGCTAGTGGCAGCGGCTGTCGTCGTGCCGGCCGACGCCGGGATGGTCACGGTCACGTGGGTGTCTTCGGTAAAGCCGACCTGAGGGGTGAAGGTCGCCGTGTCGCGGGAGACCTGCCAGTTTCCCGCGATGTTCGGGGACAGCGTCGGCATCCTGGTGCCGCTGGTGACGGGTCCCGAGTACGTGACCGTGATGGGAGACGTGCCGTTCACGCCGGTCGCCCCGTTGCCCGGGCTGACTGAAACCACGCTGACCGGCTTAGCCTTCTCCGCCTGCTGGGCTTTGTGGGCGGCTGCCTGGCCCGAGCTGGCCGAGTGGCTCGAGTTGGCAACGACGACGACCAGGGCGATCACGATCACAGCCGCGGCACCTGCGGCGGCACCGACCTTCCATGACAGCCGCCGCGCGCCGCTGGCAACGTTGCCGAGCCGGCTGCCGCCTCCTGGCCCGCCGTCGGCGGTCATTGTCCTGCCGCCCGCGGCCCCAGCGTCGCCGGCGCCGATGCCTGCGAGCATGCGCGGCAGCTCGTCTACGAGCGTAGGCGCGGGGTCCTCGGCGGAAGCGATGGGCTGCGCCGCGCCAGCATCGGCCGCGCCAGCATCGGCCGCAGGAGGATCGGCAGCGACAGGCTCTGCCTCGGAAACCGGCTCGACGACCGGCAGCACCTCGGTTGCAGCTACCGGAATCGGCTGGGCGCTATCCCCAGGTCCGGCTCGGGCCTCGTCCACGGGCGGCGCGGCCTCGGCAGCCGGAGCCCCCTCCTGCGGGGGCCTGGCCGCGCCGTTGTCTTCTTCAAGCTGAGTCGCGTCGGCAGGAGCCGTAGCCTCGTGCTCCACCGCGTCTTGATTGGACCCCTCGTCTATCAGCGCCACCGTTATGTCCCGTCGCTCCGCATGACCCTGGCTTCCGCGCCCCGCTTCCGCGACACCCAGTCTAGGAGCGGTTCTGGCAAAACGGGCACGGCTCTCAGGGGTGGCTACGCGCCACATTGCTAAGACTCGGCACCCCGCCGCGCGGTTGTAGCTGGCCAGCCCCACGATGCAGGCGCACGGCCGGTAGCGAAAATCGTCGCAGCGATTTCCCGGAATTGCCTTTCGCATTGGCGCTTTGAGGGGAACGAGGCGTCTCCCGGCGAACCGTGGTCTGCCCCTGGCGGCCACGCGGGGAGCTCATAGGTCGCCGGAAACTGGCTGGCCGGTCCCATTGCGGGCACGCTAGGTTGTCGGTCCGTGGACGATCCAGACGGGTATTTCGGAGAGCTGGCCGCCGCGAGCTACGACGACCCCTCCGACCGCATGTTCCAGCCTGAGGCCATCGACCCGGCGGTCAGCCTGCTCGCCGAATTGGCGGGCGGCGGGCGGGCGCTGGAGCTGGCCATCGGCACCGGCCGCATCGGCCTGCCGCTCTCGCGGCGCGGCGTACCGGTTCATGGCATCGAGCTGTCAAGGGCAATGGCGGCCAGGCTGCGCGACAAGCCGGGAGGCGACGCCATCACCGTGACCATCGGCGACATGTCCACCACCAGGGTGGGCGGCACGTTCGCCGTGGCCTACCTGGTGTACAACACGATCAACAACCTCACGACGCAAGAGGCGCAGCTCGCCTGCTTCCTCAACGTCGCCGGGCATCTCGATCCCGGCGGCTGCTTCCTGATCGAGACCGGCATCCCTGACCTGCGGTTCCTGCCGCCCGGCCAGGACATCCTTGGATACCGGGCGGGCTCCGGCCGGATCGTCTCGTACACGTTTGACCACGCGACCCAGCGCTACAACGGCCACTACGTTGAGTTCACTGAGGGGACGGGCTCCTACCGGACGATCCCGTTCCGTTACGTGTGGCCGTCCGAGCTCGACCTCATGGCGCGGATCGCCGGGCTCCGACTGCGCAGCCGCTGGGGCGGGTGGAACCGCGAGCCCTTCACGACCGACAGCCGATCGCACGTCTCGGTCTGGGAGAAGCCCGGCGGCTGACTACGGCCCAGTGATCGCCAGGTTCTTGACGAACCGCACGCGATCGTGTCCCTCGCCGTCGTGGCCGGACACGACCCGCACTCCCGCGGCCTGCTCGTCACCACCCTCGATGTCAAAGCCCATCCGCTGGTGGAACCGCACCGAACCCTGGTTCACCGGCGCTGTCACCGCGCGGACCAGGTTGCAGCCGCGCGCCTGGACGACGGCGAAGAAGTGCTCGTAGAGTTGCCGGCCGAGCCCGTGGCCGCGCTCGCCGGGGTGGACGCCGACGAAGTGAATGTAGGCCTCACCTGGACGTGACTGCGAGACGAATCCGATGAGGAAGCCGGCGAGATCTCCGTCGCGCTCCGCCGCGAAGCTGGTGTCGGTGAAGTGCTCGAAGAACAGGCGGGGGAGCATGTCGGCCATGTGGCGACCGTTCCACCACTGGTCGATGACCGAGATCACGGGCAGGTAGTCCGACGATCGGACCTGGCGGATCTCTACGGTCACGCTGCGTGTCCCTTCGCTTCCGCCGGAGCAGGGCAGATCACTGGCTCGGCAAGGGCACTGTAACGAGGCTGAATAGACCACGGCGAGACGTCTTGAACGCCGGAGTTCTGGGCCTTAGGTTCACGTCCGAACCGGAGGTGAGCCATGAACGACAAACCAGGGGTCAGCGAGCTGCGGCTGGTGGTGACTGCACCCGATTACGAGCAGGCGCTGCGGTTCTACCGCGACGTACTCGGACTGCCCGAGCGTGCCGCGTATGAGTCGCCCGGCGGCCGGGTGACCATCCTTGAAGCGGGCCGCGCCACGCTAGAACTCGCTGACCCGCCGCACGCGGCCTACATCGATGACGTCGAGGTCGGCCGGCGGGTGGCCGGGCACATCCGCGTTGCGTTCGAGGTCACCGACACCGCCGCGGCTACGGCCAGGCTGGCGGCGGGGGGAGCGACGATAATCGCCGAGCCGGTGCCAACCCCCTGGGAGACTCTCAACGCCCGCCTCGAAGGCCCGGCGGGGTTGCAGCTCACTCTCTTCGGCGACCAGCAACCTTCGCAGTCCGAGCCGGTCAAGGACAACTCGTGAACCCGCTCCCTGCCACGATGACGAACCACTGGTGGGAGCGACCCGGCCGGTCCCCCGGCCGGGAGCTCTATCACTGGCACATGCTGTTCCGCGACCAGCCCGCGGTGCAGGAACTGGTGGCAACGGCCCAGAAGAAGCTCGCCGGACAGGACGGCCTTGACATGATCGAAACGCCCTGGCTGCATATGACGACCTACGTCGTCGGGTTCGCCGACGAGGTTCCCGACACCGCCATAGCGGCAATGACGGCCGACGCCAGACGGCGGCTATCCGAGGTCGCGCCGATTCAGGTGTCGCTCGGGCGGGTGTACTACGCGTCCAACGCGATCGTGCTGCCCGTCGAGCCACCCGGCGCGCTCGCCCCGGTACTCGACGCCGTCCGCGCGGCCACGCGCGCCGCCGGCTGCGATGGTCGTACCGATACCGACCCGTGGGCGCCGCACGTGTCCGTCGCCTACAGCAACGCGACAATCCCGGCCGCACCCATCATCGCCGCCCTCGGGCGCTCCCTGCCCAAGACCG
>JASHUG010000436.1 GCA_030040155.1 Streptosporangiaceae bacterium | reverse complement strand
TACCCGCGGCGACCCGCGTACCTGCACCGGCGCCGGCGAGGACGGCGGCCGGGTCGGGGCGCCCTGCCCGGCTTCCGGGGCGCCCTGCCCGGCTTCCGGGGCGCCCTGCCCGGCTTCCGGTGCCGGCAGCAGCCGGAACCCTCGCGGCCTTCGCTGCCAATGGCCTTTTCGCCGGGCTGTCCGGGCTCTTCCTCGCTACCACGCTGCACCATCCCTCGCACGCGCTCGCCGGTGCCAGCCTGTTTGTCGTGTTTACCTGCGGCGTGGCGTCCCAGCTCGCGACGGTCAGGCTGCCAGCCTCGCGCATACTCGCGTTCGGCACGATCTCGATGCTCGCGGGCCTGACGCTGCTCGTCGTTTCCGTGCGACTCCCGGCGCCGAGCCTGCCGTTGTTCCTGGTCGCCGGCGCTCTGATCGGCGCGGGCTCCGGTGCCGTTTTCAAGGGCACGACCGGGCTCGTACTCGCGGCGAGCCCGCCGGAGAGCCGTATCGCCATGACCTCGGCCCTGGTCATCGCGCTATACGTAGGACTCTCGGTCCCCGTGATCGGAGCCGGGGTCGCACTTGACGCAGGCGCAACCGCGCCCAACACGGTGCTCGGGTTCGCGATCCTCGTGGCGGTGGGAGTCTCGGTCTCGGGCTGGGCAATGCTGGGACGCCGGCCGTCAAAGCCGCAGCCAGCCGGATAGCCCGCCGCGCCCACGCCCGGCGGTCACCTCGTGGCCGTCAGCTGGCCGCCGGGGTGCGGTCAGCCGGAGTGGGGTCGGCTGGCGTGGGATCGGCTGGGGTGCGGTCGGCTGGCGTGGGGTCGGCTGGGGTGCGGTCGGCTGGGGTGCGGCCGTTGCGGTGCAGGAAGCGCAGGAACTCGCGGCCCTCCCGGAGCCGCCGTCCGGCCATCTCGGGCTGGCGCAGCATCTCGGCGGACATTTCCGCCAGCTTCCCGGCGCGGAAGTAGAACCGCCGGTAAAGCGTGTCGACTGAGTCCAGGATCTCGGTGTGGCCGAGATGCGGGTACGACAGCGCCGCGATCTGAGTGCCCTGCTCGCTGACGAGCGCTCCGCCATCGTCATCGGCCGGCAGCCAGCCATTCTCCTTGGCCTGCCGGTATAGCTCGGTTCCCGGGTACGGAGCGGCGACCGAGACCTGGATCGTATGCGGGTTCACCTGGCGGGCGAAGCTGATCGTCTCCCGAATGGTTTCCCGTGTCTCGCCGGGGAGGCCAAGCAGGAACGTGCCGTGGACGGTGATGCCGAGGTCATGGCAGTCGGCGGCGAAGCGGCGAGCCCGGTCGATCCGCAGCCCCTTCTTCACGTTGTTGAGTATCTGCTGGCTGCCCGATTCGTATCCGACGACGAGCAGGCGGAGCCCGTTGTCGGCGAGGACCTGCAAGGTCTCGCGCGGCACGTTCGCCTTCGCGTTGCATGACCAGGTGATGCCGATCCGGCCCAAGCCGCGCGCGATTGCCTCCGCTCGCGGCCGGTCGTCGGTAAACGTGTCGTCGTCGAAGAACAGCTCCTTGACCTGCGGGAACAGGTGGGGAACGAGGGCTGCCTCCGCCAGCACGTGGTCTTCGCTCCTGGTCCGGTACACGTGGCCGCCGATGGTCTGCGGCCACAGGCAGAACGTGCAGCGGGAGCGGCAACCGCGGCCGGTGTACAGCGAGACGTACGGGTGCCGCAGGTAGCCAATGTAGTAGTTCTCCGGCCGCAGGTCGCGCTTGTATACCGGGGTCACGAACGGCAGCTGGTCCATGTCGGTGAGGATCTGGCGGTCGGCGTTGCGGACGACCTGGCCGTCGCGGTCTTTATAGCTGATGCCGTCGATGGTTTTGAGTGGACGGCCCTCTGCCACCTCGACGATGGTGAAGTCGAACTCCTCCCTGGCGACGAAATCGATCGCGCTCGATGCTTGCAGTGAGCGCTCGGCCTCGACCGCCACCTTGGCCCCGGCCATGCCGATGAGCAGCGAGGGGTTCGCTGCCTTGAGGGCCTCTGCCGCACGAACGTCGCCGGCGAAAGTCGGTGAGCTGGTGTACAAAACAGCCAGCTCGTACTGCCGGGCCAGCAGGATGACGTCGTCCAGCGACAGGCCGGCTGGCGGGGCGTCCACGAGCTTGCTGCCAGGAACCATCGCGGCCGGCTGCGCCAGCCAGGTTGGGTACCAGTACGACCTGACCTCCCGCTTCGCCTGGTACCGCGCCCCGGCTCCGCCGTCGAATCCCTCGAAGGACGGGGGCTGCAGGAACAGCGTGCGCATCATCTGGATCTGCTTTCTCTCGTCGCCGACACGTATGCGTGAGACAGGACGTCTTGCCTGCCTGCGAGTTCGAGGGGCGCGGGTGTGAGCAGGTCAATGCCGATCTGCCGGAGCGCGGCCGCGTACGCGGGCTCCCACCGCGGTGGTCGGCTCGGGCGTGCGGCCGGCCGGGCTGGGCCTTCGCGCAGCGCCAGCACCCTGGCAGTGATACCGCTCACGGTCGGCCGGCACACGTGCGCTCCGCCCAGCTCAAGCTCGTGCTGCAAGTTGTCCCGGCCGTGGCCGGGCATGACATCGAGCATGAGCAGTTCGCGGCCGACGACACGAGCCTCACTGCAGGTGACCGCGCCGGGCAGCGCGAGCACGACGTCGGCGGCCGCCATCAGCTCGGGCACGCGGTCGGTGAAGCCGAACGGCCTGATCCTGGGCCTTGTCGCGGCCAGCTTTCTGAGCTGTCGCTCGGCCGCCCGCTGGCGCCCGACGACCGCCAGTACGTCGACCCCGGCGTCTGCTAGCGCTGCGGCGCTCTCCGGAAGCGGGCAAAAGCCCCAGCCGCTGTCGATCATCAGGATGCAGAAGCCGTCAGCTGGTACGCCCAGCGCCGCCCGTGCCTGCCGCTGTGCCGGTGCGGCGTAGAAGGGCGCCCGTACCGGCGGCGGCACGATCGCGACCCGCGCGTGCGGCAGGTAGCGGCGGACCGACTCCTCGGCCGCTGCTGACGTCACCAGGAAGAGATCGGTCCCTGCGGTAACCCACATCCGGTGCACGGCCACGTCAGTGCAGAGCACAACGTTGCGGCGGGCCGGCGCCTCGGCCTTGAGCCGGGCAGCCGCGGACGCGCCAGTGGCGAACACGCTGAACACGACGTCGGCCGGCTGCCGGTCAAGTTCTGCTCGCAGCGCCGGCACCATCCTGGCGGTGGCGGCCCGGTCCATCAGGTCCGCCAGCCGGCTCCCGGTACGAAGGTGGGCAAAGTGGAGGCCGTCGTAGACACCGGGCGTGCCGAGGAGGCAGTTGAACAGCCGATCTCCGGCAAGGCCGCCCACATGTCCGAGCAGGGTCATGCTGTCCAGCCGTCTGGTGCGCCAGCCCGACTGCTCAAGCAGGTCGACGCAGCCGCGCGCCATCATCTCGTGACCGAGCCCGAACGACCCCGCCAGCAGCACCGCGTCTCTGCTCACGGCGTCTCCCGGCGGCGCGGTCGCGTACTCTTCCCGGCCGGAGTCTTACCGGCTAGCACGCATCCATCTCCCCCCGCCGTGCAACCCGTCGGAGCATCCCCCGGGAGCTGCGCCCCTGCACCACCCGCGATGGGTGATCCTTTCGGTCCCTTTGGGCCGCCAGCCGCACGGGGCTAACGTCCTGTGCCCGCGATACGAGTTGCGGGCGAAACCTCGTGCTGCATCGCCATGGTCATTTACCGGGTCGGGTGAGACGGTAGAGGCAGGCGCGCGAAGGGATACGAATATGAACATAGGATTCCGGTCGCCGGCGGGCCCTGGCGCTCGTGGCAGGGTCGAGACGGTACTGGATCAGATGGCCGGGCCGTGGTGGATGTTCCTGGTCACCGGCATCGGCTGGCTGGTCATCTCTCTCATCGTCTTGCGGTTCCGGGTTTCCTCGGTGGTCGCCATTGGCGTGCTCATGGGCGTCGTCTTCCTGGGTGGCTGGTTCAGTGAACTCCTCATCGCCTCCATCCGGTCGCGGTGGCGCTGGGCGCACGTGCTGATGGCGATCCTGTTCCTGTTCGCGGCGTGCTGGTCGTTCGCAAGCCCGTTCGGGGCGTTCTGGGCACTGGCCACGATCTTCGGACTGCTGCTGATCTTCCGCGGCAGCCTCGATTTGGTCACCTCGATCTCCGCGCGAGATATCAATCCGGCCTGGTGGCTAGGGATGACCGCAGGCGTGCTTGAGATCCTGCTCGGCTTCTGGGTATCGCAGCAGGAGTTCCCCGCCAGGGCACTCCTGCTGCTGATCTGGGTTGGGTTCTTTGCCCTATTCCGGGGCTTCTCCGACATTCTCCTGGCGTTCGAGGTGCACGGCGCCGAACGCAGGTAGCCCGCAGTCCGGCGGCTGCCCGGCGGCCTCCGCGCCGCCCACAGCCGCGGTACCGATCCTTTCGCCGATGCCGGCAGCGGGTTCGCTGACCGGTCACTCTGGGGACGGGCCTCAGGGCCTCAGCCGCGTACTCGTCGGCCTGCCGAGTAGACGGCCCGGATGTTCGTCTTCAGGTTTGGCAGGTCAAATGGATCTCCTGCCACGACGACGATGTCCGCAAGCATGCCTGGCCTGATAGTGCCAGTCTCGTCCGCGACCTGCAGCAACTCCGCGGCCGACCTGGTCGTAGCGGTCAGAACCTGGGCTGGTGTCATGCCTCCGGCGGCCATGAGCGGCAGCTCATCAAGATTGCTGCCGTGCGGCCCGACGCCGCTGTCAGTACCCATGGCGATCTTGACTCCGGCGGCGACCGCCCGCGCGAACGCCTCGGCGTGTGAAGCCATGACCTCCTGAGCTTTAGCGACCACGCCTTCCGGCAGCTGGCTGCCCGCTTTTACCTCGTTGAGCACCGCGTGGGGAGCGACCAGGGTGGGAACGAGCCAAGCGCCCGAGCTGAGCATCATTTCGATGGCCTCGTCATCGAGGTAGATGCCATGCTCGATCGATCGCACCCCGGCCCGGAGCGCGTTCTTGATTCCGTCAGTCGCCTGAGCATGGGCCATGACCGGCAGCCCAGCCGCTGCAGCCTCGGCCATCAGCGCGCTCAGCTCGTCCGGCCGGAACTGGGCGTGCTTCGGACTGTCGCGCGGTGAAAGCACGCCGCCCGAGGTGTGCACCTTGATGACGTTGGCACCCGCGCGGATGATCTCGCGCACGCGCTTGCGCATCTCTTCCGGCCCGTCGACGAGGCCTGCGGGGCGGCCTGGGTGTGGCGACATGAGGAACGTGGTTATCCCTGACGGCAGCCAGCCATCGCCGTGGCCGCCCGTCTGGCTGAGTGCGCTGATCGCGATCTGCATCCGCGGCCCGTCTATCAGCCCATCCTCAACGGCTCGCTGTATGCCGAGGTCAGCGCCCCCGGCATCGCGCACGGTGGTGATGCCGCAGTCAAGCGTCGCCACCAGGTTGCGCGCTGCCTGGAAGAACGGGTAGGAAAACGGACGCTGCAGCCGTCGCAGCAGGTCGATCCCCGAGACCATCACGTGGACGTGGCAGTCGAAGAGTCCCGGCAGCAGGGTCTGGCCAGAGACGTCAACGTGCTCGTCGCCGTCCAGCCCGATCCCCACCTCTAGAATCCGGCCCTCGTCGATCACCACATCCGCCGCGGCTATCGGGCTGCCCGTGCCGTCAAACACTCGCCCGCCGCTGAGGACCGTCCTCGTCATCTGTTCGCCTCCAAGGCCCCGGCCGTCCTGTCTTAGCTCACGCTCGCGCTGGCGGTGCAAGGCATGCCGCGGGCCCTCTTTGCCGTCTCTGTCGCACAGCGCAATGCCATCATTCCGTATCTTTTGTCCACGCGGAGGCGAAGTCCTCCGACCGGCTGCTGCGCAGGCCACGAGGCGGGTACCGGCGAGATCCGGCGGCCGGATGACGATGGGGGGGTCGTGTGGCCGTCGCCGGATGTTGGCGCGCCCGTCACCCGGCCGTCGCCTCGGCCTGCTAGCCAAGCGAAAGGCGTTTGGCTACCGACCGCGCCTTCATCGGAGGGGTCATGCGAATCAAAAAGCTAAAAGCATTGGCAGCTGCGGCGGGCGCGGCGGCCCTGCTCGGCGGCGCCGCACCGCTCGCGGCAGCGGCCGTGAGCCACAGCGCGGGGGCCGGTCACCGGCGTCCGAGCCAGATCCAGCACGTGCTGCTGCTGTCCGTGGACGGGATGCACCAGCAAGATCTTGAGTGGTACGTAAGCCACTATCCGCACTCGACGCTTGCAGACCTGGTTCGTCGGGGCGTCGAGTACAACCATGCCGTGACGACAATTCCGTCGGATTCGTTCCCGGCAACGGTCGGCCTGATGACCGGCGGCAGCCCGGGCGTCACCGGCTTTTATTACGACGACACCTATAACTACGACGTGTTCCCGGCGGGGACAAAAAAGTGCGTTGGGCCGCCGCCGGGCGGGCAGGTCAACTATGACAACAGCATCGACGTCAATACCAACCGGATCGATGCCGGTGAGGGCCTGAAGGGCCTGCCGGGCAGCATCTTGCAGATGACCTCGAACCTGCGCAGCGTGATCAACCCGGCTAGCCTGCCGGTCAGCGCGAAGACCTGCAAGCCGATCTACCCGAACCAGTACCTCAAGGTCAACACGATCTTCAACGTCGTCCGGAATGCCGGACTCCGGACTGCCTGGTCCGACAAGCACCCGTCCTACCTGGTGCTGTCCGGGCCGTCGGGCAACGGCGTCGAGGACTTCTTCACCCCCGAGATCGACAGCCAGGCCATCGGCTATCCGGCCGGCGTTGACTGGGATGGCGACGTCGCCGCGACGATGCAGTTCGACAGCTACCGGGTTCAGGCGGTCCTGAACGAGATCGACGGCTACAACCACAGCCGGACCGAGCACGTCGGCGTCCCGGCCCTGTTCGGCATGAACTTCCAGACGGTCACCACAGCCGAGCAGCTGCCCACATCGGACGGGCTGACCGGCGGATACCTGCCCGGCGGCAAGGTGCCGGGGCCGCTGCTGCTCCGCGCTTTCAACTACGTCAACACCGAAATCGGCGCGATGGTAGCCCAGATCAAGGCACAGGGCCTGGCGAGCAGCACGGCCATCATCATCACGGCCAAGCAGGGCCAGTCCCCGACTAATCCGAACGACTTCAAGCGCGTCAATGACGCCACGATCGTCGCAGCGGTCGACGCCGCCTGGTCCAAGGCGCACCCGCACGCCGCCCCGCTGGTGGTTTACACCAGCGACGACGACGTCATGCTGTGG
>JASHUG010000435.1 GCA_030040155.1 Streptosporangiaceae bacterium | reverse complement strand
GGCCGGAGGTTCCCTCACCGGCCCCCGGCGGCCGCGACCGTGGCGCGCAGCAGCGGGATGCCGGGCAGGTCCTCGAGCAGCACCGCGCGGCCCTCGGCGTCGCACAGCGGGATCTGCCAGTTTGGGTACTCGGTGGACGTACCGGGGACGTTCTGGGTCCTGACATCGCCGACCGCGTCCGCCAGCGAGACGCCAGTGAGCAGCGATGGTGTCAGGCCCAGATACCCGTACAGCGCAACCGTGAACTCGGCCGGGCCGGGCGGAGCGCCGTCGGCAGGCAGAAGCCCTTCCCGCTGGAGGGCCGCGCGCCAGCTGGCGAGGTTAGCCTCGGAGTCGGCCCGTTCCCGCTCAACCGGCTGCGCCAGCAAGCCGAGCTTGGCGCGAACGGTCACCTGCTCCCCCGTAACGAAGCCGGCGACCGGAGGGACGTCGTGCGTGCCGACCGTCGCCATGCACGCGCGGCGCCAGAGGGCCGGCCGCAGCGGCTTGCCGTGGCGGTCGCGGGCGAACCAGATCATCATCGTGCCGAGGATGTTGTGGTCGGCCAGGTGGGTGCGAATCCATGCGTCGACTGTTCCGAGGTCTTCGCCGATCGCGATGGCGTCGGCCCTGGCCGCGGCGCCGGCCAGCGCGGCGACGCTCGCGCGGTGATCATAGCTGACATAGGCACCCTGGTCGGGCCGACGTCCGGCCGGTATCCACCACAGCCGGGTCAGGCCCATCACGTGATCGACCCGCAGCCCGCCCGCGCGGCGCAGCGACGCGGCGAACAGGTCGGCGAGCGGCACGTAGCCCGCCGCCGCGAGCTGCCGCGGATGCCAGGGCGGCTGCCCCCAGTCCTGACCGACCTGGTTGAAACCGTCCGGCGGCGCACCCACGCTCACACCCGGGACCAGCAACTCGGGATGGGCCCACGCATCGGCACCGCCTGGACTCACCCCGACGGCAAGATCGTGGATGATGCCATGCTGCATCCCAGCGTCCCGCGCCGCCCGCTGTGCCGCCGCGAGCTGCTGGTCACATTGCCACTGCAGCCACGCATGGAACGTGGCGCTCCGGCGCAGCGTTGGCTCGCTCGCGACGTCGGCCAGCCCGGTGGCCGGGGTCGCGCACGCCGCCGGCCAGGTCCGCCAGTCCGGGCCGTTCTGCTCGGCCAGCGCACACCAGGCTGACCAGTTCTCCAGCTCCGGGCCCCGGTCGGCCCTGAACTTGCCGAACTGCGCCTGGCGGGCCGGGCTGAGCCGGACCCGGTTCACGAGTTCGAGGGCTTCGCGCTTCGCACGCCAGACGGCATTCCTGTCGATCAGGTCGGCCGTGGCATTCCTGGCCCGCAAGGGCGCTGCGAGCTGCTCGATCCGGGCTCGGTCGGCCTGCGAGACCTGACCGTACTCCGGGATGTCCTCGACCCGGAGGTAGAGCGGGCTGGTGAACAGCCTGGTCATCGGAAGGTACGGTGACGGGCTGATGGGCGGGAGCGGCTCCGCCGCATGCAGCGGGTTCACCAGGACAAAGCCCGCGCTGAGGTCGCGGCCGCTCCATGCGGCCAGCTCGGCCAGGTCATGCAGGTCGCCGTGAGCCCAGGACTCGCGCGACCTGAGCGAGTACAGCTGGACCGTAAAGCCCCAGGTCTTGTGCGCGGGCAAGGCGGGGATGCCGGTGAGGACCTGGCGGTGCTGTCGCTCGCCGGCTGTGCCGTCAACCCCGGCTGGATCTTCGGCACCGACTCCGACGCCCACGCCGACTCCGACTCCGGCGCCGACTCCGGCGCCGCCTCCGGCGCAGGCCTTCGCGTCGGCTCGGTCGAGCGCCGCCAGGAGGGCCTCGAGCGTCTCGATCGGCACTTCGACGCGCTCGTGGCGCCAGTTCTCGTAGGCGGGCGCGATACCGGCCGCCTCCGCACGCCTGATGAGCTCTTGATCGGGCATCCATCCATGATCGGCCCGGCCTGAGGCGCCGTGCTGACCGGGTCACCGTCCGGGTCGGCGCCTGCGGTTACTTGCGGCGGTGCCGTGACTTCGCCATGCCCGCAACCTCCTGGGCGACCGACCTGGCGGCCCTACGCACATCGCGGCCGGCCGCAACGCCGCGCGCAGCCTCGCCAGCCGCATCGGCCGCAGGGATGAGGCTCACGCACGCGTCCACCAATCCGTCGGCGAGGTGGTTGTCGTCGGCTAGCACGACGCAGGCATGCGACTTGCCGTAGAGGTCGGCGTTCATGATCTGGTCGCCGCGGCTGACCGATCGCGGCAACGGAACCAGGACCGCGGGCTTGCCCAGTGCATCGAGTTCGGCGAGCGTGGTGGCTCCGGATCGACCGATGAACAGGTCCGCCAGCCACAGCGCGTCGGCCATGTCCTCGTCCAGGTACTCGAACTGGAAGTAGCCGGGTGTGCCCCGCAGGCTCGCGTCGACGTTGTTCGGCCCGCAGACATGCACGACCTGGAACTCCTTGAGCAACGCGTCGAGCCTGACCCGGACGGCGTCGTTGATGCGGACCGAGCCGCTGCTGCCGCAGAAGACCATCAGCACGCGGCCGCCAGGCGCGAGTTCGTACTTGGCCCTGAAGCGGCCGGCGTCGGCACTCTCCAGGTCGTCGCGCACCGGCAGGCCGGTACAGATCGGCTTCAGTCGCCGGCTCTTGAGCTGCGTCGTCTCGCTGGTCGTGAGCACCTTCGTCGCGAACCTGGACAGAATCCGGTTGGCCAGGCCGAGCGATTCGTCCGACTCGTGGATCGCGAACGGGACCCGGTTTACCCAGGCGCCGATCGCGACCGGCACGGACACATAGGCGCCCTTGCACAGCAGCACGCTAATCCGCTCGCGCCGGACGGCCACGATCGCGGCGAGGATCCCCCACACCACCACGAACGGCAGCGTGAGGTTGCGCCAGGACCGGTACCGCCGCAGGCCAGCGGCCGGCAGCGGAACGAACCGCAGGCCGGCCTGCGTCGCCAGGCGCTCCTCGATGCTGCCAGCCCGGCCGAAGAAGACCAGGTCATGATGACCACGTCGGCGAAACTCTGCGGCTACCGCAAGCGCTGGGACCACGTGGCCCGCACTGCCGCCGCCGGTCACGCCTACCCTGAGCGACACCGGGCGATGCTAGCACCTCCGCGGCCGGTGCGCGGTTTTGTCCGTATTACCGGCAGGCTCCGGCCGGCTCGGGCGGTGCCTGCTCGGCGTCCGGCACTCGCGGGTGAAAATGGCTTGCCCGGCTGTGGCGCGCCCGGCAGGCTCGGCCGGGATGGCCCCAACCTTCACCCCTGGCATCGACTTGGCTCGGCTGTTCTACGTCGAACAGGTCCGGCCGCTGCTCGATGAGCACTTTCCCGGCCTCCCGCATTCGGCGGCGCTCATCGGCCCCGGCTCGGAGGTACTCGGCTTCGACTCGATCCGGTCTACCGACCATGACTGGGGACCCCGCCTGCAGCTGTTCCTGCCCGACGCCGAAGCCGGCACTGGCAAAACGGCCGCGGTCAGCCGCATGCTCACGCAGCGGCTGCCCGCCGAGTTCCTGGGCTACCCGACGGTCTTCGCCAAATCGAGCGCGGCTCGGGAGACGGCGTCGCATTGGGTTGAGGTCGCCGGCCTGCGGGCCGGGCTCACGGCGCGGATCGGCTTCGATCCGCTGGCAGGGGCGCGGCTATCGGACTGGCTCGCGACGCCGACCCAGGTCCTCGCCGAGATGACCGGCGGCGCGGTGTTCCACGACGGGCTTGCCCTGGTTCCCGGCTCGGGCGGCGGCTTGTCGGCGGCGCGGGACGCACTGGCCTGGTACCCCCGCGACGTCTGGCTGTACATCCTGGCCTGCCAGTGGCAGCGGATCGACCAGGAAGAGCCGTTCCCCGGCCGGTGCGCGGACGCGGGTGACGACCTCGGCTCGGCGCTTATCACCGCGCGCCTGGCGCGCGACCTCGTGCGGCTTGTCCTGCTGATGCAGCGCCGCTACCCGCCTTACAGCAAGTGGCTGGGCAGCGCGTTGGCCAGGACCCCGGCCGGGTCCGACCTGCAGCCGCTGCTGACCGGGGCCCTTGCGGCCACATCCTGGCCAGACCGGGAGCGGCGCCTGTGCGCTGCCTACGAGGCGGCGGCCCGCCTGCACAACGACCTCCGGCTGACCGGGCCCGTAGATCCTGAGGTCCGCCCGAGGTTCTTCGGCCGGCCGTACCGCGTGCTAGGCGCGGCCCGGTTCACCCGCGCGCTGCGTGACGCGATCACCGACGAGGCAGTCCGCGAACTGCCGCTGACCGGAGCGGTCGACCAGTTCATCGACAGCACGGATGCTATTTGCGACCGCGCCTTGCTCCGTGCCGCCTTTCCGGCGTCTTGGGTGTGACCGCGGCATTCGGGCGGGTCGGCGCTGCTCTAGTACTCAGCCGGCCGCGGGGTCACTGCCCGCGCGAGCCAGTAGCCGGCAAGTGCCTGGGCAACCCCGAGCACCAGGGTCAGGACGAGGACAGCACCAGAGCCGGCGGCCAGGCCGAGCAGCGCGAACTCGCGTGCGATCGCCCCGTACGCCTGCCCGCCGGGAAAGTTCTCCCACAGCAGTGGTATCCCCCAGCCCGCCAGCGCCATTGCGCCGACGGCCGGCACCGCGATGATCGGGCGCCAGCCGGCGACCCGGTTCGCCAGCCCGGCCGCCAGCCCGGCCACGAACGGCACGAACCACCAGCCGAGCACCGTGGCACCGACGATCACCAGCACGCCCAGGACGAGCGCCAGCAGCCAGGCGTAAGGCGGGCCGCGGCGCCGGTTGCGGGTGAACGACGGGCGAAACGGAACGGGCTGCGGTACGTCGCGGACGCCTTGGGTGCGGAGCTGGCCCAGCCGGTACGAGCCGGGCTTGCCGAGGCGCTTGAACTCGGTAGGCGTCCGCCGGCCCGACTTCCCGTTCATCGAGTCGCTCACCAGGTTCTCGTACCACCCCCAGCCTGGATTCTCACTCCGACCGCCCTGATAATTGCCTGTCCGATGCCCGGCGTTGCTCCTGGCCTGGCCGCGGGTCAGCCGGCCGGCTGGCGGACGAGGTCAAGGAACTTGGCCACGATCGGCCCGTCGGTCGGGCCGCCCTCACCACCGTCGACCGTGACCATGGCGAATGCGATGTCGCCATTGAAGCCGACCAGCCAGGCGTCTTGCGGCAGCGGGTTGCCCGAGCCGTACTGAGCGGTGCCGGTCTTGGCGTACGTGCCCGGCGGCAGGCCCTTGCCCGACGCGGTTCCGGTGGCGACGACCTGGGCCATCATCGTGTGGAGGTAGCGGACCACTGCCGGCGGCAGGCTGGCCGGGGTCACTTTCGCGTCAGGCGCGCCCGAGACCAGCACAGGCGCGCGAACCTTCCCGGTGTCGACCGCGGCGGCGACCATTGCCATGGCCAGCGGCGACATGAGCACCCGGCCCTGGCCGATCGTGGTCGCGGCGAGGTCGGCCTCGTCCGTGGGCTTGGGCACAGAGCCGCCGAAGGCCGGGAGGCCAAGCTCGGGGGTGGTGCCGAGCCGGTATTGCGCGGCCGTGGCGGGGAACTCGGCTGCGGTCAGGTTGTGCGTGGCTAGCCCGATAAACGCGGTGTTGCACGACTCGGCGAAGGCGTTCAGCAGGTCGCTGATCGGCGCCGTCCCCTCGGAGTTGTGGAACACCTCGCCGTCGACGACTATCTGCGACGGGCAGGTCGCGGCGGAAGACGGCGTCAGGCCGTGCTCGATCAGCGCCGTGGACGTGACGATCTTGAACGACGACCCCGGCGGAAACGCGCCATCCAACGCCAGGTTGAACCCGCTCGTGCCCGGCACCGTGTCGGAGGCGAGAACCTGGCCGGTCTGCGCGTTGACCGCTATCAGGGCCGCCTGCTTGTGCACGGACGCGAGGGCCGACTCAACGTCCCGCTGGACCTGCGGATCGATGCTGGTCTGCACCGGCGTGCCCGGCTGCGGCTTGACCGTCGCCACCGTGCCGAGCGGAGCTCCATTCGCGGTGGTCGCGGTGATCGTGGCCCCCGGCTGGCCGGCCAGCTGTCGCTGGTAGGCCTCCTCCAGGCCGGTCTGGCCGACGACGGTCGAGGCGTTGTAAGGCGGTCCGAGCTGCTGTAGCTGCTGCGCGGTGATCGGGGCAACCGAGCCCACGACGTATCCGAGCCCCGGCGTGATCGGAGCGCGCTCGTAGATCGTCTGGAATACGGTGCCGGGGATCGGGTAGATCGTCGGCTTCAGCTGCTGGTACCGCGCCCAGGTGATGGTGTATACGGGCTCGAACCACGTGGGCTCGGTCTTGGCGCCGTCAAGCGCTGAGGTGACGGCCTGCTGCGGCGCTCCGGCCGAGACCAGCGCGGCGCTGACCGACTTGGCGTTCTTGATCAGTTGGCCCTCGACTCCGACGACGACCATCGGCGCCTGGGTCGTCAGCGGCGCGCCCCCGGCGCCCAGGATCTGCGCCCGCGGCGCCCAGTTCACCTGAAGCGACAGCTGGTCGCCGGGCCGGAGCTCCGGTGCGATCGACGCGGGAGACCAGTTGACCAGCCAGTGACCCGAGCTGTCGACGAGCCGGAGGACGGACGTGATCGTGATCGGCGTACCGATGCCGGCCAGGCGGAGGCGCTGGGTCACCGTCTCGCGCGCGCTGCTGCCGCTGATGTGCATCTGGCCCGCTGTGTAGCTGGCGTGCGTGACCGTCAGGTCCGTGAGGGCGGCCGCGTTCACCGCAGTGAAGTCGGCCGGCGGTCCGGCTACCAGCGCCCGCATCGCCAGCCAGTCGCGGTTTGCCCAGTCAGCTAGGTAGCTCGCCGCGGTCGCCTGGGGCGTTGAGGAACTGCCCGAGCACGCAGTGAGCAGTGCACCGGTGACCACCAGCACGCCGGCCGTCGCCGCGCCGGCAGTGCGGGCGGCCCGTGCGCGCTCCCCCGGCCGAGCCCACTTCATAACGCAGACACTACGCACTCGCCGTTCACCCCCGCGGCCCGCGCCCGCAATTACCCAGACCGGAGCGCCGGGCCGCCCGCGGAGGGCGGCGCGGCCTCGGCCGCCATGCTGCCCTCGAGTTGCAGGTGCGGGACGATCGGCTCCATCCACTTCGGCATCCACCAGGCGTGGCTGCCGAGCAGCGTCATTACCGACGGCACCAGGATCATCCGGACCAGGGACGCGTCGATCAGGACGGCGAACGCCATCCCGAGCGCGAGCATCTTCACCGTCGGGTCCGGGTTAATCACGAAGCTAGTGAAGACAGCGATCATGATGAGCGCGGCCGTCGTGATCACCCGGGCCGTGCCGCCGATGCCGATGGCGACCGCCCGGTGCGGGTCCTTTGTGGCAATCCACGCCTCGTGCACCCTGGACAACAGGAACACTTCGTAGTCCATCGAAAGGCCGAAGACAATGGCGAACACGAGCATCGGCACGTAAGCGGGGATGGGCAGCGTAGTGTGCAGGCCGATCACGCTCTTGGCCCAGCCCCACTCGAAGATCGCCACTATGACGCCGTACGCCGCGCCAATCGACAGCAGGTTGAGGATCGCGGCCTTCGTAGCGATCACGACCGACCTGAAGGCTGTCGTCAGGAGTATGAACGCGATCGCGATGACCGCCAGGATCAGCCAGACCAGCCTTGACTTGATCCTGTTGGTAAAGTCCACCGCTCCGGCAGTGGTGCCAGTGACGTAGGTGGTCACGTGGGACTTCGGCAGCACGCTGTCGCGGAGCGTGTTGACGAGGTTGGTGGTCTGGGCGGCCTGCGGGCGGGTTGTCGGGATGACGTTGAACACCGCGGTGGTCTTGGGCGAGTTGACCGCCGCCGGGCCGACCGACGCGACGCCAGGCGTCGACTTGACGTTCTTCTGCATCGTGCTCAGGAGGGTGCTCGTCGCGGAGGC
Organism: Streptosporangiaceae bacterium; assembly: GCA_030040155.1. Lineage (GTDB taxonomy): Bacteria > Actinomycetota > Actinomycetes > Streptosporangiales > Streptosporangiaceae > JAJYUU01. The sequence continues at coordinate 7,997 of JASHUG010000435.1, read as the reverse complement.
TGACTGCGTCGGCAGCACCACGACGACCGCGAGCGGGCCGTTTGAGCCGACGCCGAAGCCGTCGGTCATGAGGTCGTAGGCACGCCGGCTGGTGTCGGAGTAGGGATTCGTGCCGTTATCAGGCTGGCCCAGCGTGATCGAGAAGAACGGGATCGCGAGGACGCCGAGTACGACAACGCTGAGGATCCCCCACGGCCACGGGTGCGCGCTGACCTTGCGGCCCCACCGCGCGAAGGCTGAGTTCTCATGCTGCTCGTGAGTGGCTGCTGCTGTGCGTTTGGCCTGCTCTCTCGTGGTCTCGTGCGCGCGGTGCGCGCGCACCCTGGCCGCGAGCGCGCGCACGTTCTCCCCGGCCAGGCCCATGAAGGCAGGCACCAGGGTCAGTGCAGCGAGCATCGTGATCGCGACCGTCAGCGCCGCCGCCAGTCCGAGCGCGCCGACGAACGCGACGTCGGAGATGTACAAGCCGAGGATGGAAACGACCACCGTGCTGCCGGCCACCACGACCGCGGCTCCCGAGGTGCCCTCGGCGTGCCGGGCCGAGGTGAGCACATCCATGCCGGTGTCAAGCTGCTCCCGGTGCCTCGCGACCAGGAAAAGGCCGTAGTCGACGGCCACACCGAGGCCAAGCAGGGTGGCGATCGTCGGCGCGGTCGTGGGAAATGTGAGCGCCGCGGCGAGCAAGCCAAGCACGGCCAGGCCCGCGCCGACGCTGAACAGGGCCGATACCAGTGGCATGGCTGCCGCGATTAGCGAGCCGAACATGAACAGGAGCAAGACCAGCGCGAGCACCAGGCCGATGATCTCTGAGGTGCTGTCCTTGGTGGTCTGGCCGATCTCGGATGCGCCCGCCCCGTACTCCACCTGCAGTCCGGCCTTGACGGCCGGTGCGGTCGCGGCGTTCAGCCGGCCCAGGTAGGCGGTGTCGAGAGAGTACGGATTGGCGCTCCAGGACACGCTGGAGTAGGCGATCGTGCCGTTCTTCGACACCATTCCACTCGACGGGGACGCGAATGGGCTCACCGCCTTGATCACGTCCGGCAGCCTGGAGATGCTGGTCGTAACCTGATTGATGACCGCGGAGTCTGCTGTGATCTTGCCTTTCTTGGCGTGAAAGACGATCTGCCCGGAGTACCCGCCTTGCAGGGGGAACGTGTCGTTGAGCCGGTTCAGGCCGTTGTCAGATTCCGTGCCCGGCACGTTGTAGTTGTTGACGTACTCGCCCCCGTGGGCAGCCTTGGCGGCGTACAACCCGGCAAGAATCAGTACCCAGGCCAGGATCACGATCCAGTGCCAGCGGGCAGATAGGCCGCCAAGCCGCTCTAGCCACTTGTTCACCGTGCCCCCCCGCAGTCACGGCGCCCGCCGTACGGGCACTATGCCCCTTACCTGGGCCTGGCACGCATTCGCGACTGATTTCGGGCCCCGCCCATACCCGCCCGCGCCGACCCGACCAGCCCCTTGCGAGTGCGGCGAGAAAGGGCGAGAGAATGGGCTCATGATCGCGATGCTGATGACGTTCGCGGCGGTGTCGGTAGCTCTCACGCTGCTGCCGGGGCCGGACATGATGTTTGTGATCCGCAATGGCACGCACGGCCGGGGCCCGGCCGTCGCTGCCGGACTCGGCGCTGCCTCGGCCGCGCTGGGGTGGGGTGTGGCGGCCGCGTTCGGGGTGGCGGCGCTGTTGCAGCGATCGGCGGATGCCTTCGAGGTGGTGAAGCTGATCGGAGCGGCGTACCTCGTCTTCCTCGGCCTGAAGACGCTGTGGCAGTCACGGGGCAAACCGGATGTCGGCATGGCCGACGATGCGGCCGTGCCCGCGTCGCGCTGGACCGCCTTCGGCAAGGGAGTCGGCATCGATCTGCTCAATCCCAAGACCGGGCTCTTCTACGTCGCCGTATTGCCTCAGGTCATCCCGGCGGGGATGCCGGTACTGCGGAGCACCCTGTTGTTCGCGGGTGTCGACAGCCTCGTGGCTGCCGCACTGCTGTCGGGCGTGGCCTGCGCGGCGACGGCGCTGCTCGCGTGGCTCCGCCGGCCGGCGTTCGTCCATGGCCTTGAGCGGACAACGGGCGTTTGCATGATCGGACTCGGCGTCCGGACAGCGATCGAGCGGAGCTGAGCAGCCGCGTCACCAGATTGGCGGGTGCTTGTCCTTCCAGGGCTTAGCCGCCTCGAGCTGGGCCGACAGCGAGATCAGGGTACCTTCGGCGCCCATCCGGCCTGCCAGCATGATGCCGATCGGCAGGCCCTCGTCCGTCCAGTGCAAGGGGACGCTGACCGCGGGCTGGCCAGAAAGGTTATACAGCGCGGTCCACGGCGTGAACTGGGTCTGCCGGACGAAGTTCTCGGGCGGCGGAACCTCGTCGAACCACCCCACCGGCCGCGGGGGCAGCGCCAAGGTCGGCGTGAGGATCGCGTCGTAGGCGTTGGTCGCGGTGATGGCCGGACGGACGCTGCCCTGCAGGATCGCCTGATGGAACAGCAACTCGGCAGCGGACACCTCCATCCCCTTCGCGCGAAGGTACTGGGTCAGCGGCAGCAACTCGCTCTCCTGCTCAGGCGCGATGGGCGCGAGCGTGGCCATCGCGTACCACAGCGCCAGGAACGACGGGACGGCTTCCTTTGGGAACGGGAGGTCGACCTCCTCGACCTCGTGCCCAAGCGAGACAAGCAGCCGGGTCGCCTCTTCGTAGGCGGCGACGCAATCGGGATGCACGTCGGCACCGTCAATGAGCGTGGTGAGCGACCTGGCAATGCGCAGCCGTCCCGGCTCGCGGTCCGCGTAACCCAGGAACGACTCACCTCCGGGCAGGGGCGGCAGCGTGTACATGTCGCCCGGATGGTTCCCGGTCATCGCATCCAGCAGCAAAGCCGCGTCGGCCACGGTGCGCGCCAGCGGGCCGTCGATCGACAGACCGGTCAGGTCCGGCATGATCGGGCCCTCGGAAATCCGGCCGCGGGTCGGCTTGATGCCGAACAGGCCGCAGACGCTGGCCGGAATCCTGATGGACCCGCCGCCGTCGCTGCCCTGCGCCGCCGGGGCAAGGCCCGAGGCCACCGCAGCCGCGGCGCCACCGCTTGAGCCGCCGGCCGACCGGGTCAGGTCCCACGGAGTCCGCGCGGGCGGCCCGATCTTGGTCTCGGTGTAGCAGGGCAGACCGAACTCCGGCGTCGCCGTCTTCCCAGTGATCACGATGCCCGCCGACCGCAGGTGCTGCACCATGTAGTCGTCCTGATCCGCCACGTTGTCGGCCAGGATGACGCTGCCGAAGGTCAGCCTGACCCCGGCGACCATGTTCAGGTCCTTGATCGGGATCGGCACGCCGGTGAGCGGCGGCAGCTCGCCCCCGTTCTTGCGGCTGGCCAGGACTGCCTTGTCTGCGTTCGCCGCCTGCTCGCGCGCGAGCTCGTGCGTCACCGTGTAGAAGGCACCGACCTGCTCGTTCAGCCGGTCGATGCGGTTGAGGTAGTGCTCGGTGATCTCGGCTGAGGAGGTCTCACCCGTGCGGATCGCGGCGGCGAGTTCGGTCACTGTGAGGTCATGAATCTGGGTCACATCACCGAAGGGTAGCGACATGGGGCAGGCAGGTCGAACCTGGGGAGATCGCCACCTGGAGCCCGGTAGCTAGGGGGCCGGCCGGCCGACAGTTCGGGTGCAATTACCATAACGAGGGTGAATGCACCGGTGCGCTCCTCCGAGGTGCCAGGCACGCAGCCGTTAGCGGCCAGCGTCGCACCCTTCGACAAGCGCGTGATAGTCGTCGGCAGCATTGTGTTCGCGCTGCTGATGGCCCTGTCGGCCCGGTACGGCTTCGACCGGGATGAGCTGTACTTCCTCGACTGCGCTCGGCACCTGCAGGCCAGCTACGTGGACCAGCCGGTCTTGACGCCGCTGCTCGCCCGGATATCGCTGCTGCTTTTTGGCGTGTCGGAGTCAGGCCTGCGTCTGTGGCCGGCGCTGGCCGGCTGCGCGACGGTAATCGTGAGCGGCCTGACCGCGCGCGAGTTCGGCGGCGGCCGCCGCGCCCAGTTGCTCGCCGCGATCGCCACCGCGACCATGCCGGCTCTGCTGGCCATCGACCACCTCATGGGCCCGACCGCCTTCGACGTGCTCGCCTGGGCTGGCTTGGCGCTGATTGTGGCCAGGATCGGGCGGACCGGAGAGTGCCGCTGGTGGCTGGCGGCCGGGGCGGTGCTCGGCGTTGGTCTGGAAAACAAGCACAGCGTCGGCTTCTTCGGCATCGCGCTGCTCATCGGCGCGCTGGTCAGCGGGCCGGGCGGGCGGCGGCAGGTGCTGAACAGGTGGTTCGCGGCTGGCGCGGTGATCTGCGTCGCGTGCACCGTGCCCGACATCTGGTGGCAGGCGCAGCACGGCTGGGCCACGATCGCGATGACCCGCCAGCTCAACCTCGAAAACGGCGGTCTTGCCAATATCCCCAGCTGGATTATTGGTCAGCTGATCATGACGGCGGTCGCGCTGGTGCCGGTCTGGGTGGCCGGGCTGCGCTTCCTGTGGCGGTCGGATCGGCCGCTGTGGCGAGCGCTGGCATGGGCCTACGGCCTGCTGTTCGTGTTCTTCATGCTGACGACCGGGGCGAAGATCTACTACCTGGCGGGTGCCTATGTCTTCCTGCTGGCCGCCGGGTCCGTCGTGCTCGACGAACGGGTTGCGGCCAGGGAGGTACGGCTGCGGAGCCTGCTGATCGGCACCGCCATCAGCGTGGCGGTGGCACTGCCCATAGTGCTGCCGGTGCTGCCAGAAGCCGACATCAACTGGTTCTACAAGCTGAACTCGGTGCCGGCCGAGTCCATCGGCTGGCCGCAGCTGGTTAGCACGGTCCGCGGGGTCTGGACGTCGCTGCCCGCTTCACAGCGCGCGAACGCGGTGATCTTCACCGGTGATTACGGTGAGGCTGGCGCGATCAACGAGCTCGGGCGGGGAACCGGCCTGCCCGAAGCGGTGAGCGGTCACAACACGTACTGGTGGTGGGGACCGGGCAACCCGAAGGCCACCACGGTCGTGGCGGTCATGCCGGGACCGCAGGACGGCACCGGGTACGGTGCGTACCTCGAGAGGTTCTTCGGCCACGTTCGCGTGGCCGCGACGCTGTCCAATCCCGCCGGGGTTCGTAACCAGGAGTGGGGCGGCCACGTGTACGTGTGCACCGACCCGCGAGAATCCTGGGGGCAGATGTGGCCGCAGCTACGGCACTATGACTAGCCTGCGCGTACGCCGCTCGAAAGTTCCCAGCTAGTAGCCGTGGCGCCTGCCCCGCGCGGGGGTCACTCGGTCTACGCTGTGAGACGTGGACCGGGAGACCGGGCCTGAGCAGGCGACGACCGGACCCGCGGCGCCGGCCGACGGACCAGAGGACTACCCGGTTCCGTCGCGCGCCGCCGTAGTAGGGCTGGCCGCCGATCCCCGCTTGCCTATCTGGATTCGCCGCGCGGTCATCTCCCTTGTCATCGGGATCATCGTCTTGATCTGGCAGGACTGGCGGTGGGGCCTGACCGCCGCCGCGTTCGTCGCGATCGTCGATACTGTGTACCGCTCCAAGACAACGTCGCTGATTCCCGCCGCCGTGCGGGTGACGTCGGCCCAGCGCCGTAGCAAGCGCCGCCTCTACCTGGTCCGGCCGAACGGGTACCTCGCCGTCCACGCCAGGGCGATCCCCGGCACCGACTCGGTCATCGACCACCTGGTCATCGGTCCGGCCGGGGTGTTCGCGCTTGACTCAGAACGGTGGGACCGCCGGCTTCCGGTCCGGACCGTGGCAAGCGACTCGGCGGCCGGCCCGGTCCTTTACCACGGACCTTTCAGCCAGAAAGACCGGCTCGCTCACGCCCGGTGGGAGGCCGCGCAGGCGTCCAGCCTGCTGGGCGCGGAGCTTGGCCGGGAGATCAAGGTCCGTCCGGCGATGGTGATCTACGGCCCGACAGTCCCGTGGGCGGTCGCCACCTTGCGAGGGGTGGACGTCTTCTCCGGACGGAACCTGACCAAGTACTTCCGCAGCCGCAACAGGGCGATGAAGACCAGCAGGGCCAATCCGAGCAGCATGCTTACCTGGGAGCAGGCGGGCGAGATCTACAACGTTGCGCACCGTGTCCTGCCGCACGCCTGAGCGTCGCCTCCGCGAGCGAACTCCCAGCACGAACTTGGGCCGCGGCGTCCCCGGGCCCCGCGCGGGTCAGCGCGCATCCCCGGTTAGTCTGGGGCATTCCACGACACGGCGGAGGGCGGGCTGGTGGCTGACCTGAAGACCTGGGTTGCCGGTGCCCGGCCGCGTACGCTGCCGGCCGCCGTCGTGCCGGTGGTGGTCGGTTCCGGCGTGGCGTTCGGGTACCACCGGTTCGCCGTCGGGCGGGCCGTGCTCGCGCTCATCGTCGCGCTTGCCCTGCAGATCGGCGTGAACTACGCCAACGACTACAGCGACGGCATCCGCGGCACCGATGAGGTTCGGATCGGCCCGGTCCGGCTGGTCGCCGGCAAGCTGGCCAAGCCCCGGCACGTGCTGGCGGCGGCCCTCGGCTGCTTCGCGGTCGCCGGCGCGGCCGGCCTGGTGCTTGCCGCGATGACCTCGTGGTGGCTGTTGCTGGTCGGGGCCGCCGCCGTGGCGGCCGCCTGGTTCTACACCGGGGGCAGCCGGCCGTATGGCTACCGCGCGCTTGGCGAGGTATCGGTCTTCCTCTTCTTCGGCCTGGCCGCGGTCGCCGGGACCGCCTACGTGCAGATGCGCAGCCTCGCCTGGCTCCCGGTCGCGGCCTCGCTGCCGATCGGGCTGCTGGCCTGCGCACTGCTGGTGATCAACAACCTGCGCGACATCCCGACCGACAGCCAGTCTGGGAAGCGAACCCTGGCCGTCGTCTTGGGCGACCGCCGGACCAGGGCCCTGTACGTCGGATGCACCCTGGTGCCCTTTTGCGTCGCGCTGGCGCTCGCCCCGGTGGCTCCGCTGACCCTGCTGGCTCTAGCCGCCCTGCCGTTTGCATTCCCGCCGGTCAGGGAGGTGCTGCAGGGCGCGAGCGGCCGGGGCCTGATCGTCGCGCTCGGGCAGACCGGGCGGCTCCAGCTCGCCTTCGGCGTGCTGCTCACGCTTGGCCTGGCGGTCCGCCTCTGAGCCAGAGCGGCAGCGTCGGGCTCGGGTTAGCGGTATGTTCCAGTGTGAGCTGGGTGACAGTTCTGGCCGCATAGCCTGGACAACCGGCCGAAGTTAGGGACTATACCCCCACCGCTGGCCAAGCCAGGAAAATTTCCGCAGTAGGGTGCAACCATCGGTGCCCCTGGATCGTGAAGGTAATCAACGCAGGCATAGGAAGGTATGGGGACTCCTTCAATGGCAATCACCAGTGACGACCAACGGTCGACGTCGGTCGACGTAACCCCGACTACTGCCATGACGGCTGAGCAGAGGGCTCAGTTCGAGCAGGACGGTTACCTCGTCATCCGGGGTGCTCTGACGCCGAGTGAGGTCGAGTACTACACCGCGGCCATTGACCGGGTCTACGGCGAGCAACAGGCTGCGGGCGCGGTCGCCCCCGGCAAGGCCATGCACCTGCTCAGCGCCGCAGCGAACTGCCACGAGTCGGTAGGGCTCGTCGACCACCCAGTCACGTTCCCGCTGGTGTGGTCCATGCTCGGCTGGAACGTGCACATCTACCACTCCCACCTCGACGTGCACCCGCCGATCAGGGAGAAGGTGCCGTTCCGGTTCGAGTGGCACCAGGACGGCGGCCGGCAGAACCGCGAACTGGAGGGCGACCCGCGCGAGCGCCTCTCGGTGAAGCTGGCGTACTGGCTGTCAGACGTTTCTGAGCCTGGCCGCGGCAACTTCAAGGTCATCCCCGGCAGCCACAAGACCAACTGGATCGACGGCCCGCCGCGCCGTGACATCGAGTGGCCAGAGCCGGAAGGCTCCGTGGAGGTCTGCGCGAGCCCGGGTGACGCGGTCTTCTTCGACCGCCGGCTCTGGCACACGCGCACGAACAACTACTCC
>JASHUG010000434.1 GCA_030040155.1 Streptosporangiaceae bacterium | reverse complement strand
ATCTCCGGCGGCACCGTCACGTCAACACCGCCGAGGACGGTGGTAACCCTGAGCACGACTTCCTTGCCCGGAAGCACGGCGTCCCGGAAGTCGAGTTCGACCCCGCCCAAGACCGCGAGGATTTCGATCACAGGCTCGGCGTGCCAGCCGCCCTTGCGGCTCGCGCCGCTGAGGATGGCGACGATCCGCCGGGCTCGGCCGGTACGCGGAGCCGCGGTCGGGCTGCGAGCCGGAGCCGTGGCTGCGCCGGCCGCGGGCAGGTCATCCAGCAGCGGGACCAGGTCCGCGTGGGTCTTAGCGGCGTAGATCGCATCCAGCCGGTCGGAATGCTCCTCGGCGGTCAGGCGGCCCTCGGCGAGCGCCTCGTTGACGACCGAGGCGGCCCGGTCCCGGTCGGCGTCCGACGCCCGGAGCCCGGAATTCGCGTTGAAATCCTGGGGGGTCATGCAGTTATTGTCGGGCATGGTGCCGGCCGACGGGAACAGGAGCGATGCAGATGGGCCACGTCGAGGCGGCACATCTGAGCCATGTCCTGCCCGATGGCCGGACTCTGCTCGATGATGCGTCGTTCCGCGTCGGGGACGGCGCGGTAGCTGCGCTGGTCGGCCCGAACGGCGCGGGCAAGACCACCCTGCTCCGCCTCGTTACCGGCGATATCACTGCTCAGTCGGGGACCGTGAGTTCAAGCGGTGGCCTCGGGGTCATGCGCCAGTTCGTTGGCAGCATCAGGGATGCCACGACGGTCAGGGACCTGCTGCTGTCGATCGCGGCTCCGCGGCTGCGCGAGGCGGCTGCGCGGCTGGACGCGGCCGAGCTGGTCATGATGGAACGCGACGATGAGCCAGCCCAGATGCGCTATGCCGCGGCGCTGGCGGAGTGGGGCGACGCCGGCGGCTACGAGGCCGAGGTGCACTTCGACGCCTGCTGCGTAGCGGCTATCGGCGTCGGCTATGACCAGTGCCAGTGGCGCGAGGTCGCGACGCTGTCGGGCGGCGAGCAAAAGCGCCTCGTGCTGGAGTCGCTGCTGCGCGGCCGGGCCGAGGTTCTGCTGCTGGACGAGCCGGACAACTACCTGGACGTGCCGGGCAAGCTGTGGCTGGAGCAGCAGCTCATCGCGACGCCCAAGACGGTGCTCATGGTCAGCCACGACCGGGAACTGCTGTCGGCCTGCGCTGAGCGCATCATCACCGTCGAGGACAGGCACGTCTGGGTCCACGGTGGCGGTTTCGGGACGTACGCACAGGCCAGGCGGGAGCGCAACGAGCGACTCGACGAGCTGCGAAGGCGCTGGGACGAGGAGCACGAGAAGCTCAGGCAATTGATGCTGATGTACAAGCAGAAGGCCTCGTATAACGACGCCATGGCCTCGCGCTACCAGGCAGCGGTGACGCGGCTGCGCAAGTTCGAGGAAGCCGGGCCGCCGGAACTGGCGCCAAGGGAGCAAAATGTCCGGATGCGGCTGCGCGGCGGCCGTACCGGTAAGCGGGCCGTCATCTGCGAGGGCTTGGAGCTAACCGGGCTGATGCGTCCGTTCGACCTGGAGGTCTGGTACGGCGAGCGGGTGGCGGTGCTGGGCTCCAATGGCTCGGGCAAGTCGCATTTCCTGCGTCTGCTGGGCGGTGAGGACGTCCAGCATGCTGGCGTCGCAAGGCTCGGCGCGCGCGTAGTGCCCGGGATGTTCGCCCAGACACACACCCGGCCGGACCTGGCCGGCCGGACGCCGCTGGACATCCTGATGACGGAGCACGCGCTGCTGATCAACGCGGCCATGTCGGCTCTGGCTCGCTACGAGCTGCAGGCTTGCGCCCGGCAGCCGTTCGGCACCCTCTCGGGCGGTCAGCAGGCACGGTTGCAGATCCTGCTGCTCGAGCTGGCTGGCTCCACGATCTTGCTGCTCGATGAGCCAACCGACAACCTCGACCTGGCCAGCGCGGAGGCGCTGCAGCAGGGCCTGGAGTCCTATTCGGGCACCGTCCTCGCGGTCACGCACGACCGCTGGTTCGCCAGGTCGTTCGACCGCTTCTTGGTGTTCGGAGCTGACGGCGAAGTGTACGAATCGTCCGGTCCGGTATGGGATGAGGCACGCGTGCAGCGGCCGCGTTGACCTGTAGCTTGCTAGGCTGCATGGGTCTCTCGGGGTAGCCGGCGGTGGCGTCGGCAGTCCCGGAGCCGGAGCTGGAGGGACTGAGCACCGTGAAGAAGCTGATACTGGTGGCCCTGATCGGGCTGAGCGCCTTTGCCGTATGGCGCAAGGTCCAGGCCGACCGTGCTGAGCTGAATCTCTGGACCGAGGCCACGACGGCAGACGAGTAGGCCGCCAGGCGAAGGGCATGACCGACATCACTCTGGCGTGCTTCGGGCTGGTGGGCACGCTGGTGACCGACGCCGGGATAGTTGAGCTTGCCTTCGCCGAGGCGATCGCGACGCAGGGTGTGGTCAGCGGTACGAGCGCCTTCGCCAGGTCGATGGCGCAGGTGCACCGCGCACGCGGCCAGCCGCCCGCCCAGGTGCTCAGCGAACTGTTTCCTGACAACCAGCCGAAGGCTCAAGCGGCGCTGCTCACGTTCGAGCGGTCGCTCGCGGCCGCAGCGGACAGGACTGTCCCGGCGGCCATTCCAGGAGCGCGCGAGGTGCTCACCGGACTGGCCGAGTCGGGATGCCGGCTGTGCGTCATGACCAATATGCCGCGCCGAGAGCTGACGGCGATGCTCCGCACTCTTGGCTGGAGCGACCTGATCAACGTGGCGCTGACCGCTGCCGACGTGCCGCGCGGCTGCCCGTCGCCTGACCTGGCACTCGCCGCGATGCTGCGGGTCGGTGTCGGCGACGTCCGTGAGGTCGCGGTGGTCCAGCCGACCGCCGCGGGCGTCGAGTGCGGCCGCCGGGCCGGAGCGCGGATCGTTGCTGGTGTGCTCACCGGCGTGCATCCGGCGGCGCGGTTGCGGGCTGCAGGCGCGACTCACGTGATCGATAGCGTCGCCGACCTGCCCGGCGTGCTGGCTATCAGCTCTCCCAGCGCGGGTGGGCCGCCTGACCCGGCGACGATCAGCATCCCGCCGCAGGTGTCGCTGGAGCGCCGCAGTCTCGGAGCGTAGGAGTTCGGCCCACCCGGCCCTGGCGCGGCTCAGGCGTTCGGGTCTAGGAACGGGGGACAGAGTTGACGGAGTTATCGGGAGATCCGCTCAGTGGCCGGCGTCCAACCAGTCACGAGCGGATGAGTGGCCAGCCCTGGGATGCCTCGTACCAGGACGGCCCCGCGCCTTGGGATATTGGCCGACCGCAGCCAGCCGTTGTGGGACTGGCATCTGCTGCCGGATTCGCCGGCACTGTGCTCGACGCAGGCTGCGGGACGGGCGAGAATGCCCTGTACCTCGCGTCGCTGGGATTGCCGGTGCTGGGTGTTGACGTTGCCGAGACAGCCTTGGCGATGGCCAGGAAGAAGGCCGACGAGCGCGGCCTGCAGGTCGAGTTTGTCGCTGCGGACGCATTCCGGCTCGATCGGCTGGGGCGCAGGTTCGAGACGGTGCTGGATTGCGGACTGTTCCACAGCTTCGACCGCGATGAGCGACCACGATACGTGGCGAGCCTGGCGTCGGTGACTGAGCACGATGGAACCTTGCACGTGTTGTGCTTCAGCGACCAAGGTCCCGACACTGGCCCGCACCCTGTCACCCAGGAAGAGCTGAAGGCGGCGTTCAACGCCCGCACGGGGTGGAGCGTCGCCGCGATCAACTCACACAGGATCGAGACGAGATTCCACGACAATGGCGCGCCAGGCTGGTTGGCCACAGTCAAGCGAATCTAGCCAGCGGTACTTGACTCAATCCTCTGGGTAGAGGCCGGCAAGCAGCTCGAAGGCGCGCTCGAACTGCGTGGGCGTGAGGATGTCGGGTGCCGTGCACTGGAAGATCTGCAGGCCCATGGATAGCGCGCTGCCGATGGCCCAGACCTGGACGGGGGTTGTTCCGGAGATGGGCTGGTCCTTGTCATCCGCGGCTAGCTCGGCCAGGCGCCGCTCAAGGTCGGCGCCGTAGCGCCGAAGGGCCTCTGGGTTGCGCAGGATGGCGGAGAGGAATTCGAGGTAGACCGCCAGCGCCTCCCTATCCATGGTGGCCTCGTCGCGGGCCACGGCCCCGCCGAACTCCGCGAGTCGCTCGCGCAGCGGCCGCGACCGGTCGTTCAGTGTGGCCCCGTAGTCGGGTGTCGGTGCCGCCTCGATGGCGCTGAGCAGCAGGTCCTCCTTGCTTGAGAAGTGCCCGTAGATCGCGCCCTTAGTCACTTCAGCGGCCTCGGCGATCTGCTCGAGGGATGTCGCGGCGTAGCCCTGCTCCCGGAAGAGCCGCTCGGCCTCACTCAGCAGGCGCTGCCGCGTCCGTGCCTTCGACGTCTCCCTTGTCACCCTGGTCATGCGCTAATGCTCCCACGTTGACATTCCGCTGGCATCTAGATACCGTCAGCATCTAGATACTATAAGTATATGAATGAGTTCGGTGCGTGGGAGACCGCTGTGAGCATCAAAGAGCAAGTGACCCGCCGCATTGTGGAGCCCGCCGTCCTGCGCTTTCTGCAGTGGCGCGGTGATCCCGTCGCCAGGCTTCTGCGACCGGAGGCGAAGGCCGACCCGTACCCGCTGTATGCGGATCTGCGCCAGCGCGGCCTTGTCCGCAGCCCGCTCGGAGTCTGGGTGACATCGAGTCACGCCACTGCGGCGACCGTACTCAGAGACCGGCGGTTCAGTTCCTCGCCGGCCCACCAGAAGGGATACCGTCCGCCGGCCTACCCGGCAGGCGATCCCCGCGCTGATCTTCCTTCCGACGACTTGCTCACGATGGACCAGCCCGATCACACTCGTCTGCGGCGGCTTGTCTCTAGCGCGTTCAGCCCGAAGGCGATAGCGGGCCTCGAGCCGTGGATCCGGGCGGTCACCGACGGGCTGCTAGGGCGAGTCGACCCCGCAGCCGACTTCGACCTCATTGAGGCTCTGGCCTTCCCGCTTCCCATCGCGGTGATCTGCCACCTTCTTGGCGTCCCCTCCGAGGACCAGGCCAGCTTCCGGACCTGGGGCCACGACCTCGTCGGGACGCTCGACCCCCAGGCCGGTCAGGGCACCGAGATGCGGACGCGCGCGTCGGAACTGGCCCTGACCGCATATCTACGCGAGCTTGTGAGCAAGCGCCGCTCCGATCCCGATGACAGCATCCTCTCCGCGCTCGTGGCGGCCGAAGAGGAGGGCGACCGGCTCAGCTCAGACGAACTCGTCGGCATGGCCGAGCTCCTTCTCGTCGCCGGCTTTGAGACAACCGTGAACCTGATTGGGAACGGCACCGTCGCACTGCTTGCGGAGCGCGCGAACTGGGAGCGACTGGGGGCCGAGCCGGCGCTGATACCCACAGCCGTCGAGGAGATGCTGCGCTACGACAGCCCGGTCCAGATGACGTCGCGGATCGCCACCGAGGACGTAGACGTCGATGGTGTGACGATCCCGAAAGGCGAGCCGGTCATCCTGGCCATCGGTGGTGCTAACCGAGATCCCGATCTCTTCGACCAGCCTGACCGGCTCAGGATTGACCGGCAGAACGCATCGCAGCACCTGTCGTTTTCACTCGGAATCCACCACTGCCTGGGCGCCACTCTCGCCCGGCTTGAGGCTCGCATCGCTTTCGAAGAGCTCACACGCAGGTACCCCGGGCTTGAGATGGCCGGGTCACCGGCCCGGCGGCCGCTTCTCGTGCTGCGCGGATTCGAGAGCATCCCAGTTCGCGTCGGCCGACGCGCGGACGCGGATGGAAATCCAAACCCAGCCTTCGCAAGGTCGCGGACCCACGTGGGCATGCCGTGACTCAGCTAGTTCGCGGACAACTCGCGTGCATTGACGTGACCAGGCCACTGAGCTGCGCGGGTGCTCCAGTTGCCCGTGAATGCTAGGATCGCCTACTGGCCGCGTGACCTGCGGCTTTGCCGGGGCTATAGCTCAGCTGGAAGAGCACCTGCTTTGCAAGCAGGGGGTCAGGGGTTCGAGTCCCCTTAGCTCCACATGACTCTGGCGACCCGCCTTGCGGGCGCGGAAAATGGGCGTAAGGGCTGCCCGTTGACGTCGGTGTTCGCTTGGGCGTGAAGCCTGTCCCTTAGCCTGGCGCGGGCCGGCCTGGAAGGGTCTTGCACTGTTGCCGTGAGCACGCCTGTCAGTA
>JASHUG010000433.1 GCA_030040155.1 Streptosporangiaceae bacterium | reverse complement strand
GCCGGGGCGATCGCGGTCGGCCTCGCGTTCTGGGTCACCCACACTCTGCATGGCGCGGTCGCGACCAGGCCATACTTCGACACGCATACGTCGGGCCTGCTGCTGACCGCCATCATGCTCGGCTGGATCTCAATGGAGATCACCGAGTTCGTCCGCGGCCGGCGCTCGCCCTACTGGCGCGACCAGGCGGCCAGGAGCGTCGCGCCAGGCGGCTGCTGGCTCATGCTCGCGCTGGGCGTGATAGTGACGAACGGCGCCGATTACCTCGCGCCGCCGGTCTTCCCAGACGCCGCGATCAGGCCGGGCGCAGGCTCGTTCACCATCGGTGTCGCGCTGGTCCTGGCCGGCATCGCGCTGCGCGGGTGGTCGTTCCGCGCGCTTCGCGGAAGGTACTTCAACCACGCAGTCAAGGTCAGCCCCGACCAGCCGCTCGTCACCTCCGGCCCGTACCGACTGCTGCGTCATCCGGGCTGCGCCGGGATAATGATGATCTGCACCGGCACCGGGCTGGCTGCCGCGAACTGGATCGCGGTCGCGCTCTCCACGCTGCTCACGCTGGCCGTCGTGACCTGGCGGACGAGAGTCGAGGAGGCGGCCATGACGACGGCGCTAGGCGAGCGCTACCGGCTCTATGCTGCCGGCCACAAACGGCTCGTCCCGCTGATCTGGTAACCGCAGCTACGGCCTCCAGCCGCACCGCTGGCTCCTCGACTTCTCCCCCTTGGTTCATTATTACACTTTCCGATATATTTGTTTCAGAGGTAGCGAGAGCCGGCGGGTGGAGGAGGAGACATGGCGATTGCCCTCGCGGTGGCGACCGTGGGCTGGCTGGCGTTTGAGGTGGTCCTGCTGGTCCGCGACCGGGTGCGCAACCAGGGCAGCACGACCGGAGACCGTGGCACGCGGCAGCTCAACTTCCTGCTGATCATCGCGGCCGTCGTGGTCGCCGATGTGCTGCGCAAGCTCACCAGCGCTCACTCGCCGCTGCGGATTCCCGGCGGCCCAGGCGGCTGGACCCTGACCGCAGGCACGGTGATCGTCTGGCTCGGCCTGCTGGTCCGCATCTGGGCCGTCGTCACCCTAGGCCGGAGCTTCCGCACCACGGTCGAGGTTGATCCCGGCCAGGCCGTCGTCTCCAGCGGCCCGTATCGCCAGATCCGCCATCCGTCCTACACCGGCCTGCTGCTCATCGTGATCGGAGTCGGCATCGCGTCAGGCAACTGGCTGGCGCTCGCGGTCTGCATCCTGCTGCCAGGGGCGGCGATGCTGCGGCGGATCGGGGTCGAGGAGGCAGAGCTGACCAGGGTGCTCGGCGAGCCCTACGTGGCGTACCAGAGCCACACCAAGCGTCTCATCCCTGGCCTGTGGTGAGTCGCCTCGGCGCCATTGGCCAGCATCAGCCGACGCGGTAGTCGATCAGGCGGCCCGGCGCCAGGCTTCGGCCAGCGCTACGTAGCTGGCCCGGCGGCGGTCGCGATCCAGGCTCGGCGTCACCACGACGATCTCGTCCACCTGCGCGGCTTGCTTCATCTCCAGCAGTTGCTCGGCGACGGCCTTTGGCTCCCCCGTCACCATCCGGCCGTCGTCCTTCCGGTCGGACCGGAACTCCTCGGACTGGGCCAGCTGCCGTACCTCCTCGGGGCGGAGCGGCTCGCGGATGCCGCGCCTGATGTTGTGGCGGGTGAGCGTCCAGGCCGCCTCGAAGTCGATCACCGCCTCCGGGTCCTCGCTGGCGAACGCCAATACCGACATCGCCGAGTACGGCTGGGCGCCCTCGGTTCGCGGCTCGAACCGGCGGCGATAGTCCCGCAGCGCCTCGAAGGCGATGTCGGGACTCATGTGATGAGCGAAGACCGCGCTCATACCGTTGACCGCCGCGAAACGGGGGCCGTAGGAGCTCGAGCCGAGCACGAACAGCTCGGGCCGCTCGCCGACGATCGGCGCCGCTAGGAGCGGCTCGTACGGATGACCGGCGGGAAAGCCGTCGCCGAGAAACGCAAGGAGCTCGCCGACCTGGGCCGGGAACTCGGCCGCCGGGTCGGTCACCATTCCCCGCCGCAGGACGTGCGCGGTTAGCGGATCGGTACCCGGCGCGCGTCCGAGTGCCAGGTCGACCCGGCCCGGATACATCGCCAGCAGCGTCCTGAATGTCTCGGCAACCTTGAGCGCCGCGTGGTTCGGCAGCATGATGCCGGCCGCACCCACGCGGATCCTGGAGGTGAGCGCCCCGACGTGCGCGGTCAGCAGCTCAGGGGAGCTGCAGGCGAGGCTCCGCATGTTGTGGTGCTCTGAAACCCAGTACCGCCGGTAACCGGCCGCCTCGACCGCGCGCGCGATCTGGACGGCACCGGCAATGGAGGCGGCCGCATCCTCGCCGAACTCAATTCCGACGAAGTCGAGCACGGCTAGCGGCAGTGACTCCTCGTTCCCACTCATGATCACGTCAATGCGGGACGGCCGGGCCGCATTCCCGCAGCGGTCCAAGATCGCTGAACTGGCGTTGCCGTAGCATGCCAGCAGTGAGGATCAACCAGAAAGTCGCGGTAGGCACGGTATACGTGGCCGCCATGTTCATGTCGATCATGGATGCCACGATCGTGAACGTGGCGTTGCCCGCCATCGGGCGCGCGTTCGCTGCGCCGCCGACGGCCGTGGCCAGCATCTCCATTGCGTACCTGGTGAGCCTCGGCACATTCATCCCGGCGTCTGGCTGGCTTGGGGACCGGTTCGGCGGCAAGCGAGTGCTGCTCATCGCGACCGCGGCGTTCACGGCGTCGTCCGCGCTCTGCGGGCTGGCCACGAGCCTGCCCGAGCTTGTCGCGTTCCGGGTACTGCAGGGCGCGGGCGGCGGCATGCTCGCGCCCGTCGGCCTGGCCATGCTATTCCGGGTGTTCCCGCTCGAAGAGCGGATCCGGGCAGCGTCGATCCTCACCGTGCCGACGACGCTGGCGCCGGCGGCGGGCCCGGTGCTTGGTGGCCTGCTGGTGACCGAGTTGTCGTGGCGCTGGGTCTTTTACGTGAACGTCCCGATCGGCCTTCTCGCGATCACCTTCGGGCTGATCTTCGTCAGCCAGCCAGAGCAAGACCGGCCGGGCCGTTTCGACCTGACGGGGTTCCTGCTGTCCGGAATCGGGCTCGGATCGCTGATGTACGGGGTGTCGGAGGGGCCCAATATCGGCTGGGAGCGTCCCGAGGTTATCGGCACGGTGGTCGCGGGCGTCCTGCTGCTGACCGCGATGGTAGTGGTCGAGCTCAGGCACCCTCATCCCCTGGTGGCGCTCGGCCTGCTGCGGGACCGGCTGTTCCGGTCGGCCACGGGCGCGCTCACGCTCGCGGGCATCGGGTTCATCGGCACGCTCTTCGTTACGTCCCTGTACCTGCAGGATGGCCGCGGGCTGGACGCGCTGGTTGCCGGGCTCAGCATCTTCCCCGAGGCGTTCGGGGTCATGGTTGGCGCCCAGCTGGCCAGCCGGCTCTTCTACCCGAGCCTGGGCCCGCGGCGGCACATCACGCTCGGGCTGGCGGGCGCGTCGGTCTCGATGGCGCTGCTCGCGGTGCTCGGCGACCACACCAGCCTGTGGTGGGCAAGGCTGATCATGTTCGTCCTGGGCGTGTCGATGGGACAGATATTCGTGCCCACGCAGGCGGCAGGCTTCGCGACGATCGAGCCGACCCTCACGAGCGCGGCCTCGACCTTGTTCAACACGGCCAGGCAGCTGTCCGGCGCGGTCGGCGTCGCGGTCCTGACCACCGTGATCGTCGCGGTCGGGCCAGTCCACGTGGTCGCCGGGCGGCCGGTCCCCGACCTGAACGCCTACCGGGCGGCGTTCCTCGTCGCGGCCGTGGTGGCGCTGGCCGGCATCGTCCCTGCAGCCCTGATCCGCGACCGCGACGCGGTCACCACGATCCCCGATGGCCGGTACCGGCGGCGTCATCCGCTGACCCCGCAGGAGCAGGCGGCCTGACCGGCCGGTCTTCCGGTGCGCGAGGTCCGGCCGGGTGACTAGGGCTGGCCGGGCAAGGTGCGTTCCTGCAGATCGAGCTCGTGCTGGAGCTTACGCAGGCTCTCGTCGGGGAGGCGGCCGCCGTCGCGCCAGCGGACCAGTTCCTCGCGCTGGGCAGTGATCAGCGCGTGCTGTGCCCGCACCGCGGCATCAAGGTCCGGGCTCCACATGACCTCGCCGTCCGCGTCCTCGAGCAGGCTGATCCTGGCCCGTAGCCGGTCAGCGCGGTGGCGGAGCCCGTCCCGAAGCGGGGCCGCGACCGATTCGGGCAGCTCGCCCTCCGCCTGCATGTCGTCCAGCGTCGCCGACGCGGCCGCCAGGGCGGCAAGCCGCGCCTCGTTCCTGACCTGAACCTCCTCGGCCTCATTCGCGCGCAGCCTGAGCAGGTGCAGCAGCGGCGCGAACGTCAGCCCCTGCCCCACGAGGGTTACCAGCACGACGATGTAGGCGCAGAGCAGCATCAGGTCGCGGTCGGGAAACGGGAGGCCGCTGCTGAGCGACGTCGGTATCGCGAACACGGCCGCCAGCGTGATCACGCCCCGCGTGCCGGCCCAGGTCAGGGCCGTCACCTCGCGGCCGTTCAGAGTCGGCGCCCTGTCGCCGAGCCGCCAGCCGAACCAGCCGGGCACGATCTGGGTGAAAAACAACCACAGTGGCCGGATCACCAGCACGGCGCCGAGCGTTGCGCAGATCGCGGCGGCGGTCGTCCGGGCCGGCTCTTCGCTAAGCCCGCGCAGTACGGCCGGGAGCTGCTGGCCGATGAGCAGGAACACGAAGCCTTCCAGCAGGAACTCGACCAGCCGCCAGACTGCACCGGTCTGCAGCCTGGACGCGCCCGACTCGCCGCTCGGTGGATCATGCCCGGCCATCAGGCCCGCGATGACGACGGCCAGGACCCCGGAAACGTGCGCCTCCTCGCCAGCCACGTAAGCAAGGAACGGGGTCGCCAGCGAGGCTGTGTTGGCTACCAGCGAGTCGCGCAGAAGGTGGCGGGCAAGGTGCAAGGCGTAGCCGATCAGCGCCCCGATGGCCAGGCCCCCGGCCGCGGCCAGTACGAACTTCCCCGCGGCGTATGCGAGCGAGAAGCCGCCGCCGACCGCCGCAGCGACCGCCACCTGCCAGGTGGTGAGCGCGGTCGCGTCGTTCAGCAGGCCCTCGCCGCCGATGATTGCGACCAGCCGCGGCGGGAGGCCGGCGCGGCTGCCGATCGAGAGCGCGGCGACCGGGTCGGGCGGCGCTACCGCGGCGCCCAGCACAACCCCGGCCGCGAGCGGCAGGCCGGGCACGATCAGTGACACCAGCGCGCCGACCGCAAAGGCAGTCAGCAGGACGAGCACGACCGACAGGCTGGCTATGGGGCGCCAGTTGGCCCGGATCGCCAGCAGGCTCGAGCGCCGCGCTGCCCCGTAGAGCAGGGGCGGGATGACCAGCAGCAAGACCAGGTGCGGCTCGAGATGCACGGTGGGGCCCGGCAGGCCCGCGTAGATCAGCCCGCAGATGGTCAGCACGATCGTGTCGGGCACCTTCAGGCGGTCCGCGACGAGCCGCGCAGCGATGATGACCGCGACCATGGCGAGCACGAACGCGACTTCGCCCAACACCCGGTCATTCTGGCAGCACGCTGCGTAGTCCCTTTGGTCGGCCTGCGGGGGCACCCTGCGGCCGCCACTGACCGAACAAAACGATCACGGTCAATACGGAATCGGAGGGCGCGTCCGATCAGTGAAAAATAGCGAGACCGGCGTGATCGACGGTGAGAGCATGATCGGGTGCCTGATTATCGGATAAGGCCGGCTACTGACGAGGATGTCGGGTTTCTCGCGCACGTGGTCATCGAGGCCACGCGGGCTCAGGGCCGCCTGCCCGGCGACTTCGACGAACCGGAATGGCGCAGGCGCTTCAGCGAGTGGACCATGGAGCAAGTCCATGGCGAGGCACTCAACGCCACGATCAGCGTGATCGAGGTCGACAACGAGCGCGCCGGCAGATTGCGGATCACCCGCACGTCCGACTACTTCGAACTGTCTGGCATTCAGCTGCTTCCTGATGTCCAGCGGCACGGCATAGGCACCGCCATCATCGAGGACCTCAAGGCACAGGCCGCTGCGGATGGCGTACCGCTCGACTTGAGCGTCGAGAAAGACAACCCAAACGCCCGCAAGCTGTACGAACGTCTCGGATTTGTCCAGGTAAGCGAGACCGAAGACGAGTTCAAGCTGCGCTGGACTCCACGGCCCGATGCCGGCGGGCCAGCGGCCTAGGCCCGACTTGTTACCCAGGCCCCCGGCACAGGCGCCTGCACCGCCGCTTGGGCCTGCGTTAGCCGCTGCTCCCGGCCTCGGGCACCTGCGCCCGATCATGGGTGTGGAGTTGCCATGGCTGCAGCAGCGTTTAGGCCGGGGTTTGCCATGGCAATTTCACACTCACCGAAAGGCCGGGAGCAAACCCAGGCTAGGTCCGCTCGGCGAACACCGGCTCGGCGCCGTCCAGCGCGGTGTAGATCTCGCGGCCGTCCATGAACGCGCGCTGCACGCGGCTCAGCACGTCCAGCGGGTCGCCGGACCAGATCACGATGTCCGCGTCCTTACCTGGCTCCAGTGAGCCGAGCCGGTCTTCCACGCCGATGATCCGCGCCGGGTTGATGGTCAGCGCCTGCAGCGCAATCTCGCGGTCCAGACCGTACTTGACCGACAGCGAGGCCTGGTGGACCAGGAAGTTGATCGGGACTACCGGGTGGTCGGTGGTGATCGCGATCGTCACGCCCGCCGCGGCCAGCTTGCCGGGGTTAGCCAGCGATCGGTTCCGCAGCTCGACTTTCGACCTGGAGGTGAACAGCGGGCCGATGATGACCGGGATGTTCCGCGCGGCCAGCAGGTCGGCGACCAGGTGAGCCTCCGTGCCGTGGTCGATGACCAGGTCGTACCCGAACTCGTCCGCGATCCGCATCGCGGTGGCGATGTCGTCGGCCCGGTGGCAGTGCTGACGCCACGGAATCTCCCGGCGCAGCACCTTCGCCAGTGCCTCGAGCTTCAGGTCGCGGTCGACCGGCTTGCGCTCCTCCTCGGGCTTGCGCGCCTCGGCGTCGATCTTGGCCTGGTAGTTGGCCGCGTCGACGAAGGCGCCGCGGATGACGGCGGCGACGCCAAGCCGCGTGCTTGGCGTCTTTTTCTGCTCGCCGTAGACCCGCTTCGGGTTCTCGCCCAGCGCCGACTTGAGCCCGGCCGGGGCCCGCAGCAGCATCTCGTCGACCGTCCGGCCCCAGGACTTAAGCGCGCAGGTCTGGCCGCCGATCGGGTTGCCAGAGCCGGGGTTCACGTTAACGGCGAGCACTCCCCCGCCGACCGCGTCCCTGAAGCCCAGGTCGGCCGGGTTGATCGCGTCCAGGGCCCGGACGTTGGCAGTCACCGGATCGGTCAGCTCGTTGGTGTCCGAGCCGGCCCATCCCTCGGCCTCTTCATGCACGCCGACGTGACCGTGCGCCTCAATGAAGCCCGGCAGGACCCAGGAGCCGGCCGCGTCGATCACCTGAGCACCGTCGGGCACCTTCACGTCTGCACCGACGGCGGTGATCTTTCCGTCGGCCACCAGGACCGTGCCGTTGTCGATGGGCTCCCCGCTGATCGGGACTACCCGGCCGCCAGTGATGGCCACTGCGCTGTCGCTCATCAGGTCTCCTTATCAGGCCGGCGAGAATCCAGCCCATTCCGTTGCAAGCTGCAGTCACTACCCTAACGGGACATTTCGCTGCATGCTCGCGCGGGGAAGCCAGAGCCCTCCTCGCCCTGGATCCTGGCCGGCGTTACGGAACGACGAGGACCTGTTCTGGCGAGCCCTGGACTGGTATGGGCGTGCCGGCCTGCTGGCTGGCGGCCTGAATGGGAATGACCGCGCCGACGGTATGCCCGTGCTGTCTCCCGGTGCCGCCGACATAGGCCATCGTGCCGTCCGTCGAGAAGGTGACGGCCGTAGTCCCGGCGAATCCAGCCGGCAGCTCAAGCGGCCTGAGCGCCTTATCGGAGACGAGGTCGAGTGGCTGCAGCCAGCGCTGACTCACCAGCTGCGCGTAGGCGACCTGGTCATCCGGCGAGATCACGAAGTTCGATAGCACCGAGGTGAGGCTGCCATCGAGCCGGATGGGCTTCTCCGCCCGGTTGGTCGTGAGATCGATCGGGATCACGTCTGGCGCCCCCCACAGGTAGCCGGTCTTCCCGTCTGGCGCGATGGAGATATTCGCGCCGGGATAGTTCGAGCGCACTGCCCGTCCTACGAATGCCGAGCCCGCAGTGTCGGTGGCGACGCTGACCGGCGTCACCCAGACGGTAATGCGCTCGGAATTGCCGGCCTTCCCATTGATCGCGACGTTCGTGACGTAGACGGTGCGGCCGTCGGGAGTGATCGCGACCGCTTGCGTTTGCCCTGGCACGTCCAGCTGGACCGACGGGAGTGCCCGCCCCGCGGTGAGATCGACAGGGATCAGTCCCACGTCAGTGATGTATGCCTTCCGGCCGTCCGGCGTCAGCACGAAAGACCCGTAGGAGGCG
Organism: Streptosporangiaceae bacterium; assembly: GCA_030040155.1. Taxonomy (GTDB): domain Bacteria; phylum Actinomycetota; class Actinomycetes; order Streptosporangiales; family Streptosporangiaceae; genus JAJYUU01. Next base: position 412 of record JASHUG010000433.1, on the reverse strand, counting down.
ACCTTCCGCTCAACCCCGGTGGCCAGGTTGATGGCCTCCAGCCCGCCGGGTAGCCCGGTTGCATAGGCGAACTTGCCGCCCGGCGCGATCTGAGCCGTCAGCGCGGGCCTCCCGCCCCAACCGGGCCAGACCGACAGCGGGCCAATCAGCCGGACCGGCAGGCCCATCCGGCCCGTCCTGGTGCTGACCCGGGTGACGTAGCTGATGCCAGGCCCGCGCCGACCCGGCCGCGTGGCGCTGAAGACGTAGACGGCACTGCCGTCTGAGGCGGCTTGCAGGCCCGCTATCACGCCAGGGAATCGGAGCGGGCGGAGCGTCGTGTGCGTGCTCAGGCGGATGGGCGTCACCGTGTTGGCGCTCGTCCAGACGAAGGCGCTCGGGGCGGTGGCGGGAGTCCAGTAGTCGCCAGCGA
>JASHUG010000052.1 GCA_030040155.1 Streptosporangiaceae bacterium | reverse complement strand
GCCGCACGCTCGCGCCGGCCGGGCCGGCCAGCGTCAGCGCGGCGGTGGCCGCCAGGGCAACCGCGGCAGCACCGCCGCCGATGCGCAGCCCCGCGCGCCGGGAAAGCTTGCGGCTGCGCTCGACTACCATCGAAACCTTCGTCTCGGCAGAACTCATCGTCAGGTCCTCTCATGAAGTTCGGCGGCTAAGGACGGAGCACGGCCGGACTGCGCCGTCGGCCCGGCTGCCAGCAAGACTCCAACTCGGCACTAGGGAAAACACCGGGGGATCGGGGGGATATACAGGGGAAGGCCCAGGCCGGCTCAACGCGGTGTGCCGTCGCAAGAGCTCTCCAGCCGCCAGGCGTCGGCCGCGATCCGCCAGCTGCCGCCGCGCTGCCGCCGCACGACAGTCGACCCGACGCCGCGAAGCGAAACCCGCTCGCCATCCGGCCCGGTCCCGCGAATCCGCCGCGCCGCTACGACCAGCGCGACGCTCCGCGATCCCAGCACCGCGCAGTCACTGACTTCCACCGGCAGCCGCAGGTCCATCAGCTCAAGCAGCCAGCGCTGGATGCCTTGCAGCGGCACGTCAGCGGCCGCCCACGGGCACAGCGTTGCGTCCCGTTCGTACTGGGCCACGGCCGCCTCGAGGTCACCGTCGCTGACCGCAACGGCGACCAGCTCCACTGCCTCAAGCGGCGAGCCGGCCGCGGGCGGCGCGATCAGATCGGACACTGCTGCCTCCGTGGCCGTCGGCTGCCTGCGCGGGCGTGCGCGGCTGCGAATCAGCGCATGGCCACGTTCCCAGCCGTCTAAGGGGGGAACGAGGAGGCCTCTGGGGGAATCTCAGGGGGACGCGCTACTTGTCCTCGGTGAGCTGGCGGTACAGCGCGGTCGTCTCGGCCGCGGGCGGAACTCCGACCCGGTCGCGAAGCAGCACGACCAGCTCCTCGTAATGCCGGACGGCCCTTGCCGTCTCGCCCAGCCTGGCCCAGGACATCATCAGCTCGCGGTGCGCGACCTCGTTCAACGGCTCGTGGGCGACGGCACGGCGGAACGCCGCGACCGCAGGCTGGAACTTGCCCGCGGCCGCGTGCATCCGGCCGACGGCCAGCAGCGCAGACTCGAAGCTGCGGGCTAGCTCGTCCCGCCGGACCTGGGCCCACTCCCCCGCTGCCATCCCGGCCAGGAACTCGCCGCCGTACGCGGCAACGGCGCGCTGCAGATCGGGCAAGGCCGCCGTGGCCGGGCGCGCGCGCCGGGCGGCGGCGAGTGACTCCTCGAATGTCCGCACGTCGCAGTCGTACTCGCGCTCGGAGTTGAACGCGTACCGGCCGTCGGAGTACGTCACCCAGCCTGGGTCGCCGAGCGCTCGGCGGACACCGCGCAGCGCGCTGTGGAGAGCGTTAGCGAGCCGGTCCGCCGTCAGGTCGGGCCACAGCGCAACGCCGACTTGCTCCTTGGTCAGCGGCTCGGAGGTAACCAGCAGGAACAGCAGCTCCCGCGGCCTGGCGTAACCCCAGTCCGCGGCCGTCACCGCCACCTCGCCGAAATGCACGGTCGCGGCGCCGAGTGCGCGGATGCGCAGCGGCCCGCCGGCCGCCACCGCAGCAACGCTGGCCGGTCTCCCTGCCCGCGTCCGGGTCACGGTCGTCCGGCCGACCGCCGCGCCCCCGGCACCTTCGACTCCGTGGGTGGCGGCAGCTCGCGCCTGCTCCTCAGCCTGTGCTGGCCGCTGGGCCGGCACGCGCGCCTTCAGCGCCGGGTCCTCATCGACCCGCAGGTCCGTCCGTTCCGCGAGTACATCCTCGACGGGCCTGGTCAGCCCTCGCTGCCAGGCCGCCGCGAACTCCGCGGTGCCGAGCGCGGCCTGCGCGCCGGCCATGGTCTTGTCGTGCAGGTCGCGCTCGCACGGCGCGACGATCGTCCCGATGTCCGTGCGAAGGACCTGGGCCGTGGCCAGCAGCCCGGCCGCTTCGGCCGGACGGCCGTCAGCCAGTGCCAGCGCGGCCAGGTCCTCCAGCACGCTGCATGCCCGCCAGCGGTCGTGCAGCTCGTGGTGAATCGCCAGGCTCTCGGAAAGCAGCGTCGCGGCTGCCTGGTCGCCCTGCTCGAGGGCGATCAGGCCAAGGTGTTCGAGCGACCAGGCGATGCCCTCGCGAAAGCCAATCCGCTCGGCCAGCGACCGGCTCTCGGCGAGCAGCCCCGCCGCCCGCGCACCCTCGCCCCGGTAGCGCGCCGTCGCGCCGAGACTGATCAGCGACCACACGATGCCCTCGGCGTCACCCAGCTCACGCAGGCTGGTCAGCGCGGTCGTGCACTCTTCGGCCGCTCGTTCCCACTCGCACTGCAGCCACAGCGCGAACCCGAGGTAGTTGTGCGCGCTGGCCGCGCCCCAGCGGTCTCCATCCGACTCCGCCGTGGCCAGGCTCTCCGCGTGCAGTTCCAGCGACCGCGCGTACCGGCCCTGCTCGCGGGCCACGCTGCCGAGCACCTGCAGGGCGCTGGCAATGCCCCGGCTGTCCCCAAGGTCGCGGTACAGGCGCAGCGCCGCCTCCAGCCTGCGGACGGCCGGGACGTAGTCGCACTGCAGGTGGGCCAGGCGGCCGCTGCCCAGCAGCGCAGCCGCCCGCAGGCCGGCCGGCGTCTCGCCGCTGGCGGACACCGCGGTATCCATCCACTGCCGGACCTCGTGGTAGTGGCCGCGCAGGTACGCATACCGGCCAAGCGGCCCGGCGATACGCAGCGCCCCGACGGCGTCGTGCCGGGTTCGCGCGAACTGGATCGCCGCGCGGAGGTTGGGCCGCTCGGCGTCGAGCACGTCGAGCTCGCGCTCCAGCTCGGCCAGGCCTTCGGCGCCGCGCTCGATCTGCGGCGCCACGCCTTCCACCAAGCGCGCGAAGCATGCCAGATGGGCCTGCCTGGCCTGCTCTTCCTCGCCGGCTGCGGCCAGGCGTTCGCGGGCGTACTCGCGCACGATGTGCAGCAACTGGTACCGCGCGCCGGCCTCGGCGTGCTCGACCCGGACGAGTGACTTGTCGGCGAGCCGGGCGAGCAGCTCGAGCATCTGCCCTGGCTCCAGGTCGGCGCCGGCCGCAACCTGCTCGGCGGCGGCCAGCGTGAATCCGCCAGCGAACACTGCAAGCCGCCTGAACACCGCGCGCTCGGCGGTATCAAGCAGGTCGTAGCTCCAGTCGAGCGTCGCCCGCATGGCCTGGTGGCGGGGCGGGGCCATCCGAGTGCCGCCGACCAGGACCCCGAACACGTCGTCGAGACGTTCGGCGAGCTGGCCGACCGACAGGATGCGCATCCGCGCTGCGGCCAGCTCGATCGCCAGCGGCAGCCCGTCGAGGCGCTGGCAGACCTGGACCACCGCGGCTGCGTTGCTCTCCGAAAGCCGGAAGGACGGAGCGGTCAGCTGCGCGCGCTGCTCAAACAGCCTGACGGCGTCGAATCCGGCGAGGGCGGGCACCGCGGGCACCGCGCCCGCGCCCGGCAGCGATAGCGGCGGCACCGGCCAGTTCCGCTCGCCTTCGACCCCGAGCACTTCCCGGCTCGTGGCCAGGATCGAGAGCGCTCCGCACGTCATGAGCAGCCGCTCGGCCAGCTCGGCGACCGAGCCCGCCAGGTGTTCGCAGTTGTCCAGGACGATCAGGACGGGACGGTCGCCAATGTGCTCGGCAGTCGCGGCGGCCGCGTCGAGGTCGGGGCTCTCGGGCACCGCGAGGCGGCTGGCGACCTCCTGCGCTACTACGCCGGGATCGCTGACCGACGTGAGCTCGATCCAGCGCACTCCGTCCGCGAACGACGGTTCCGCTGCCGCCGCCGCGGCGAGCGCCAGGCGGGTCTTGCCGGTGCCACCCGGCCCGGTCAACGTGAGCAGCCGGCTGCGGCCGAGCGCCTCGAGCACGTCGCGCAACTCGTGCTCGCGGCCGATCAGCGGAGCTAGCCGGACGGGCAGCCGGTCGGTGCCCAGCGATGCCACGCGCGGCCTCCCCCCTCGCCCTGTCATCGCCCTCGTGACAGCGGGATCAGAACACTCAGTGCTTGCTGGTGCTCGCTGCCATTAACTAGATCTATTCAACGTGAGTTTGCTCCACGCGGGGAGTGGCTCGCCAGGCGGGAGGCAGTGATGAGAACGGCGAGGCTGGAAGTTCCGGGCGGATCCCTGTACTACGAGCTACGCGGATCCGGTCCGGTGCTGCTGATGATTCCCGGCGGGCCGATGGATGCCGCTGGATTCCAGCCGGTCGCCGAGCAGCTGGCCGACAGCTATACGGTCGTGACGTATGACTGCCGGGGCAACTCCCGGAGTCCGATGACGGGCCCGCGCGAGGACCTCACCGTCGACCTGGCGGCGCAGGACGCTCGACGCTTGCTCGAGGCCGTCGGCGCCGGGCCGGCCGACGTCTTCGGCTCAAGCGGCGGAGCGACTTACGGCCTCGCGCTGGTGGCTCGCCATCCCGGTCTCGTCCGGACGCTGGTCGCGTACGAGCCGCCCGTCACGGAGCTGCTTCCCGACGCCGAGCGCTGGCACGCGAGCAACGAGCGGGTCGGCGAGATCTACCAGCGGGATGGGCTGGAACCGGCGCTGAGCTGGTTCGTCGAGTTCGTGTTCGGAGGCGAGCCCGACACCGGGCCGAGGCCAGATGAGCCGACCCAGGACGAAGCCGAGTCGGCGGCCCGGGTGTCGGGCAACCTGGAGCTATTCGCGAGCTGGCTGATCCCGCACATCGGCAACTACAAGCCGGACATGACAGGCCTGCGAGCGGCATCTACCCGGATAGTCGTCGGCATCGGCGCGCAGTCGCAACCACAGCACATGACGTACCAGACCTCGCGCGCGCTGGCCGAGCAACTGGGCGTCGAACTGGCCGAGTTCCCCGGCGACCATTTCGTTGAGGCCAGTCCCCCGGCCGAGTTCGCGGCGCGGCTGCGCGCGGTCCTCGGCGCGGCCGGCTGACCACGGTCAGCCACGGTCACTATCAGCGCAGCGAGTTCGCCACCTGCTCGAGCTTGGCCAGGGAGGTCTGCAGGCCCGTCTCCATGCCCGAGCTCACCTGGGCGTCGCGGTTCTCCCTGCTGGTGTGCTGCACCAGGATCGTCAGCGTCGTGCGCCCGTCCAGCTCGGCCAGCGTCATCGTGCTGACCGCCGTGGCGCCCGGCATGCCCTCGAACTCGTCGGTGGAGACGATCCGCTCACCTGGTACAAGCTCGAGGTACTGACCGTGGAAGGCCACCTCGAATCCGGCGTTAGTGATCATCACGTACCGCCAGGAGCCACCCACGCGCAGGTCGATCTCCACGCTCTTGACCTCGCCCTGGTCGCCGGCCCACCAGAGCCTGACCAGTTCGGGCGTTGTCCAGGCCCGGTAGACCAGGTCCCGCGGCGCGTCAAACACTCGCGTGATCTGAACCTGGGTGTCGCTCGGCAGCGTCACCACTGCCGCGTTGCTAGTTGTCACTGCCGTCATCTCCCAGCTCCTGTTCCCTGAGGTCGGCCAGTACCGAGTCCAGTCGCTCGAACCGCGCCGACCAGGACCGCTCGTACACCTTCACCCAGTCGTAGATCGGCTTGAGCGGCTCGCCGTTCAGCCTGTACATGCGCTGCCGCCCTTCGTCGCGAACGCCCACCAGCCCCACCTCGCGCAGCACCCGCAGGTGCTTGGACACAAGCGGCTGGGCAACCCCGAGCCGGGTCACGAGGTCGTTCACCGGAAGCTCGCCTGCAGCGAGGAGGTCAAGGATCTGCCGCCGCCGGGGCTCGGCTACGGCGTTGAATGCATCGGTCGTCGTCGCTGCCCTGGCCATGCCCATATCATATTCCCATATAGGCATGTGTCAAGCTGCTTGCGAGACCCCGAGCGACCCGAGGTGAGCCATGGAGCTTGAGCGCTGGCTGAACAGCGCGGTATCCGCGATCGAAGAGTGGCAGCGCAGCTTCGGCGACTACCGGCAGCATGACTCCCTGGAGGTCACCGATGAGGAGTTCGGCCCGGCCTTCGAAGAGCTGATCAGCCGGCTGGCTGGCAACTACCCGTTCTTTCACCCCTCGTACGCCGGACAGATGCTCAAGCCGCCGCACGCCGTCGCGGTCGTCGGCTACCTGGCCGCCATGCTGATCAACCCGAACAACCACGCACTGGACGGCGGGCCGGTCACCGGTCCGATGGAAAAGGAGGTGGTTGCCCAGCTCGCCGCGATGTTCGGCTTCGAGCCGCACCTGGGCCACCTGACCACGAGCGGAACGATCGCCAACCTCGAGGCACTGTATGTGGCGAGGGAACTGCACAAAGGCCGCGGGATCGCTTACAGCGCCGAGGCCCACTACACGCACAGCCGGATGTGCGGCGTGCTCGGCATCTCCGGTACCGCGGTCGGCGTGGACAGCCGCGGGCGGATGGACGTGGCCCAACTGGAGTCGCTGCTGGCCCACGGCGAGATCGGGACCGTGGTCGCTACCGCCGGCACGACGGGCCTCGGCGCAATTGATCCCGTGCACGAAATCCTGGCGGTGGCGCGGCGGCACGGCGTACGCGTCCACGTAGACGCGGCCTATGGCGGTTTCTTCACGCTGCTGGCGGGCCAGGACGGCCCGGCCGGCCTCGACCCGGCGCCGTGGCTGGCGATCCGCGACTGCGACTCGGTCGTCGTCGATCCGCACAAGCATGGCTTGCAGCCCTACGGCTGCGGCGCGGTGATCTTCGCCGATCCGGCGGTCGGCCGGTTCTACGTGCACGATTCGCCGTACACGTACTTCACCTCAAGCGAGCTGCACCTGGGCGAGATCAGCCTGGAGTGCTCGCGGGCCGGCGCGAGCGCGGCCGCCCTGTGGCTGACGCTGCGCCTGCTGCCGCTGACACCCGACGGACTCGGGCAGGTGCTGGGAGCGGGGCGCCGGGCCGCGCTCGACTGGGCCGCACGGCTCGAGCTATCTGAGGTCCTGCGCCTCTACCAGCAACCCGAGCTGGACATCGTCAGCTATTACCCGGCCCAGCCCAGCCTGGCCGCCATCGACGCCGCCAGCGAGGCCATACTCAAGCGCGGCATGACGGCCCCGTCCGAGCCCGTCTTCGTGAGCACGCTGCGGGTGTCAGCGGACGCTTTCGTGCGCCGCCATCCGGACATGACGATCGACGCCGACGGTGCCCGCATCCTGCGCAGCGTGCTGATGAAGCCAGAGTCCGAGACCTACGTGTCGATGCTGCACTCGCGCCTAGAGGAGCTCGCCCGGGCTTAGCTCGACCGCGCCCAGATCGGATCCGCGCCGCCCGCGGCGAGGGCGTCCTCGTAATACCCGACTTTGAAGCTGATCATCTCCAGGCAGGCGGTCAGCTCGCCGATCTGCTCGGTCAGCCGCCGCTGGTGCTCGCGCAAGATCGTGAGCCGGTTCTCCTCATTGCCGGGACCCTCGCGCACGAGCTCGGCGTACTGCCGGATCGCCCGCAGCGGCATGCCGGAAGACCGCAGCTTGACGCACAGGTCAAGCCATTCCAGGTCGTCATCGTTGTAAGCGCGGCGGCCATCGGGGCTGCGCTGGATCGGGTTGGCGAGCAGGCCCTCGCGTTCGTAGAAGCGCAGCGCGTAGACGCTGAGTCCGGTGCGCTCAGCCGCCTGCCCGATCGTGAGCCCAGGAGTCAACTGGGTGGATTGCGCGACGTGCATGGCGTCCACGTTACGAGCTGTACTCGTAGCTGACGTTCTGTGCGTAGTAAAGGGATCTGCCTTCCGGTGCGTGTAGGAGTTGTGGAGCAAGGATCGACGGAGTTCACCGAGTTCTATGCGTCCGCCCGCGACGACTGCCTGCGGATCGTGCTGCTCAACGTCGGCGACCTCCAGCTGGCCGAGGACCTTGTC
>JASHUG010000051.1 GCA_030040155.1 Streptosporangiaceae bacterium | reverse complement strand
GCCATTACTTCGAGCGTCGGGACGTCGCCGGCGCAGGCGAGGACGGCGTCGGGTTCGGTGCCGTCTGGAGTGGTCCCGGCCCAGTCCCAGATCCCGGCCCCGCGGGTGCAGTGCAAGATCGCGGCGTCCATGTCCAGCCAGTCGGGGTTGGGCTGCTTGCCCGCGACGATGACGTTGACGTAGTCGCGGCTGCGCAGGCAGTGATCGGCGACTTCGAGCAGGCAGTTGGCGTCCGGGGGCAAGTAGACGCGGATGATCTCGGCGGGCTTGTTCATCACCAGGTCAATGAAGCCGGGATCCTGGTGGCTGAAGCCGTTGTGGTCCTGGCGCCAGACGTGTGAGCTGAGCAGGATATTCAGCGACGCCACCGGCCGGCGCCACGCGAGCTGTCGGGAGACCTTCAGCCACTTGGCGTGCTGGTTGAACATCGAGTCGACGATGTGGATGAAGGCCTCGTAGCAGTTGAACAGGCCGTGCCGGCCGGTCAGCAGGTAGCCCTCAAGCCACCCCTGGCAGGTGTGCTCGGAGAGGATCTCCATCACGCGGCCATCGGTAGCCAGGTTGACATCGACCGGCAGGGTGGCCTCTTCCCACGTCTTGCCGGTCACTTCGAGCAGCGCGTTCAGCCGGTTGGACTCGGTCTCGTCCGGGCCGACGATCCGGAAATTGCGGTTCCGGGCATTGGCCTTCATGACGTCGCGCAGCAGTGTCCCGAGGACCCTGGTCGGCTCGGAGTTGCGGGCCCCCGGTGCCTGGACCGGGACCGCGTAGTCGCGGAAGTCGGGCATCGTCAGGTCGCGCAGGAGCACGCCGCCGTTGGCGTACGGAGTCGCGCCGAGACGCCGTGTCCCGTCCGGGACCAGGGCCAGCAGGTCGTGATGGGGGTGGCCGCCAGGATCGAACAGCTCTTCCGGGCGGTAGGAGTGCAGCCATTCCTCCAGCTGGCGCAGGTGGCCAGGGTTCGTCCGCACCTCGGCCAGCGGCACCTGGTGCGCGCGCCACGTGCCCTCGACCGGGAGCCCGTCCACCTCGACCGGACCGGTCCAGCCCTTGGGCGTGCGCAGCACGATCATCGGCCACGACTGGCCGGGTGCCCCGCGCCCGTGCCGGGCGTGGTCCTGGATGCCCCTGATCCGCTCGATGGCGGCGTCCAGGGTTGCGGCCATCTCCAGGTGGGGAACGGGCTCGCCCGGGGTGCTCACGTACAGCGGCTCGTACCCGTACCCGCGCAGCAGCGCGTCGAGCTCGGGCTCGGGCAGCCGCGCGAGCACGGTCGGGTTGGCGATCTTCCACCCGTTGAGCTGCAGGATCGGCAGCACTGCGCCGTCACCGGCCGGGTCGATGAAGCGGTGCGCGTGCCAGCTCGTGGCCAGCGGGCCGGTCTCGGCCTCGCCGTCACCGACCACGCACACCACGATCAGGCCGGGATTGTCGAACGCCGCGCCGTGCGCGTGCGAAAGGCAGTAGCCAAGCTCGCCGCCCTCGTGGATCGACCCGGGCGTCTCCGCTCCGTTATGGCTCGGCACGCCGCCGGGAAACGAGAACTGGCGGAACAGCGCGCCCATGCCAGCGGCGTCGCGCGGCACGCTCGGGTAGATCTCGCTGTAGGAGCCCTCAAGCCACGAGTTCGCCAGCGTGGCCGGGCCGCCATGTCCCGGCCCGACGACCAGCAGCATGTCCGTGTCATGCACCCGGATGGCACGGTTCAGGTGCGTCCAGATGAAATTCAGGCCGGGGGTCGTGCCCCAGTGGCCCAGCAGCCTCGGCTTGATCTGCTCGGGCCGCAGCGGCTCGGTCAGCAGCGGATTGCTCGTCAGGTAAATCTGGCAGGCCGCCAGGTAGTTGACGGCGCGCCAGTACCGGTCCAGTGTCTGCGCGTCTGCCTCAGACAGCCGGGCATGCTCCCGTACGGCGGTCATTGGTCTCCCTCCGGCACTCGCGCGCTTAGAGACGGTGGTCCTGTGCGCAGATATCGGCAGAGTCGTCCCCGGCCGTCGGCAGGCTAACCCACGGGCTGGCCACCGGGTCGGAAAGTCGGCCGATCGCGCCGTATCCATTGCCCTTCGCCCGGCCGTGCCGTACTGGCGCCTTCGCGCAGTACGACCTGGCCACGCCGGATTACCGAACGGGGCCAGCCTTGTACCGTCCAGCCGTCATAGACCGAGTACCCGGCCCGCGACTGCATCGCCCTCCCGTCGATGGTCCGGCGTTCCTCAGGGTCCCACAGCACCAGATCGGCGTCGGCGCCGACCGCCATCGCACCCTTGCGCGGGTCCAGGCCGAAGAGGCGGGCGGCGTTCCCCGACGTCAGCTCGATGAACCGGTCCAGTGAGATCCGTCCAGTTGCGACGCCCTCGGAGAACAGCATCGGCATGAGCGTCTCCAGGTCGGCAACGCCTTGCCTGGCCGTCACCACGTCCAGCGCGGGGTCGAGCTTGGCTGCCAGCGTCCAGGGCGCGTGGTCGCTGCAGACCGTGTCGATCTCGCCCGCCGCCAGGCCGCGCCAGAGCGCGTCCCGGTCTGCCTCGCTGCGCAGTGGCGGCGCGCCGACGTACTTCGCGCCATCGGGCTCGGCGAACCGTTCCTCGGTGAGGTGCAGGTACAGCGGCCGGGTCTCGACATAAACGGGCAACCCGGCAGAACGTGCCCGGCGGCACCGCTCGAGCGCCGCCGCGCAGGACAGGTGCACGACGTAGACCGGCGCGCCGGTCTGCCGGGCCAATTCGATGGCCTGATCGATCGCGGCTACCTCCGCAGCCACCGGTCGGGACTCGGGAAAGTGCCGCACCGCGCCGCGTCCCGATTCGAT
>JASHUG010000432.1 GCA_030040155.1 Streptosporangiaceae bacterium | reverse complement strand
GCCGCGTATGCGCCGTTCGCTGCGTCCCTGCTGGCAGGCGGCTTCGGACCGCCGGCGGAAGGCGAGTGGCGCGCGGAGCTGATCGCAGCGCACGTCGCACGCAACAACGACCTCATAGCCGAGGCGGCGGAGAAGGTCGTCGCAGCCGACGAGCCGGTCGCTTACGACAACTTCAGCAGCGTGGAGGACGCCCAGCTTGCCAGCTACGCAGACGAGGTCGGAGGGCTGGCCGGCCTGGCGCGCGAGGTCGACCGGTCCGCGGCGAGGCTGGCACGGGCCGCCGAAGCCCTGGGCGACCGGGGTGGCACGGAAGTGCATGTCGTCATCCGGGACCACGGTGAGGTCGTACGCGATGGCCCGATGCCGATCGGCGCCTTCATCGAGGGGAACGCGAGCTTCCACCTGGACATGCATGCTGAGCAGCTCAGGTCGCTCGTGGCCGACGCGGAAAGCGGGCCGCCAGCCGAGTTCGACCAGTACCAGCTCGTGCTCCTCGAGCGGGCCGAGGTGCCGCCGGAGCTTGACGATCAGACGGCCGCGCGGATCCAGCGGCAGCACCTTGGCCATTTCGCCCGCATGCGGGCGGCCAATCTCCTGATGGTCGCCGGGCCTGTCCGTGGCGACGACGCCATAGCCGGCATCTGCCTCTACCGGGCCGGTACGCCCGAGCGCGCCACCAAGCTCGCCGAGGACGATCCCGCCGTACGAGCGGGCCTGTACGTCCCGCGGGTCAGGACGTGGTTCACGGCTAAGGACGCCATTCGCTGGCCTGACGACCGGGCCTAGCCAACGAGGTCCGGGGAGAGCTCGGCCACGTTCCTGGCTCCGGCCAGGGCCATGACGTGTGCGAGGTCACCGGTGAGCTCGGTCAGCAGGTGAGCGACCCCGGCGCGGCCACCCTGGTGCACGTCGCCGCCGGCCGCGAGCGCCCACAGCACCGGCCGGCCGAGAAACACGGCCTTCGCGCCAAGCGACAGCGCCGCGAGCACGTGCTCGGCCTTGCGGATGCCGCCATCGACATAAACCTCAGTACCGGTCCCGGAGAGCGCGGAAGCAATGGCGGGCAACGCCTCGGCGGTCGTGATCGACTGATCGAGCTGGCGCCCACCGTGATTGGAGACCCAGACGGCGACGGCTCCGGCAGCCGCGACCATGCGCGCGTCGTCTTCGCGCAGCACCCCCTTGACGATCACCGGCAGGCCGGTGACCTCGTGCAGCCAGCCGATGTCGTCGGGCCCGACGTCGGCCGCATGCTCGAGTGCGCTCTGCGGCAGGCCGATCGCGTCGAGGTTCACTCGCTGGTGCTCGGCGGGGATGACGTCGGTGGCCGGCTGGCCCGCGTTGCGCTTGTAGCCGACAACGGGTGTGTCCGCAGTCAGCACCATTGCGCTGGCGCCGGCGGCCCGGGCGCGCTGCAGCATCGCCAAGGTCAGCCCGCGATCGCGCCGGATGTACACCTGGAGCCACCACTGCACGCCGGTCGCGGCGATGTCCTCGAACGTCGAGCCGGAATTGCTGGAGACGCACATGAGCGAGCTTGTGGCGGCGACCGCGCGAGCCGTCGCTACCTCACCTTCAGGGTGAGCCGCGCGCTGCAGCGCCGTCGGCGCAACCATGATCGGTGTCGCCACCTCGTGCCCGAGCACCGTGGCCGCGGTGGACACGCACGACACGTCGCGCAGGACGCGCGGCCGCAGCCGCAGCCGGTCCCACGCTCCAGGCGCGGCGCTCGTCGTCAGCCCGGCAAAGGCTCCCTGATTGAAGTACTCGCTGACCTCCGGGGGCAGGCACCTGAGCGCGATCTCTTCCAACTCATCAACACGCACATATTGCATCCTTCAGTAACCGAGGATGGCTAAGCAACGCGGCCTGGCCGCGCGGCGTCCCGGTGGAATACTGCTGGCAACGGTGACCGAGTGCAGTCGAGGAGCCACGTGAATTACGTCCTGGTCATGAAGAACGAACGTGACGATCTGGTGGCAGTTGGCCCGGTCTCGATCGAGTACCAGGCGGCCCTGCTGCGGGACGAGCTCGAGGAAACCGTCCGGTGGACGACCGTCGGTATTGCTCGCGTGGTCAGCGAGGAGCAGGCCCGTTCCCTTATGAGCGCCGCCGAAGGGACTGGTTAGCGGGCACGCGGCCTATTCGTGGCCCACTGACTTCAGGCCGGTGCCGCACAACGGCACCACCGCATCAGGTGGCTCAGCGGCGGGCACCAGCCCGGCCAGGACCGCCGCCCAGCAGACTGCAGAGGTCGGCTCGACAAAGAGCCCGGACCTAGCCAGGTCAGCGCCTGCGGCCCGCACCTGGTCGTCGGTCACCGTCACGATCGTGCCGCCCGTCTCGTCGACAGCGGCGAGGATCTGCGCGCCGCGGGCGGGCCTGGCAATCGCGATGCCTTCCGCGATCGTGGGACCGGCACTGATCTCCGCCGGCTCCCGGCGTCCTTCGCTCATGGCCCTGGCCAGCGGAGCGCAAGCGTCGGCCTGGACTGCGATGATCGTCGGCAGCCGGTCGATGAGGCCTTGGCTGAGGAGCTCGCGAGCGCCGATATGACAGCCGAGCACGAGCGTGCCGTTGCCGACCGGAAGCACCAAAGTGCCGGGCAGGCGTCCGCCCAGTTGTTCCCACAGCTCGAAGACGTACGTCTTAGTGCCATGCAGGAAAACCGGGTTGTAGACGTGGCTCGCGTAGAAAACGCCTGGCCGCTCGGCGGCTAGTGCGGCAGCCGCAGCCGTGTCTTCCCGGCTCCCTTCGACCCGGTGAACATGGGCACCATAGGCGTCCAGCTGTGCGAGCTTGCCAGCTGAGGTCGCTGCGGGGACGTAAATGTCGCACGCGATGCCAAGCCTTGCCGCGTAGGCGGCGATCGCGGTGCCCGCGTTGCCACTGCTGTCGGCCACGATCGCGGTGACCCGCAGCTGCCTGGCCAGCGCGCCCAACAGCACGGCCCCGCGGTCCTTGAACGACCCGGTCGGCATGAGGTAGTCGACCTTGATTGCCAGCTCCGGGCGGCCTCGGACGGGCAGCAGCGGTGTCATGCCCTCGCCCATGGACAGGTCCGGAGGCTCGGTGACCGGCAGCGTCTCCCGGTAGCGCCACAGGGTTTGTGGCCGGGCCGCAAGCTGGCCCGCGCTTGGCATCTGGGGAGTAAACCCGGTCAGGTCAAGGACCGCCTGGCAGTGCCCGCAGCGCCACGCGAGATCGCTGACCGGCCTCGACCAGCCGCACTGGTAGCACGTCAGCGACAGTTGAGTGATCGCGGCGGGCTGGGGTTCCGCTGGCGATCCCACGGCACAACGATAAATGAGTTGCCAGCACCCTCACGCCGTGGCAACCTCGGCCCGGCATGGCATTGGCATGCCCGGACCGTGTCAGGGCCGACGCTCTTCGAGCGGGAAGGAGGGCCGCACATTGAGCACGACGATCTCGCGTTTCACGCTGCCCGCCCAGAATTCCTGCCTGAGGAGCCCCATCGGTGCCCAGTTCTGCCTCATACCGCCGCGGCAAGCGGCGCTTTGACGACGACGACCCCAGCTTTGTTAAGCGTGCCCGGCATCGTCGGTCACTGCCGCCCGAGCCCGGCGACGACAGCGCATTCGGCCTCCCCGAGGGTGATCGCTGGTCTACCTGGGACCAGTCGGCGCCCACCGAGCGCGGACCCAGGCCCTACCCGCCCTGGCTTGTCACCGAACTTGCTGCGGTCGATACCGAGCTCGGGATTCTAAAGACCGGCAAGGAAGCCGACGTCTTCCTGATCCGACGGGGCGTGCCAGGCACCGAGCGGTCGTGCCTGCTGGCTGCCAAGCGCTACCGGGCAGCTGAGCACAAGATGTTCCAGCGTGACACCGAGTACCTCGAGGGCCTCCGGGTTCGCGAATCTCGCATGAATCGCGCGATCGCCAATCGTTCGGCGGCCGGCCGCTCGATGATCGCGATCCAGTGGGCGGGCGCGGAGTTCGCTGCCCTCGGCGAGTTGCACCGCGAGGGACTGCCCGTGCCCTATCCGGTGCAGGTGCTGGGCACCGAGGTCTTGCTGGAGTTCATCGGCGATCCCGATGGGACGGCGGCTCCGCGCCTGGCCGAGACCAGGCCGGATGGCCCCGAGCTGGCGCGCCTGTGGGCGCAGCTAGTCCAGGCGCTGATCGCGCTGGCCAGGCTCGGCTATGCGCACGGCGACATGTCGGCCTACAACTTGCTGGTCTGGCGCGGACAGCTCTACATCATCGACGTGCCCCAGCTCGTCGACGTGGTAGCCAATCCGCGAGGCGGCCAGTTCCTTGACCGGGACGCCGCCAACGTCGCCGGCTGGTTCGCTCGTCGCGGCCTGGCGGGCGTGTCGCCGGACCCGGCCGCGCTGGCCGGCTTGCTCCGGGCCGAGGCGCGGCTGCAGCCGGTCGCTACTCAGCCGCAGGGATACCCGCGTCGGTGACGACGGCGTCGGTTTCGGCGTCGGCACTCCTCGTGCGGGTGCCGGCGGGATAGCCACCCGCCGCGGGCCAGACCGGCACGCGTCAGGTCAGCCGACGCTCGGTCGCCCACCTCGTGAGCTGGTGCCGGGTGGACAGCTGCAGCTTGCGCAGGACCGAGGAGACGTGGCTCTCGACCGTCTTCACCGAGATGAACAGCTCCTTGGCGATCTCCTTGTAGGTATAACCGCGGGCGATCAGGCGCAGCACCTCGCGCTCCCTGGTCGTGAGCTGGTCCAGTTCCGGATCGAAAGACGGCCGTTCATTCGTAGCGGTCGGCGCCGCGGCGAACGCATCGAGCACGAACCCGGCCAGCCGCGGCGAGAATACGGCGTCCCCGGCGGCGACCCGCTGGACCGCGTCGAGGAGATCGGGGCCGGAAATGGTCTTCGTGACGTAGCCGCGGGCGCCGGCCCGGATCACGGCGATCACGTCCTCGGGTGCGTCGGAGGCGGATAGCGCGAGGAACCGTACCTCAGGGAAGTCGGCCTTTACCGCCGCGACGACAGCCTGACCGCCGCCACCGGGCAGATGCACGTCAAGCAGCACCACGTCGGGCACGCTCTCGGCGATAGCCGTGATCGCGGGTTGCACGTCGTCGGCCTCGCCGACCACTGCGACGTGGCCCGCGAGCTCGGAGGTGACCCCGGACCTGAACATCGCGTGATCGTCCACCAGGAACACGCGGAGCGTGGCCGGGTCGAGTGCTGGCGACGGGCTGCTCACGTGCGCCTCGGCATCTGGTCGGCTGCGGACGACCTCGGCATCGTCAGCGTTACTTCGGTTCCCTCGCCAGGGGTGCTGCGGATGGTTGCCAAACCGCCGCGCCGCGCCATCCGGGCCCGCACCGACTCGGCCAGGCCCCTGCGGTCGGCCGATACAGCCTCGGGGTCGAAGCCGCGGCCGCGGTCGCGGACGAAGATCGATACCGACTCGGGCTCGACCTCGGCGAACAACGAGACCGTGTCGCTACCTGACCACTTGGCCGCGTTGACGGTTGCCTCACGCGCGGCGGCGAGCGTGGCCTCGAGGTCCTCGTCAAGGTCGCAGTCGCCGACGGTAACGGCGTCGACGGCAATCCGGTGCTGGCTCTCGACGTCCTGCTGAATCTTCCTGATGCCCGCCGCCAGCGTGACGCCCTTGCCCTTGATCGTGCCCGGTGCCTGGTCGTCGAACAGCCAGGCTCGGAGCTCTCGCTCCTGGCTTCTTGCCAGCTGGACGACTTGCTGTGGCTCCGTGGCGCGGCGCTGGATCAGGGCCAGCGTCTGGAGCACAGAGTCGTGCACCCTGGCCGCCATGTCGGCGCGCTCCTCGGCCCTGATCCTGGCCTGCCGCTCCGCAGCCAGGTCTCTGGCCACGCGTAGCCACCACGGGCCGAAGGCCACGACCGTGCCCGCGAGTATCAGCAGCAGCCCGCCCAGCGGCGGCAGCAGATCGGCCTGATGGTGCCCGTGGAGCACAGTGAAGTGGAGCAAGGTGTACAGGCCAGTGGCGAGCAGCACGACCGTGATCAGCACGCGCAGCCAGAAGCGCTCCTTAGCTCCTGGCGCCGTGGGCGCGAACACCGGACCGGCCACCCGATGCAGCGCTGCCTGCTCCTCGGGATCGGCGTTGCGCCAGATCAGCACCATGCCGCAGACGCTGATGATTATCGGCCAGGCGACCGCATTCAGCCACCCTGCGTCCAGGACGGACGCGACGACCAGCAGGACGCCGAGCATCGAGGCGATCAGGGCCACAATGCCGATGCCGCGCCGGTCGGCTACGGCGCGGCTGGCGATATTCGCAGAGTCGCCGGCGAACGGCAAGAGCAGCCAGGCCACCACGTAGGCGGCGGCGGCAAGGCCGCTCGACAGCAGGGTGATGACGACAAGCCCGACGCGCAGCGCGGTCACGTCCACGCCGGTCTTCGTCGACAGGCCGGCCATAACGCCGCCTACGAGCCTGCCTTCGCGCTCGCGCCGCAGCGGCAGACGACTGCCTGGACCCCGGACCAGCCGCGCGAGGAGCCCGTGGGACGCGCGGTTCGCGCGCCAGTCCTGCTGGCTCCCGCTGCCTGACATCGGCTTCGTAGCCTGATCAGCGTGGCTGGCCTGGCCTGGCCACGAATCCGCCTCGTTCCCTTCCTGATCTTCATAGGGATGCCGCTGACTGCCCTGGTCGCTGCTTGCGTCCCAGGACGGAGCGGTGCCTGCTCGTCCGGCCATGGGTTCATCATCGCGCGGGGGCATGCGCCCAGGCTATCCGGACGATCCCTGGTAATGGCCCGGCCGCATCGGGGCTCCCTCAGGGTCGACTAGGGGTTATTCCGGATGGTATCGGCCCAGCTCACAGGGCACGCTGAGGGTCATGAACACCACTGCACCAGAATCAGACCAGCGCACTAGCCGGACGGATCAGGCCGCCGACAGCGGTTCCCAGGCCCGGTCGCTCTACCGCCCAGTGCACGACCGGATGCTGGCGGGGGTCGCCTCCGGAATCGCACGCTACGTCGGCGTCGACGTGCTCCTGGTCCGGATAGCTCTCGTCGTTCTCGTTTTCGTCGGTGGCATCGGGCTGCCCCTCTACCTGGCCAGCTGGGTGCTGATACCGGAGGAGGGCACGGATCAGTCGATCCTGGCCGAGTTCATGAGTCGCATGCAGGGCTGGCGAGACTAACTGGGGAGGGCTCAGCCCAATGTCGACTCCAACGAGCCCGCAGCGGGCAAGCGCGGCTGCGCTCCGGCGGGCTAGCTGGCCCGACCAGGGCATGCGGGTATCCGACGCCGACCGCGCGGAGGTGGCCGATCGGCTCGCCAAGCACTACAGCGACGGGCGACTCGACCAGGAGGAGTTCGACGAGCGGCTCGACCGGGCCATGCGCGCTAAGACGCGGGCCGACCTGGTCGTGCTGCTTGCCGACCTGCCAGAAGGCGAGGCGTCCCCGCCGCAGGACGGCAGCCGACCGCGCAGCCAGCGACGACAGCAGCGGCAGATACTCCGGGCGCAGCTCGAACGGGAACGGTTGATGCTCAGGCACGAGCGGCAGGAGGTTCGCCGACGGCAGCGCGAGCTGCACTGGCATGGCCTGCGACAGCTGCTGGTGGTCATTGCGCTGGTAGTCGGGCTGCTGGTCGTCGTGCGGTTCCTCCGCGACATCTACAGCGCGTGGCTGATCATCGCCATCCTGGCGTTCGTCTGGCTGCGAAGCGCTCATTCCAGGCGGAACCCAGGAAGCGGACCAGGAGAGCGGCCAGGAGACTGGCCTGGAGACGGATCAGGAAGCGGTCCAGGAAACGGTCCTGACAACGGCGGCCAGTAGGACCGCCGGGGCGCGATGCTGGACCCGTGGACGCCCGCGCGGGGACTGGCTCCGACGTCGCCCTGCTGCTGCGTGACTACGACGTGGGCACGCTGATCGACGCCGCGCCGCTGCCTGGAGGCACCGCCGCGGTGCTGAGAGTCCGCACCGACCGCGGCGTCTTCGTCCTGAAGCCGGCGGACCACCCGGCCGATATTGAATTCCAAGCCCGCGCCGCCGCGTACCTCAACGACCGCGGAATGCGCCAGGCGCGGGTGATCACGACCAGCAGCGGCGGCGTGGTCAGTGCCGAAGGCATATTCCTGCAGGAGTTCCTGCCGGGGGCGATCGTGCTGCGGCCGACTAGCCGGCAGACCTTGGCCACCATGCGGTATGTCGGCGCCTACCACCGGGAGCTTGCGGACCTGCCAGGCACGTTCACGCCGGACGCCGAGTCGCTCTGGCAGCGCGTCGCCAACCCCGACTACCTGGTTGGCGAGTTGCCCGGCCTGCTCACTCGCTACGAGCTAGCGAGCCAGGCTGGGTCGGCCGCGGTTGGGGCCTTTGAGATCCTCCACCAGGCACGGACGCGCCTTGTCGGCCTGCCGCGGCAGGTCGTCCACGGCGACATCGGCCCCGACAACGTGCTCATGCAGGAGAACGAGGTCGTCTCGATCGTCGATTTCACTCCGTACTACGAGTCCGCGCTGTTCGCGGCGTGCACCGCGCTCTACTGGTACCACGTGCACGGCCGGATGTCGGTGGACGTCGGCCGGCTGCGCGCAAGCGTCGAGGCGGTTGGCTGCGAGCGCGCATGGACGGCGGAAGAACTTGGACTAGTTCCCGCCGGCCTGGTGCGGGAGGCGCTCCGCCGGCTCGCGACGCCCCTGGCTTTGGCGGCGGAGTCGGCGCGGCCGCCTGGCCCGTCGCTCGCCGCCCGCGGCGCCGCCCTGGTCGGCATCGTGCGCGCATTCGACGCCCTGTAACTTGTCACACTCCCAGCAAGTTGTGCGGTACATACCGAAGCAAAACGACCGCGAACATGCCGAGAACCTACAGGGAGTGTGACAACTCACAGGATGTCGGTGCCGTGCGAGATCGTGTCGTTCGTGGATGAAACGGAACTACGCCAGGCTCTGCGGTCGGCCGGAGTCCATACGCGCGCAGATCTCCTCGCCGCCGGCGTGGAGCGGGCTCGCATCGATACCGCGCTCAGAAACGGCAAGCTTGTCCAGCTAAGCCGCGGTGTCTACGCTCGCGCGGA
Organism: Streptosporangiaceae bacterium; assembly: GCA_030040155.1. GTDB lineage: Bacteria > Actinomycetota > Actinomycetes > Streptosporangiales > Streptosporangiaceae > JAJYUU01. The sequence goes on along the minus strand of JASHUG010000432.1, from coordinate 7,080 downwards.
TGTCGCCAAGAAGGCACGGCGAGGGGCTGGCGGTGAGTACCAACTTCGGGTGGCGGGCGCGCTAGCGGCGGCAGGAGCCAACGTTGTGGTCAGCCACCAATCGGCAGCCCGGCTGCTTGGCATCGACCTGTTAGACGAGGGTCGCAGGGAGGTCACCATGACTGGGCCTGGCGATCGCGGATGGCACAGCAGGGCTGGAACGCACCGATATGCGATCGCTATGCCGGCTGATCACGTGGCCACCGCATTTGGCTTCCCCGTGACCACGGCCGCGAGGACCGTGATCGACCTCGCGCGGACGATGGACTTCAGGGCGGGCATTGTGGCCGCAGACAGCGCCCTGTTCAAGAAGCTAACCACGAAAGCGGACCTGCGATCCGTGCTTGCGGCGCTACCACGGCGACCAGGCGTAGCGCGCGCCGCGGAGGTGATCGAGTTCGCTGACTGCCGATCCGAGTCTGCGCTGGAGTCCATCGCCAGGATCGCCTTCAGGGACGGCGGACTCCCGACACCAGAACTGCAGATCCAGCTCGGCAACGAATTCGAGCCGATTGCCAGGGTCGACTTCTACTGGAAGCAGTTCCAGACCGCGGCCGAAGCTGACGGCGCGATGAAGTACGACGAGGACCCAGCGCGGGCCAGAAGACAACTACGGCGGGATGCCCTCCTCCGCGCGGAGGGCTATGAAGTCGTCCACTTCACCTGGCAGGACATCAGCTTCTCGCCCGGCTTGGTATCAGCCTGGATCCGGCAGGCCTTCCAGCGCCAGGTTAGGGCTGGCGCGTGCTCGACGGTCAGCGCGGCAGCTGCCACCGGCTAGGCAGTGACCAGGGAGTCGATTGCCGCGCGAACGCGCTTCTCCGACACCGGATACGGCGTGCCCAGCATCTGCGCGAACAGGTTGACCCGGAGTTCCTCGATCATCCAGCGGATCGCGACCGCATCGGCGCTGAGCCGGGCACCAGGCGAAAGGTCCGCGAGCGCGGCCAGGTACTCCTCGGTCACCCGGTGGATCGCGGCCATACGCTCGGCATCACGGCCTTGCTCCCCTGGGAGCTTCTCCAGCCTCCTGACCATCGCCCGCAGGTAGCGGATCAGGTCAGGCAGCCGCGCGGCACCGGTGTCGGAGATGAATTCCCGGTGGATCAAGGCAGCGAACTGTGCCTTCATGTCGGCCATTGCCGCCGCCAGCGCCGGGTTCGGGGTGGTGCTGAGCCTGACCTCTACTTCGTGTGCCTCGGCCAGTACCTGCGCAACGACGTCGACGACCCTCGCCGTCCGTACTGCCAGCTGGTCTCGGGCCGCGGTGACGAGCCTGGCGAACCCGGTCTGGTCCCAGGCCGGACCGCCCGCGTCCAGAATCACCTGGTCGGCCGCGCAGGCCGCGCAGTCTTCGACCGGGGCGGCTGCATTGGCGTACGGGTGCCTGCTCATCGCCATTTTCGCCGCGACCGGCAGCCGGCCTGCGATCGACCGCGCGCCGGACGGTACCTGCAGGAGGATCAGGCGCCTGGTACCGCGAAGCATCGACTGATTCGCCTCGGCCTGCGTGGGGAAAAGCCGGACATCGACGCTGTTCCCGGCGTCTGCGAGCGCCGGGTATCCGGTGACCTGACCGCTGGTGAACACTCGTGGCAGCGTTCCGATGGTCCAGTTCCGCAGTCCGGTTTTGGTGATCTCGGCGGCGGCGTCCGTCAGCACGGCCTGTAGCCGCGGCCGCAGTTCGCGCCGCAGTTCGGACAGGTCCTTGCCGGTCGCGGCGACCTTGTCACCGTCCATGACCCGGTAGGTGACGCGCAGGTGCGCCGGCAGCTTTGCGACGTCGAATGCCGACTTCGGCACCGGGACCCCCGCCATCCGGCCCAGCTCTCGGCTTAGCGCGTCGAGCAAGTCGCCGTGCGGCTCGCCGAGCTTGTGCAGCACCGTTCTGGCCGTATCGGGCGCGGGCACGAACAGGCGGCGCACGTCCTTCGGCAGAGCGCGAATTAGCTCAGTCACGAGTTCCTCGCGCCTGCCGGGCACCTGCCACCCGAGCGCCACCTCGTTCCCTTGATTAAGGGCTTCCAGCGGAATGTCGACCGTCACGCCATCGTCGGGCTCGCCTGGGGCGAACGCGTAGCTCAACCGGAACGAACCCCAGCTAGCCGGGAAATCCTCGGCGCGTACGTTGGCGGCATCCGCGGCAAGCAGGTCGTCCAGGCTGAGATTGAGCAGGTCGGGCTCGGTTGTCCTGGCGCTCTTCCACCAGGCGTCGAAGTGGCGGGCCGAGGTCACGGTCTTGGGGATGCGCTGGTCGTAGAAGCCGAAAATGACCGAGTCGTCGGCCACGATGCCGCGGCGCCTGGCCTTGTCCTCCAGTTGCTGCGCCTCGGCGAGCATGCGCTCGTTGTGGTGGACGAACTTGTGGTGGGTCTCCCAGTCTCGCTCCACCAGTGCGTGCTGGATGAACAGGTCGCGGGCGGTCGCCGGGTCGATGCGGCCATAGTTCACCGAACGGTCGGCGACGATCGGCAGCCCGTAGAGCGACACCCTCTCGGTGGCCATGACCGCGCCGCGCCTGGCATCCCAGCGGGGCTCGCTATAGCTGCGCCGCACCAGATGCCCGGCTAGCTGCTCGGCCCATTCCGGCTCGATCTTCGCCACCGTCCTGGCCCAGAGGCGCGACGTCTCGACGAGTTCGGCCGCCATTACCCACGATGGCGGCTTACGGGCCATGGCCGAGTCCGGGAATATCGCGAACCTGGCGCCGCGCGCACCCGCGAACTCGACCGGGCCGCGCCGGCGCTCGCCGGTCTTGCGCTCGGTGTCCTGCATCCCGAGGTGTGAGAGCAGGCCGGCCATGAGCGACTGGTGCACGCGGTCGGCCAGGTCGGGCGAGTAGCGCGGCTCGGGCTCGGCGGCTCGCTGCCAGCCGACGTCCGGCTGGGGCTTGCGGGGCGCGCCGGGTCCCTGGCGGGCGCCGCGCTCCTGGCTGGGCGCACCGCGTTCCTCGCGGGCGCCGCGTTCTGGGTCGCGGCCGACGATCACGCTGAAGTCCCTCGCCGCCTGGCGGAGCTGGCCGTACACGTCCTGCCACTCCCGCACGCGCAGGTAGTGCAGGTACTCGCGGCGGCACATCCGGCGGAACGCCGAGCCCGACAGGCTGCGCTGCTGTTCGCGGAGGTAGTCCCAGAGCGTCACGAACGAGAGGAAGTCAGAGCCCGGCTCGGCGAAGCGACGGTGCATTGCGTCGGCCGCGTCGCGCGCCTCGGCCGGACGCTCTCGCGGGTCTTGGATCGACAGCGCTGCAGTGATAATCAGCACCTCGCGGGCGCAGCCGTTCTTTCCGGACTCGAGGATCATGCGGCCAAGGCGCGGATCGACCGGCAGCTCGGCGAGATTGCGGCCGATGTTGGTCAGCCGCGTCCGGCCGTCCGGGTCACCGCGGCCGACTGCGATCGCGCCGAGTTCTTCGAGCAGGCGCACGCCGTCGGCGACGTTCCTGGAGTCGGGCGGGTCAACAAACGGGAAGTCCGACATGGCGCCGAGGTCAAGAGCCGCCATCCGGAGAATGACCGAAGCCAGGTTGGTCCTGAGGATCTCGGGGTCGGTGAACTCGGGCCGTGAGGAGAAGTCCTCCTCGCTGTACAGCCTGATGCAGATCCCGTCCGAGGTGCGGCCGCACCGGCCCTTGCGCTGGTTAGCCGACGCCTGCGAGATCGCCTCGATCGGCAGTCGCTGGACCTTGGTGCGCTGGCTGTACCGAGAGATCCTGGCCGTGCCAGGGTCGACGACGTACCTGATGCCTGGCACGGTGAGAGAAGTCTCGGCGACGTTCGTGGCCAGCACCACACGCCGGCCGCCGTGCGGCTGGAACACCCGGTACTGCTCGGCTGCGGAGAGCCGCGCGTAGAGGGGAAGCACCTCGATCCCGTCCACATCGGCGAGTGCGTCGGCCGTGTCCCGGATCTCCCGCTCGCCGCTCAGGAAGACCAAGATGTCGCCAGCGCCCTCCCCGCGCAGTTCGCCGATCGCGTCGAGAATGCCCTGCGTCTGATCACGTGCCTCGACCTCGGGCCGGTCCGGATCGGCCAGCGGGCGGTACCGCACCTCGACCGGGTACGTCCGCCCGGAAACCTCGAGGATCGGCGCACCTTCAGGCGCATCCTCGGGCGCGCCCTGAGACACGTCACCAGCGGACGGCCCTTGCGCCCATGGCGGGCCACTGCCGGAGGATCCCCGCGCAGCTGGAGCGAAATGCCTGCTGAAGCGCTCCGGGTCGATTGTGGCCGAGGTGATGATGACCTTCAGGTCGGGCCGACGTGGGAGCAGGCGCTTTAGGTAGCCGAGGATGAAGTCGATGTTGAGGCTGCGCTCATGAGCCTCGTCGATGATCAAGGTGTCGTAGCGCAACAGCAGCCGGTCCCGCTGCATCTCGGTCAGCAGGATGCCGTCCGTCATGACCTTGATCAGGGTGCCGTCGCTGGAGTTGTCGGCGAAGCGGACCTTGTATCCGACCGTTGTTCCCAGCTCAGTGCGGAGCTCGGCCGCGATCCGCTCGGCTACGGTACGGGCCGCGATCCGCCGTGGCTGGGTGTGGCCGATCTGGCCCGCAACGCCACGGCCGAGTTCCAGGCAGATCTTGGGCAGCTGGGTTGTCTTCCCCGATCCTGTCTCGCCGGCGATGATCACGACCTGGTGGTCTCTGATCGCCGCGGCCAGCTCGTCCTTGCGCTGGCTCACCGGCAGCTCAGGCGGATAGGTGATCACGGGAACGGCGGAGGCCCGCGACGCCAGCCGGGCCGCAGCGCAGTCAACCTCGGCGGCCAGCTGGCCGATCGCTTGCTCGCGGGCCGCCGGGTCGCGCTGCGTTCCAGCCCGGTCCGCCGCCCGCTCCAGGCGCCGCTGATCTCGGAGCATGAGCTCAGGCAGGCGTGCTCGCAACTGCGCGAGCGTTGGCATGGAATCTCCCAGGTAGCGCGGCCTCCCGGACAAGGATGGCGAGAATGGGCCCCAGGCGGCTAACGCTTTTCCCTGCCCGTCCCTTCCCTACCAGCTCGCGTTGCTGGCGGCCGGGATCCCGAGCCAGCGGACAGCGGCCGAGCCGGGTCGGCCTACCAGCCGGCCACGTGCTCGCGGCTGGAAAGGATCGCGTCGAGGGCCGGGTCCTGGTTCTGCTGGTACGACTCGAAGGTCGGCGGAGCGTACAACTCGGGCGCGATCCAGGGGCGGTGATCCATCGGCCAGGATGTTTCCCAGTACAGGTCCGCGACGTTAACGAGGGTCTTGCTGTAGGGCAGCAGGAACGGGATCGTCTCGCCGATGAAGTTGGGCCGTGATCCGCTCGGCTCCCCGACGAAGATCGCGTTCGTCTCGCGCTCGATCGCCGTCGCGGTGTTCTGGGCGGCCGAGAACGTCCCGCGCCCGATGATCACATAGAGGCAGCCGGGCTGGTTGATCTTCCTGCAGCCGATCAGGCGGTGCAGCAGCGGCTGGACCAGGTAGGTGTTGCCGCCGCCGTTCCAGCGCACGTCGATGATCAGCTTGGTGACGTCATTGCTGTCGATGAACGTGAATAGCCGCTCGCTGAAAGCGGCGAGTGACTCGCGGGGCTGATCGGCGACCCCGTTGAACTGGAAGTACACCGCAGCCGAGTCCGGCAGGTACTCAAACCAGTACGGCAGATCGCAATTGCGCAGATAGAGCGGCATCGGGGCATCCACGGTGTCCGGCAGGGAGATCCATCCCTCCGGCCGCGGGCGCGTGGGCCTCGGCGGCGGCGCCACCATGGGATAGTCATGCGGGCCGACCTCTACCGCCTTGACCAGCACGGTACCCGTCGGCCGGTCGCCAAATCGCAGGCCGAGCGTGACCTGGTCGGGCTCGGCTATCAGGCCGACGGCGTGAAGCAGCGGCGTCCACCTGAGCACCTCCGGCCCGATCCACTTGACCTGCTGGTCATTGTCGCGGCTGAGCAGCGGCTCCACCGCCGCGAGGACCTCGTCGACCGGCCGGCCGTCGATGCTGAGCACCTGCGCCCCAAGGGTCTCCCGGTAGGCATCGGTAGCTGCGGTGATGAACAGGCCTTCGGGAAACATGAAGAACTTGACCGGCAGGCCCAGGCCCGGCTTGCTCTGGTCAGGGATCGCAAACGCGTGCCCGTCATCCAGCGGGCGCAGCAGCCGCAGCAGTTCCGCCACGATCTGGAAGTCCGACAGACCCGGCACGTCCGAGGAAAGCCGGGCGACGGCGGCGTCGAAATCTGATTCCGAGACCGAGGCAAACGGCGCGTAGGCGCGGCGCTTGACCTCGCGAGCGAAATAGGCCACGTCAGCACGCCAACCCTCGTCGCGCGTTATGCCTTCCGTGTCAACGATCATGAGCAGTTCACGCACGGCCGGGTTGGCGCGTGCATCCTCCCAGTGCGAATCCGAGCGAGGCCGGTCGAGGTCACGCAGTCCCAGGGCGACTGCCCGCCGCAGGTCGCTGACCGCGCCGTCGGTGTCTCCGCTCCTGATCCGGCAGGTGGCGATCCGGTAGGCGACCTCGGCGGGGAACACGGTCTCGATCGCCTCGGGATGCAGGTCTTCCACATTCAGCGCGGCCCGGCTCCAGACGCCGGCCTGCTCCGCCTGCTCATAGGCGGCGATTGCGCCGGCAAAGTCGTCGAGCTCGTAGCGGGCCTCAGCGAGCTGGATCCAGTAGTAGCCGACGACAGGGTTCAGCTCGACGACTCGCGCCCAGAGGGCGGCCGCGGCCGGCCATTTGGCCGAGCCGGTCTGAGCCTCGGCCGAGGCGAGCGTGCGCAAGTAACCAATTGAATCGGGCATTACTCCTCCATGGGGGTTCGAGCAGGCGGGGTTCGAGCAGGCGGGGTTCGAGCAGGCGGGGTTCGAGCAGGCGGGGTTCGAGCAAGTGCGGTTCAAGCAGGCGGGTTCAAGCAGGCGGCAGCGGCGGCGCCACGGACGTCACTGCAAACAGCCGGACCTCGCGAGCTCCCGGCGGCCGGAGGGCAGGGTCCTCGGCGCGGTCATCGTGGCGGTCCAGCACTCGCTGTAGGTCCTGGCTTACCGCACGCAGTTCGGCCGACGTCATCCAAGT
>JASHUG010000431.1 GCA_030040155.1 Streptosporangiaceae bacterium | reverse complement strand
TACGAGGCCATCACGACTCCGGCGATCCAGCAACTGAACGCGGACGTGGCCGCGTACAACGCCGCTGAAAGACACAGTCTCGTTGCGGCCGAAGCGGCTCTCAGGGCAGAGGTGACGACGGAGCAGGCGTTCGAGAACAGCCTGGCCGCTGCCGCGTATACCCCCCAGAACAGAGCCAAGGCCGATGCGCTGATCAGAAACGCTATGTCGTTCGGTATCCCCGTGCCGATGGCCTCGGTCACGTTCACAGCCCCGACCGCGGGCATGGTCGATGCGCTGATCCGGGATATCCAGGCCGTGGCGAAAGTGACCGCCGTGCAGGCCGGGTCAACCTCGCTCAGGCAGATGCGGTCGTTCAACGGCCGGGTCGACGCTGCCACCGCCGCCGCCCTGGCCGAAATGAAGGTCCTCCGCCAGGCGATTAACGCCCAACCTACGGCGAGTGAAGAGCCGTGATCGCGCGTGCTCTCGGTTACACCAGGGCTGGGCGGCCGGCGGGTCTGCGGCGGTCTGGCGGATAGGCGCACACGAACCTGTCGGCGCGTTCCGCGGTTATCTGCGCGGTGACTTGGCTTCCCGTTCCCATGGCAGTCGCGGCCGGATGACACGCAGCATCAGCCCGGCGGCAGCGATGCCGACGGCAACACCCAGGACCGTATCGGCGAATCGGAGGATGGGTTCCTGCCATGCGTTGTGTGCCTGAACGATGCGACAACCAAGATCACCGTCGTGGTGATCGCGGCCGTGATCGCGTCCTCTGGGCGACGGCCCACATTCCGCCGATGATGTCGTCGCCGCGGAATACCTGGTTGATGCGGGAGAGGATTTGCGCGGTAAGCCAGTAGATCACGAGGCAGGCAATCGCGAGCGTCGCGCTATCTGCGATGCCGGAAAGAACCTCTGATCAAGTAGCGTGCCGCAGCTGGAACATTGTTGCATTTGCCTAATCTTCGTGGCGGCTTGACCTGCGAGCCATCACGGTACGGTAACTAATGACAACTGCCAGTGTGCGGCACCCATCCGCCCGGCGGACGCTCGTTCCCGCGGAGCGGCCAGGGCAAAGCCCTCGAGCGGGCGGCGGGCGAGCGTCCGTCACCTTGTACACGGTTTGCGTCGCACGTGGCTTGGCGCTCACGCCGGGGTTCGCCCTGGTAGGGCGTGCTGTCGATCTCGTGATCGACCGCAGCTGAGGCTTCGCCCGGTTGCTGCGGCCGGGTCCGGCAAGTTCTTGCCACTAACGAAATTAAAATCAAGTTACCGGCGTGAGCCGTGGGTCCGGGCTAGACTCCAGTACCGCGCTAACCCGTATTAGTGTCGAAAACGATAAGCAGGCTAACGAATGGCCTCGCACCCCGCTAGCGTCACCGTTCAAGTAGCCGTACAGTCGTCATCAAGGCTGCTTCGTGACACGTTGTCCTCGTGCCTGTCCGGTCGGCCCGACGTCACTGTCGTCGGAACCGTCGCCGAGCCGGAGCGGATGCCTGCGCTCTGTGAGCTGCGTCGGCCCGACGTCGTAATCTTCGACGCAGGCCGCCGCGTCGGCGAGATCTGCCCGCCAGTGGACACGCTCGTGAAGCGCTTCCCCGAGCTCAACGTGATCGTGACCTATCGCGAAGCGGACGAGGAAGACCTGTCGGCGGCGTGCCGGGCCGGCGTTTCCTCGCTCGTGCCCGAGTCGCACGGACTGGAGGCCGTGCTCGCGCTGCTGCGGCGTAAACGCGGCCGGCACGCTCGCCCCAAGCCAAGCGGCATGACCGACCGCGAACTCGAGGTACTCATGCTGGCGGGCTCCGGGCACAGCGTGCCGGAGATGGCTGACTTGCTAGGGATCAGCCCGCTCACGGTAGAGAACCTGAAGCGCCGCATTTACGCCAAGCTGGACGTGAATAGCGGCGCTCATGCCGTCTCTAGGGCCGCATCGCTCGGGATCCTGGATCAGCGCGCCGCACCGGTCCCGAGGCATCGTGAGCCTCCCAGCGAAGACTTCCCGGTGCTGACCGTGGTATCAGGTCAGGCTGGCTCGACCCTTGACCAGGTGGTCAGGAAGTTGCTGGCCAGCGCGCAGCCGTTCGTTCTGGTCAGTGACCGCCGGAACGTGTCCCAGGCACACTGGGCGCGCTGGCATCGCGGTCCGATCATCGCTGCTCTGGTGGATCCGGACCCGGCAGACTGGGGGATCGTAGAGGAACTTAGCGTTCCGGCGATCCTCGTCCACAGCAAGCCGCTCGACTCCGGGGAGGTCGCGGACGCACTGGCCAACGGCGCGAGCTCGCTGGTGCAGGCCGAGACCATCGAGGACCACTTCCTGTCGGTCCTGCGCATGGCCGGTCAGGGCTACCTGGTGGTGGACTCCAAGCCCATGCGTCCACTGATCGGAGCTGTGCGAGCGCGCTGGGAGCGGCAGGCACCAGGCGGCAGCGACCTGCCTGAGCTCACGGCCAGGGAATGCGACATCCTCCGTTACGGAGCCCAGGGGTATTCGATCAGGCAAACCGCCCGGCTGCTCGGGATCGCGCCGAAGACCGTCGAGAACATCCAGACCCACTTGTTCCGCAAGCTGGGGGTCCGCAACAGGGCGGGCGCCGTCGCCGTGGCCAGCGCGTTCGGCCTGCTCCCTACGGCGTCCACCACTGCCGACATAACTCCCGCGCCGTCGACTCCGGAGCCGGACGGCCGGTCGTCTCGCCGCCGCCACTGATCCACTCGGGCGGACGGGGCACGCCTCTCCCGCGGCACCACCCACTCGGCGACCCACCGCATTCCCGCGCCGCAGACAGCCCGATGATTGCGCCTGACCACAGGCCGCCGTGGCATGCGACGATGGCAGCGAGATGACCGTTGCCTCGGCGATCTCAGCGATTCCTCGGTTACGAGCAGGGAGTGGCAATGACGCTACTACGGAGCTACGTGGGCGGAGCCTGGCGGACGCCGGCTGGCGAAGGACGGCCAGTCTTTGACGCGGTCACCGGCGAGGAGGTCGCGCGGATTTCCACCGACGGTGTGGACATGGCCGCGGCGCTGGAGTACGGGCGGTCGGTCGGCGGGCGCGCGCTCGCCGATTTGACCTTCCACCAGCGGGCCGCGCTGCTGAAAGCGCTCGGCTCGATGCTGCGCGAGCGCCGCGAGGAGTTGTACGCGCTCTCGGCCAGGACCGGCGCGACACTCGGCGACGCCAAGTTCGACGTCGACGGCGGCATCGGCGTGCTGCTCAGCTACGCCAGTCGGGCTAAGCGCGAGCTGCCTAACGACACCGTCTACTCCGAGGGGGCGCTGGAGCCCCTCGGCCGCGGCGGTCAGTTCCTCGGCCAGCACATCCTGACCTCGTTGCGCGGCGTGGCGGTGCAGATCAACGCGTTCAACTTCCCGGTTTGGGGGCCGCTGGAGAAGTTCGCGCCGGCGTTCCTGGCCGGCGTGCCGAGCCTGATCAAGCCCGCCAGCCAGACCGCGTACCTGACGGCCCGGCTGGTCGAGCTGATGGCTGACTCGGGGCTGCTTCCGCCCGGCTCGCTGCAGCTGGTCTGCGGCAGCGCCGGCGATCTGCTTGATCACCTGGCCGAGGAAGACCTGGTGTCGTTCACCGGGTCGGCCTCAACGGCCAGGCGACTGCGGTCTCATCCGGCCGTGGTGGCGCACGCGGTCAGGTTCAACGCCGAGGCTGACTCGCTGAACTGCTCGATCCTCGGGCCGGATGCCGGTCCTGGCACTGCGGAATTCGACCTGTACGTCAAGCAACTGGTGACCGAGATGACGGTCAAGGCCGGCCAGAAGTGCACCGCGATCCGGCGCGCCCTCGTTCCCGCTCAAATGATCGATGCGGTGATCGAGTCCGCTGCGGGACGACTGTCCGAGGTGGTGGTCGGCAGTCCGGCTGACAAGAGCGTCGGGATGGGTGCGCTTGCCAGCCTGGAGCAGCGCGAGGAGGTCCGCCGGAGCGTGAAGTCACTGCTGGCGGGCGCACGGCTGGCGTACGGCGATCAGAACCACGTGGAGGTTGTGGGCGCGGATGCTGAGCGCGGAGCGTTCATCTCGCCGCTGCTGCTGTGTGCTGACGATGCCGCGCGGTCGGAGCCGCACGAGATCGAGGCGTTCGGTCCCGTGGCGACTGTCATCGGCTACGACAGCACCGAGCAGGTCATCGACCTGGCGGCTCGCGGCCTCGGCAGCCTGGCTGGCTCGGTCGTGACCGGCGATGCGCGGTTCGCCCGTGAGGTCGTGCTCGGCTGCGCCCCGTGGCACGGACGGCTGCTGGTGCTGGACAGCGACGACGCGGCCGAGTCGACCGGTCACGGCTCGCCGTTGCCGCCGTTGGTGCATGGCGGGCCCGGCCGGGCCGGCGGCGGCGAGGAGATGGGCGGCCTCCGTGGCGTCTTGCACTACATGCAGCGCACGGCGGTGCAGGCCAGCCCGAGGGTGCTGGCCGCGGTCACGGGGAACTGGGTGGCGGGCGCCGCGCGCGACGCCGAGGGGGTCCACCCGTTCCGCAAGTCGCTGGCCGACCTGCGGCCTGGTGACACGGTCGTCGCGGGCCCGCGCCGGGTCACCCTGGAGGACATCGAGCACTTCGCGGAGTTCACTGGCGACACGTTTTATGCGCACATGGATGAGGAGGCGGCGCGGGCCAACCCGTTCTTCGACGGGCGGGTCGCGCACGGGTACCTCGTGCTGTCGTTCGCGGCCGGGCTGTTCGTTCAGCCGGATCCCGGCCCCGTGCTGGCCAACTACGGTCTGGAGAACCTGCGATTCCTCACGCCGGTCTATCCCGGAGACGAGCTCACGGTCACCCTGACGTGCAAGCAGATCATCCCGCGCGAGGACGCCGCGCACGGCGAGGTGCGGTGGGACACCGACGTCAGCAACCAGGACGGCGCGTCGGTCGCCAAGTACGACGTGCTCACTCTCGTCGCGAAGCAGTGGCCGTCGGCCTAGCGGCGCGCGCGTGACCGGCGCGGCTGTCGTCCAGGTTCGGCGGCTCGGCCGAGCCGGGGAAGCAAATCGGGCATACCGCTCTGCGGCGTGAGCTGATCAAGAAGTGAGGTAAGTCACGCCTGCTCCTGTGCCCGAATCCCGACAAATCGTCGGAGCATCGGTGGCCGGGTGCGCCGGCTGCCGCTGGATGGAACGACACCAAAACGACCCAGCCATGCCATCCGCATCGGTTTGCGAGATTTGTCCGACCGGGTCGGTAGCAGCCTGACGCTCGACAACCGGCCACGCACGGCGCTAGTGGCACGGCCGACTCGCGGTATTGCTGTTGCCAGGCTCGCCCGTTGGCTTCGCCCGCGGGCCATGTTCGCCTGGGTAGAGCTCTACCAGTCGCGCGGGCCCGTACCGGTGCCCATGCCGGTTGATCCGCGGCCTGACCTGCTGCGACGAGGCCCGCGGTGCCGCCGCCAGACGGTCATTCCGACGAGGACGGCAATGATCAGGATGACGAGGAATGGCCCGAACGTGTGAATTCCCCAAACATGTAGAAGGAGACGCCAGATGAAATGCCAAATGATGAGATGAACGATCAGGCCGCCCAGCCCTCCCCCGCCGAGCGCGAGGTGAGTGCCAGCCAGCCGGGTCGCCAGAGCCGGCGTGTGAGCATGAATCACCCCTCCAAGATGCCATGTCCCCTGGAGTGCTTCTGACGCCAGCGCCGACCGTAAGCGGGCCGCCGGACGGAGCGATGTGCTGGCCTTCAGCTGCTGGCCAGCGGGCGTTGCGCCGCGCGTGGCCCGACCGGACCAGCGGGCGTTGCGCCGCGCGTGGCCCGACTGGACCAGCGGGCCGGGCGCGCACGGCTTCTCCCGGGCATGGCGGATCCGCCTGATGCGCCCGACCGCGCCTGCGGCTATAATTACAGACCGAATGATCGGTTATTAAGGAGCGCCGATGTCCGCAGCTCGGGACGTGTCAGGACACGCCGCCAGCCGGGCTGTCCGGGAGCCAGGTGCCAGTGCCGCGGGCCAGGCGGGAGCGGCGGGCCAGGCGGGAGCGGCGGGCCAGGCGGGAGCCGCGGGCCGGGCGGGAGCGGCCATCGACGTGGAGCAACTCGAGAGCTTCTTCGAGGAGACGGTGGCACGGGATCGGCGGATCGAGCCGCGCGACTGGATGCCTGACGCCTACCGCAAGACCATGATCCGGCAGATCGCCCAGCACGCCCACTCCGAGATCATCGGCATGCAGCCGGAGGGGAACTGGGTGACCAGGGCCCCGTCGCTGCGGCGCAAGGCGATCCTGCTGGCCAAGGTCCAGGACGAGGCTGGGCACGGGCTCTATCTGTACTCGGCTGCCGAGACGCTGGGCGCCGACCGGGCCGACCTCACCGAGCGGCTGATCACGGGGAAGCAGAAGTACTCCTCGATATTCAACTATCCGACCCTCACGTTCGCCGACGTCGGCGTGATCGGCTGGCTGGTGGACGGCGCGGCGATCTGCAACCAGGTGCCACTGTGCCGGTCGTCGTACGGCCCGTACGCGCGGGCCATGATCCGCATCTGCAAGGAGGAGTCGTTTCATCAGCGCCAGGGCTACGAGTTGCTGATGACGATGATGCGGGGCACGGACGCTCAGCGAGAGATGGTGCAGGACGCCACCGACCGCTGGTGGTGGCCGTCGCTGATGATGTTCGGACCGCCCGACGCCGACTCACCGAATACCGAGCAGTCGATGCGCTGGCGGGTCAAGCGGCACACCAACGATGACCTCCGGCAGCGCTTTGTGGACATGACGGTGCCGCAGGCCGAGGCGCTCGGCGTCACGCTGCCCGACCCGGACCTGCGCTGGAATCAGGAGCGTCGGCATTTCGACTTCGGCCAGCCGGACTGGGCCGAGTTCAAGCGCATTATTAGCGGGAACGGGCCGTGCAACGCCCAGCGCATTGCCAACCGGCGGGCCGCGCACGAGGACGGTGCCTGGGTGCGGGACGCGGCAGCCGCGTACGCCGGAAAACGGGCCGCGGGGCCGGAACGAGCGAGCCGCGCGGTGCCGTCAGGCCGGAGCAGCGAGGCACGAGCGACAAGGGAAGGCGGTACCAGTGAGCGCCTCGGAGGCTGAGCGGGAAGTGCAGTCGAACTGGCCGCTGTTCGAGGTGTTCCTGCGCAGCAAGCGCGGCCTCAACCACGTGCACGTCGGCTCGCTGCACGCGGCGGACGCGACCATGGCACTGCACCACGCCCGCGACCTTTACACCCGCCGGAACGAGGGTGTCAGCATCTGGGTGGTCAAGGCCGCCGACATCACCGCGTCCAGCCCCGACGAGAAGGACCCGTTCTTCGCGCCCGCCGGCGACAAGGTGTACAGGCACCCGACCTTCTATGAGATCCCCGACTCCGTCCCGCATATCTGACCATGGGCTTCGACACCGCCTACGAGGCGATCAACGAGGGCGAGGACACCGGCCACCGGTGGGCTTACGGCACCGGCTTCACCGACCCTTTGGCCGGGGTGGATACAAGCCTGCCCGAGGGCGTGGACGGCGCCGACCTGGCGGCGTACTGCGTCATGCTCGGGGACGACGCGCTGATCATGTCGCACCGCCTCCAGCAGTGGCTGGCCAGGGCCCCCGAACTCGAGGAAGAGACCGCGCTCGCCAACATCGCACTTGACCTGCTCGGCCAGGCCAGGCTCCTGCTGGCGCGGGCCGGCGCGGCCGACGGGTCCGGGCGGACCGAGGACGATTTCGCTTTCGGCCGGGTGGAACGCGAGTTCCGCAGCGTCCGGCTAGCCGAAGTCATCGATGCCGACTTCGCCGCTCTCGTTGCCCGCCTGCTGGTTTTCAGCACCTGGCGGCTCGCCGTACTGGACCGGCT
>JASHUG010000430.1 GCA_030040155.1 Streptosporangiaceae bacterium | reverse complement strand
AGAAACCCACGGCCGCCAGCGACGAAAACGCGACCCACTCGTCGGGCATCGCTTGCGGCCCGTAATAGATGGCCACCCAGAGGGTTCCGTAAGCGGCGGCGGCCAGGGCGAGGATCCAGGCCGGGCGCAGGCCGCGCCAGGTCAGCAGGGCCAGGAACAGGGCGATGCCGGAAAGGATGGCCAGGTAGATCCGCAGGGCGACGACCGAGCCGGTGAGCAGCGAGACCGGGGCGACAAGCAGCGGAACTCCGCGGGCTCGGGCGGGGTCGAAGAACGCGGCCGGGGCATGCACGCTGAGCTGGCTCACGTAAACCGTTTCGTCCCAGCTCAGACCCAGCCGCGGGACGACGAAGACCAGCTGCGCCAGCGTGAACAGGCCGGCCACGAGCGCCAGCCACCACAGGCTGTCGGCCGATGGCAGGCGCCGGCTCGCGCGCCGGGCGGCTGGCGCCGGGGCGCGGATGGCAGCCGGCGCGAGTTCAGACATGTACTACAGGATGCAGGATCGGCCGACCTCTCTGTACACCGACTCCGACCTCCGGCTAGCGTTTCGGCCACTTCCAGGCCCGGCCGTCAAAGGCATCAGAGCCGACGACCACGGTTTCGCCGAACTCCTTGGCGAGCTCGATCGTGGTGAGCTCAGTGCCAGCCACGCCGGCCGAGGTGGCGAGCGCCTCGAGCAGCGGGCTGGCGTGCGAGACGGCGATCACCTGCGTGCGGGTGGCGGCCTCGCTGATCAGCTCGGCTAGCGCTGGCAGCAGGTCGGCATGCAGGCTGGTCTCGGGCTCGTTCAGCACGAGCAGGCTGGGCGGCCTCGGGCTCAGCAGGGCCGCGACCCACAGCAGGTATCGCAGGGTGCCGTCGGACAGCTCCTCCACCCCGAGCGGTCGCAGCAGCCCGTGCTGGCGCAGTTTCACGGTGAGCACGCCGTTCTCGCCGCGGGTCACCTCCAGCTTGCTGCCGGTGAATGCGCGCTCGATGGCCGCGTCGAGCCCGCGGACGTGGCCGTTCTCGCGGATCGTCTGCAGGACAGCGGCGAGGTCAGCGCCGTCGTGGCTCAGGACGGGCGTGCGCGTGCCGACTTGAGTGCGCCGCACCGGGGCGCCTGCGTCGGTCCTGAAATGGTCATAGAACCGCCACGACCGGATCTGGTTCCGCAGTCCGAGCACTTCTGGCGCGCGCTGCGGATCGGCGAACTCGCTCAGCATGCTGTCGTAGTGCTGGATCGGCACCGGTGCAGACCAGGACCCGTCGTCGTCCCGGATCTTGACGAAGGCGCCGATCCGATCGCACAGCACGGTGGCGGGCCGGAGCACCGGCCCGGTCCAGATGCTTTCCCGCTTGATCTCTGGGTCCAAGGCGAATGCCGTCGTCCGGTCGGGAGGCGGCAGGCCGAGGTCCATCGCGTAGCCGAAGTCGTCCATGGCGAAGCCCAGCCGGAGCGCAACCGGCTCCTTGCGGGCCGTGCCCTGAACGGGGTGAACGCCTTCCCTGACGGACCGGCCGATCCGCTCCGGGCCGGCCCAGAGCGTGGCCGGAAGGCCGCCCTCCCTGGCGAGCGCGGCCACGACACCGTTCCGCGAGCAGTCGGCCAGCAGCCGCAGCGCCCGGTACAGGCTGGACTTCCCGCTCCCGTTCGCTCCGGTCACTATGTTCAGGTCGGTCAGCGGGAGGACCAGCTGTCGCAGGGAGCGGTAGTTCTCCACCGCCAGCGTCATGAGCACGGATCGACACTATTGCCGTGATCTCGGTCCGTCAGAACACGGGATCAAAGATCTTGTTAACCCAAGCGGGAGCATTCGCTTGGCTATGGCATTCTGACCACCATGGCGACTGGAGAAGTCCAGGGCAGACTGGGCGCGCAGACGGCGCGGCTGGCCGTGAGCAAAGTTCCGCAGATTACCTTGTGGTTCTGGATTGCCAAGATCGCGTCCACCGGCATGGGCGAGGCGACGTCCGACTTCCTCTACATGAAGTTCGGGACGTTCAAGTGCGGCGCCATCGGCGCCGTGCTACTTATCGGGGCCCTGGCCTGGCAATTCAGCGTCAAGCGGTACATGACATGGGTGTACTGGCTCGCGGTCGTGGCGGTTAGCGTGACGGGAACGCAGGCGGCAGACGGGCTGCACGTAGTGGTCGGCATGCCCTACTGGCAGACAACGCTGCTGTACGCGGTCTGTCTCGCCGTGATCTTCGTCGCCTGGTACCTGACCGAGGGCACGCTGTCGATTCACAGCATCACCACATGGCGGCGCGAGGTGTTCTACTGGGCGACGGTGATGGCCACGTTCGCTCTCGGCACCGCGCTCGGCGACTTTACCGCGACCACGCTGAAGGTCGGATACTTCAAGTCCGCCGTGCTGTTCTTCGTGATCATCCTGATCCCGCTGGTCGCGTGGCGCCTGGGCATGAACGCGGTACTAGCCTTCTGGTTTGCTTACACGGTCACCAGGCCGCTTGGCGCCTCGATTGCGGACTGGCTTGGCGTGGCGCATCACCTTGGCGGCCTCGACTGGGGCCGCGGCCATGTCGCCTTCATCATGACGATCCCGATCCTCATCGCGGTTGGGTACATGGCAATAACGGGAGTGGATATGGCCGGCACCGAAGCGGTGCCGGCCAAGGCGCGGCATCGGGCGGCCTGAGCAAGGCCCGCGAGTCTGACGGGGCTCAGGCTGGGGCCGGCGCGGAACGGTCGATGCTGAGGTACCAGAAGCCACCAGCGAGATTCAGCGCCGCAATACCCAGGAAGAAGGCTGCCCATCCGGGTACGCCGTAGGCGAGGCAGATGAGGCCAGCAGCAGCCTGGACAACGCCGCCGGCAATGTGCCCGACCCCGAAGAAGCGGGGATGCCGGTAGACCCAGGGCGGAACCAGCCGGTAAATGCCGGGTCGCGCGGAGCTTAGCCACCGCCCGCGCGCAATGTCGGGGAAGGGCGTGTAGTCGAGTACCAGCCGCCAGCCATGCATGGCCTCGTTTGATGCGTTCATTCTGATGCCTCCTGTTAGCCGCGGTGTCGGCTACCCGATCACCTATCAAAGTGATATCACTTTGATAGGTAGCCGTCAAGGCTTGACTCTCCAGTTACCGGAGACCCGAGGCTCGTCGCATGGCGAACCTCACTACGTACAACAATGACCCTGCGGCGGACTCTGCGCTGCCACCGCCCGCGGCGGCCGGGTGGCCTCGCCGCTCGCCGCTGCCGGTCCTGATGTGCGGCGTCTTCATGATCGTCCTGGATTTCTTCATAGTGAACGTCGCGCTGCCGTCGATCCAGGCCAGGCTGCATGCAGGCGCCGGAGCGACCGAGTGGGTGGTGGCCGGCTACGGGCTCACGTTCGCGGTGTTCCTGATCACCGCTGGCCGCCTCGGTGATCGCTACGGCCGTCGCCGCATCTTCTGCACGGGGATGCTGCTGTTCGTGCTCGCGTCGGCCGCGTGCGGCCTGGCGCCGACCGCCGGCGTGCTGGTTGCCGCGCGGCTGGCCCAGGGGCTCGGCGGTGCGCTGATCAGCCCGACGGTGCTAGCGATCATCGGGGTGGCCTACCCAGGTCCGGCCAGGGTGCGCCCCATCACCATTTACGGCACCGTTATGGGCCTGGCCGCGGCCAGCGGTCAGTTGCTCGGCGGCCTGGCCATTCAGCTCAACCCGCTGGGACTGGGGTGGCGGGCGGTGTTCCTCGTCAACGTGCCAGTCGGACTGGTGGCGCTCGCCTTCACCCGCCGGCAGATAGCAGAGTCGCGGACGGATCAGGCGGTGACGCTTGACCTGGCCGGAATGGCCCTCGTCACGCTGGCGCTGACCGCTCTGGTTCTGCCGCTGGTCGAAGGCCCGCAGCTGCATTGGCCAGCCTGGACGTGGGCCAGTCTCGCGGTGGTGCCGGCACTGCTCGGCCTGCTGGCAGCGAGCCAGCTTCGCGCCGCCCGCCGTGGCGGTGCACCGCTGCTTGACCCGGCCCTGTTTCGCCAGCGGGCGCTGGCATCCGGCCTGGGTACCCAGCTCGCCTTCTGGTGCGGACAAGCCGCGTTCTTCCTCGTGCTCGCGCTGTACTTGCAGCTTGGCCTGGGCCTGAGTCCGCTCCAGGCGGGCCTGGAGTTCACGGTGATGGCGAGCGCCTACCTCGCCGCGTCCCTTCGGGCACCGGCACTGACAATGCGCTACGGTCGGTCGATGATCACTGCGGGCGCGGTCACGCTCGCAGCCGCGGACGGCGCGCTCCTCGCCACGGTGGCCAACTTGCACGGCAACGGTTTCGGGGCGGCGATCTGGCTCACTCCCGGCCTCGTCCTGGCCGGGGTCGGAATGGGTCTGGCCATCACCCCGCTGGCGACCACCGTCCTCGCGCACGCTGACCCGCAGCGGGCCGGCGCGCTGGCCGGCGCGATGTCCACGATGCAGCAGGTCGGCAACGCCGTCGGCGTGGCGGTGACGGGCGTGATCTTCTTCGGGGCGGTTCACGATGGCTACCCGCGTGCGCTGGAGCTCAGCCTGACGCAGCTCGGCTGCTTGCTGCTAGCGGTCGCGGCCCTGTCCCGCCTGTTGCCGGCCGCACAGCGAGCAGGCAATTCAGCGAAGCGCGGGGGGAGGCGGCCATGATCGGGTCGACAGCGGGACCGCTTGACACCGGCCAGCGGGCCAGGTCAAGAATCGCAGCCATGCAGGTGCGGCTCGCGATCGGCGACTTCTCCAGGATGACCCATCTCAGCGTGAAGGCGCTGCGGCACTATCACGACGTCGGGCTGCTGGAGCCTGCGGAGGTCGACCAGGACTCCGGGTACCGCTACTACGACGCTTCTCAGCTGCGCACCGCACAGGTGATCCGTCGGTTCCGAGACCTCGACATGCCGCTCGATGAGATCCGTGCCATGCTCCAGGCTCCCGACGTGGCCGCCCGCAACGCGATCATCGTCGCGCACATGCGGCGGATGGAATCCCAGCTGGCTGTCACGCAGGCGGCCGTGAGTTCGCTGCGGTCGCTGCTCGAGCGTCCGCCCGCGGCGATGACGATCGAGCACCGGTCGGCAGGAGAGGTCCGAGCACTTGCCATCGTTGAGCGAGTGACCGCTGCCGAGTTCGCGGCGTGGTGGGTCGGCGCGTTCACCGAGCTTGACGGGACCTTGCTGGAGGCCGCGGTCCCGCCGGCAGGGCCACGAGGGGCGCTGTATCCGGCCGAGATATTCCAGCAGGAGGTCGGTGAACTCACGGCGTTCGTGCCGGTCGCGACCCCGGTCAGCGCATCCGGACGGGCGAAGATGACGCGGATCCCGGCCGCCGAACTGGCCGTCGCTGTCCACCATGGCCCGTTCGGCGACCTCGACCAGACCTACTCCGCGCTTGGTGTGTACGTGGCCGAGCGGGAGATAGGCGTCGACGGCCCCATCCGCGAGCACTACCTGGTCACTCCGTTTGACACCAGCGAGGAGTCGGAGCACGTCACCGAGGTGTGCTGGCCGGTGTTCCAGACGGCGACTGAGCGCTAGCCGGAGTTAAACCGCCTGCCCGTTGGCGGCCGCCTCTTCGCCAAATACCAGCAAAGGCCGCATAGTTGCTGGATCGTCGCGCATGGGTGTGGCGTTGCTATGGCTGGAGCAGGGGCGCAGCCATGCCTAGCTCACACCCACGGACTTTGCTGACTCCGCCGGAAGGCCGCCGCCACTCCAGGAACTCTGCCAGCGAAAAAGCAAGGCAAGGCACCCCGAGTTGCACTCCGTACATTTCCTGATCTCGACGCCCGATAACGGGCTAGTCCCCTCATTGTGGGTGTTGTAACTAAGTGACAAGCCAATAACTCCAGGGAGGCCTCCTAGATAACATTTCGAAATCTAGACCGGGAGTGACCAGCGCAAACAGCACCGGACTCTGCTAGCGTCAATGGGCGAGGGGACTTGGTTAAAACGGGGGATATAGGTCCCGCTGTGTAGGCTGCAGGCAAATAACTATTTGCCGGAACAACGCGCTAACCGGAGCACGTCGGCCGAAAGGCGGGGGCAAAAGGGCAAGCGGGGGAAACAGTTGTGCTCCGGAAAATAAGGTGAAGCATAGGCCAAACCATGCCGGCAAACTCCCAGCGTGGGAGCGGCTGGTCTTCGCGACGATCTTCGCGCTGATGACGGCGTTCGTTGCAGTCGTCACCCTGTCAGCGGTCAACGGGGGCGTCACCCCGGCGAGCCGCTCCACCAGCAGCGCGACCGACCGGATTCAGCCTGTGACCTCGGGTGGCGGGCATAGTGCGACGAGGTCGGGGGGCAGCGCTCGAAAGGGCTCGCGAGATTCCCTGGATCAGCGGCTCGCCACCGCGCTGCTCCCGCTCATACGCTCGGACGGCGGGCACTTCGCCGTGGGCGTGATCGACATCAGCACTGGCGCTCGCGCGGTCTTTGATGCCGCCGGCTCCTTCCGCACTGCGGGCCTCGAGAAGGCCGACGTCCTCGCCGCGCTCCTGCTTCAGCATCAGCAGGCGGGCACGATGGTCTCGAGCCAGCAGGCGGCGCTCGCGGCGCGGATGATCGAGA
>JASHUG010000429.1 GCA_030040155.1 Streptosporangiaceae bacterium | reverse complement strand
GTCGTCGCGGTTCCGGCCGCGCCGGCGGCTTGGCCGTCAGCCTGCGCCGGGCGGGCCTGGGCGGGCTGCGCTGTGCTGGCGGGCTGCGCTGTGCCGGGCAGTGCGGTACCCGGCTGAGCCGGCGCGGCGGGCGTCCTGCTTGCCGGCGCGGTCTGAACAGTTCCGTTTGGTTGGGAACTAGGTGTGTCAGGGCCACTCTGGTAATCGGCGAAGAAGCTCCACCATGCCCGGTCCACGGAGCCGGGGTCGGCGAGATATCGCTGGTACATCTCGTCCACTAGCCACTGATTAGCGCCGAAATCGGCTCTCGAAGGCGAGCCGTTGCCGGGCGACCGGGCCTCGTCCGCGGCGGCGTCGGGGGTGGACTGGTTGCTGGGGGATGACACGGTGAGATCCGCGGACCCGCGCGGGGACTCAGCAGACACGGCGACATCGCCTCTTCCAGATCTGGGCTGGGATTATTCGCACTTCCAAGGCTACCGGCTGGGACGCCAGGTCTTGCGGCAGCGTAGTAGTCGGCTGATGCGCATCTCTGCCGATCGGCTATGGCTTCAGCCGGTCTTCCGTCCCGGTCGTGTCCTAGGCAGTCATCCGGTCCCGGCCGTGCGGCTCCAGCCAGCTCACGAACGGGCCCTTGGGCACGATCCCCGACGGGTTGCTCCAACTCTGCGACTGGTAGTAGTGCCGCTTGATCTGAACGAAGTCAGTCGTGTCGCCAAAGCCGGGCCGCTGATACAGGTCGCGCGCGTACCCCCACAGCTGGGGGTAGTCCGCCAGCCGGTGCAGGTTGCACTTGTAGAGGAGGTAGTACACGGCGTCGAACCTCGCGAGTGTCGGGAACAGCCGCACGTCCGCCTCGGTCACCTGGCTGCCGAGCAGGAAGCGCCGTCGGGCCAGGCGCTCTTCCAGGGCGTCCAGGGTGGTGAACAGCGCGTCGAACGCTTCCTCGTACGCGGCCTGGGTGGTGGCGAGGCCCGCCTTGTAAACCCCGTTGTTGACTGTGTGATAGATCAGCATCGCCAGTGCGTCGATATCGCGGCGCATCGCGGCCGGATACAAGTCAGGTGCGCCGGGCCGGTGGAACGCGGCGAATTCGGTCTCCATCTGCACGGTGACCTGCGCGGCGTCGTTGGTTACGATCCGCTGGGTCCTGGTGTCCCAGAGCACGGGCAAGGTGAAGCGGCCGGCGTAGCCAGGATCGGCCGCCAGGTACAACTCGGACACGTACCTGGCGCCCGTTATCGGGTCCCTGCCGCCGCTCTCGTCCGGGAACCGCCAGCCGTGTTCGCTGGTGACCGGATCGGTCACGCTCAGCCCGATCACGCGCTCCAGGCCGAGCACGCGCCGGACTATCAGGGCGCGGTGCGACCACGGGCACGCGTACGAGGCATAAAGCTGGTAGCGCCCTGGCTCAGCCGGGAATCCGGTCGAGCCGTCCAGGCTGACCCGGCCAGAGACGCTGCCTTGCTGGCGGGTGAAACCGCCGCTTGGCGGTCCTAGCGGAAGCGGCTGGGATGAGCTGTGCACCCCCGCCTCCTTCCTGGCGCCCATCGTGGTCGACGCATGGTTTTCCTACTAGATCACGACGGTAGCGCGCAAGAGTCTGCAGGCCCGGGCCCGGTTGAGCCAACCGGTCAAAGCAGTGGCCGTGACGAGGGAGGATGGCATGCGTGAACTCCCTGGCGAGCGGCCTGATCCACCTGAGCGGCTGGGTGGCCTACGCCGCCATCGCGGCGCTCGTCTTCGGGGAGACCGCGGTGTTTGTGGGGTTCATCTTGCCCGGTGAGATTGCCGTGGTCATCGGCGGCTTCCTGGCCAGCCGCGGGCACCTGTCGCTGCCGGTATTGATCATCATTGTCGTGTTCGCGGCCATCACCGGGCCGTTTGTCGGGTACGAAATCGGGCGGCGGATGGGCGACCGGCTGTTCGCTGTCAAGCCCCTGCGGCGGGTTCACCGCGGCATAGAGAAGGCCAGGATCGTGCTGCGCCAACGGGGCGGCGCCGCGGTGCTGGCGGGCCGTTTCGTCGCGGTGGTGCGCGCGCTCATGCCCGCGGCCGCCGGTGCCGCTCAGGTTAGGTTCCGTACCTTTACGGTCTACAACGTGCTCGGCGGGCTGATCTGGGGTATCGGCTACTGCCTCGTCGGTTACCTCGCGGGCTCCGCCTATGCGGTTGTGGCGAGCCGCATCGGCACTGGCTTTGCCGTGGCGGTCGGCGTGATCGTGGTACTACTGGTGGGCGCATGGGCCTACCGCCGGCACCGCGCCCCCGCCGGCCGCCGCGCGCCGGAGTAAGTTCCCTCGCCCCGGTGCTGCATTCATGCACCGCCTGGTCGCACGGCTTCCCAAGCGGGCGTGTCCCCGGCCAGCAGCCGCGCCGTGGGGAATACATCCTCGCGCCGGTTCGCCAGCGACGGCAGCACGCGGCGGACGGAGTCGGTGTAGTGCGTCTCGACGTCACCGACGGCGATCGCGGCCGCGGGACCGAGGTCGAGCCGGACGGCGCCCATCGGGTCGACGAGCATGCTGCGGCCGACGCCAGTTGGTGCGCGCGTAGCGGGCTCGGCCGGGTCGGGGACCTGACCCGCGGCCGCGACCCAGATCGTGTTCTCGATCGCCCGCGCGCGAACCAGGGTGACCCAGTGCTCTTCCTTGAACGTTCCGCTGGCCCACGCCGCGGGAATCACCAGCAGTTCAGCGCCGCTGGCGGCCAGGGCCCTGGCCAGCTCGGGGAACCTGACGTCGTAACAGGTGAGGAAGCCGACCCGAAGTCCGGCGAGCTCAGCCACTACCGTCTCGGAGCCAGGCGCCACGTTGTCGGATTCGCGGTGCCCGAGAGCGTCGAACAGGTGGATCTTGCGGTAGGCGGCGACCAGCCGTCCGTCGGTGTCGAAGCCGACAGTCGTGTTGTACGCGCGGCCGTCCGGTGCAGTCTCGAAGACCCCCGCCACGACGGCTACGCCAGCCGACCCGGCGATGTCGGCGAGGCCGCCGGAGAACGGGCCGTCGAGCGGCTCGGCGGCGGCGCGCAGGTCAGCGGAGAACCGTATGTGGGTTCCCTCAGGAAATACTGCGAGACGAGCGCCGCCCGCGGCCGCGGCAGTGACTGCCGACCGGACGCGGTCCAGGTTCACCTCGGGCGTTGAGCTGATCGGGATCTGGCACAGGGCAACACGCATGATCGCAGGGTAGCCCGTGTTCACGCGCCGCCACAGCCAGCCTTTCTGGGGACTGCGACCTCCCGGCTGCCGGTGGCCAGGCAGCCGGGAGGCGGATCTAGCCTGCGCCGGTGCCCCTGTGCCCCGGCAGCAGGCATTGGTCAGGCCCGCGGCCCGGTCAAGGGCCGCGCGGCCCGATCGTCGGCTTGACGCCGTCGCGTGTACAGCCGGGTGTCCCGGCGGGCCGGCCTGCCCGACTGGAATCTGAGCAGACGGCGGGCGGCCGCGTCGATCCGGGTCGGAGCCCGGCCGGTCAGCGTGTGGCCCGCCTCTTCGCGCAGGCTCGCGATGGTGACCAGTACCACCGCTACCAGCGGGGCGCTGGTGATGGCCGCGGCTACCGCTAACAAGATGATCATTTGGTGCGCCTTCCCCGAGCGCGGTGCTCCCGCCGGCGGGTCGTTCCGCCGCCGGCCGGATCACCGCGTTACGCTCCTTCTAGTTCCACCCATACAACTCATACCAATGAGTGGAGCGTTTGAAACAAGTTGGACGGGTAATCCTTCTCAAATATTTAGACGAAGGGAGGCGCGGAGTGGCTCAGCCCAAGTACCACCAGATTGCGGAGCACCTTCGTGCCCAGATTGGGAGCGGAGCGCTAGCGCCCGGCCAGCGGCTGCCGAGCGAACCCGACCTCGCCGCCCAGCACGACGCCTCCCGAAACACGGTCCGGCTCGCGATTGCGCTGCTGACCAATCAGGGGCTGGTGGAAAGCCGGCAGGGCCTCGGCACCTTCGTGCACGAGCCCGCCAAGCCGTTTACCGCGCTGCTGTCCAGGGTCAAGACTCCGCCCGACGAGCAGCACGCGTCGGCCGGGCTGCCAGTGATCAGCCCGGCCGCCGACGAATCCGAGATGGTCAGGCTCGTGGTCGAAACCGGCCTTGCCGATCAGGACATCGCGGACAAGCTCGGGATCCGGACCGGTGACCCGATAGTGATCAGGCACTCCCAGTACTACATCGGCGATGTGCCGTGGCAGCTGATTAACTCGTACTACCCCAGCGACCTAGCCGGGGGGACAGCGCTCCAGCAGGCGGGCTCGATCGAGGGGGGCAGCATCCGCATGCTGGCCGAACTCGGTCACCCCCAGCAGGGATTCGTCGATGAGATCGGCTCCAGGATGCCGGACGGGCGCGAGTTCGCCTTCTTCCACCTCCCGACCGGGACGCCGGTCGTCGTCGTCAACAGAACCTCATATAGCGCCGACCGGCCGATCAGGCTGACGAGCTATGTGTACCGCGGCGACCGGGTCCGGCTACTGCACGTGGAAGGCACGATTCCCGCGGCTTATCGAGAAGTCTGAGACTCGCGCGGGGTGGGCTAGGCCGGCAATGCAGGGCGCCTGTCTCGCTCAGCGGCGGGCGCACCGCCTTCGGCTATTCCGCCAGGCGAAGCGCCGCCTTGGGGCACGAGCGCACGGCGTGCCGGACGCCTTCGATGAGCTGCTCAGGGACCTCGTCCACCAGGATATTCAGGTTGTCGTCGTCATCGACCTCGAACACCTCCGGTACGAGGCCGGCACAGATCGCGTTCGCCTCGCACGCGTCGTAGTCGACTACCACCTTCATACGCGACTCCCTTCCGAGCTGTCGCGGCTGCCCGCGATGCCCGAAATACTCGGCCGACCCTCGGAGTAGAGCACGTCCCCGCTCGCGCGGCAAGGCGGCCTCGCGCGAGACTGTACGCCATGCAAATCCCGGACAAGTTCAGGCAAGCGGCGGAGGCAGCCAGGGGGTTCATGCCACCGGAAGAAGGCATTGCGCTCTACGACACCGCGGCGCAATACGCCGGGCTCGGTCCGGTCGCCGAGATCGGCACCTACTGCGGGAAGTCGACCATCTACCTCGCGGCCGCCGCGAGCCAGATCGGTCAGGTCGTCGTGACCGTGGACCATCACCGCGGCTCGGAAGAGATCCAGCCGGGCTGGGAGCATCACGACCCGGAACTGGTCGATCTGGCGACCGGCCGGATGGACTCGCTGCCCTTCTTCCGCGCGAACCTCGCCGCCGCGGGGCTCGAGGAGCACGTGATCGCCGTGATCGGTACCTCGGCCGTAGTCTCGCGGCTGTGGCGGACGCCGCTCGGGATGCTGTTTATCGACGGCGGCCACAGCGAAGTCCACGTCGTGACCGACTACGAGGGCTGGGCACCCTGGGTCGCCCACGGAGGCGCGCTGGCCTTTCACGACGTGTTTCCAAACCCGGCCGACGGCGGTCAGGCACCATACCGGGTCTACCGGCGGGCGCTGGAGTCCGGGGCGTTCAAGGAAGTCAGCGTCACCGGATCACTGCGGGTCCTGCAGCGAGTCGGCGACGGCATCGGCTGACCCAGGCGTCCGCGGCGGCAGCGGTGGCAGGGGCCAGCGCGACCCGCATCCGCAGGCCGCCGGGTCGGCTGCGTCGAGCATCGACGGCCCCGCTCCGACCGCACGGAACAGGCCGGCCGCGCCGGTACTCCCGGACAGCGCGTCCGCGGCCAGCACAACCGCGGCGGCGGTGTAAGCGCTCTTCTCATGCGGGAAGTGCTTGCGGTTCTCGAACTGCCAGCCGGTCCAGTACGCGCCGGACGGGTCGCGCAAGAACTGGATCTGCTCGAAAAGTTCCAGTGCCCTGTCCCTGTGCCCGATAGCCTCCAGCGCGATGGCGAGCTCGCAGGTCTCGGCGCCAGTGACCCACGGCTCGTCGCTGACGCAGCGGACGCCGATGCGGGGAACGAGGTAGGCGTCCCAGCCGGCCTTCAGCCGTCGCTCGGCTGACGCACCGCGAACCGGGCCGGCCAGCACCGGGTAGTACCAGTCCATCGAGAAGCGGCTCTTGTCGGCGAATACGTCGTCGTGGCAGGCGACCGTATGGCCGAGCAAGGTCGCAGCCAGTTCCCAGTCCGGCTGCGGATCCCCGACGCGGTCGGCCAGCGCGATCGCGCAGCGCAGGCTGGAGTACATGCTGGCGTTGCCGGTCAGCAGTGCGTAGCTGTCGGGTGAGCCGTCGGGCTGCCGGCGCCAGATGATTTCGCCGCGGGCGGTCTGGAGCCTGAGCGCAAACTCGATGCCCCTGCGTACGACCGGCCACATCCGGTTGGCGAAGTCCTCATCACCAGTCACTAGCAACTCGTGCCAGATGCCCACGGCAGCGTAGGCGGCGTGATTGCTCTCGGTGGACCGGTCATTATCAGCGCCGTCGGCCGATCGCACCGGCCAAGACCCGTCCGGCTGCTGCGTTGTCGCGAGCCAGCTAAATGCGCGACGTGCGTGCACATGAAGGCCGCAGGCAGTCAGCGCCATCGCGCACTCAACGTGGTTCCAGGCGTCGACGTGGCCGTCGGGCCAGCCGATGGCGCCGCTCGGCTGCTGATCCGCAACGATGCTGTAGCCGGTTGCGAGCACCTGGTCGGCGGTCAGGATCCCTGCCACCTCGGGGACCAGGCCACCGGCGGTGACGCCGTCGGCGGCCGTCTTGACGGGGCTGGCCACCGGATCAGGCTGCCGCATGCGCCCCCTCCGCCGCGGCGAGCCCGTCACGCTCGTCGTGGGGCGTCCGCGTCGCCGCCAGCGGCTTGCTGGCGTAGACGACCAGGCTCTTGCCGATCAGCGGATTGAGTGCCTGATCGGCCATCCGGGTAACGGAGGGCTTGCGCATGATGTCCCAGACCAGCAGCTTGTGGTAGGCGCTGGCAAGCGGATGACCGTCGTCGTGCACGCCGACCGCGCACTTCAGCCACCAGTATGGCGAGTGCAGCGCGTGGGCGCGATGGTGCCCGCCCACCGCGAGCCCGGCCCGGCTCAGCTTGCTCTGCAGTTCCTGCTGAGTGAAGATGCGCACGTGCCCGCCTGGCACGTTGTGGTAGTCGTCCGACAGCAGCCAGCAGATCCGCTCCGGCAGCCAGGCCGGCACCGTGACGGCGGCCAGGCCGCCGGGCCGCAGCACGCGGGCAACCTCATCCATCGCGGCCTGATCCGAGCGGATGTGTTCCATCACCTCGGATGCGATCACGATGTCGAACGCGCCATCATCGAACGGCATGGCAGTTGCGTCACCGGCCGCGGTCCGGATCGACGCTCCCGCCGGGATCTCCCCGGCCTGGTCCATCGCGGCCGCGACCGCCGCAACCTGGTCGAGTTCCTTGCGATCTGTGTCGAGAGCGATAACCCGCCCGCCGCGCCGTGCTGCCTCGAAGGCATGCCGGCCGGCGCCGCACCCGAGGTCGAGCACGCGCGCGCCCTGGCTGATCGGCAGGCGGCCGAAGTCCACGGTCAGCACGGCGCCGTCCCGGCACCACCGGCGCGCGTCCCGGCCCTGGCCGCGATCGCGAGCCGGTACTGCGCTACCGTCGCCTTCGCGACGGCCGTCCACGCGAACCGCTCGGCGACGCGCTCCAGCGCCGCCGCCGACAGCCTGGCTCGCTCGGACGGCGAGCCGAGCAGCCCGCGCAGTGCCGCTGCCAGTTCCTCCGGGTCCCCCGGCTTGACCAGCACCGCAGCGTCGTCGACCACCTCGGGCAGCGCGCCGGTACGGCTGGCGACCAGCGGCGTGCCTGAGGCCATGTGCTCGACCGCAGGCAGCGAGAAGCCCTCATACAAAGACGGCACGACCGCGACCTCGGCGCTGGCCAGCAGGGCGGCCAGGTCTTCGTCGCTGATCCCGCTGACGAACCTCACTCTGGTGCCGAGACCGAGATCGCCGAGCAGCTTGTCCGTCGGCCCGTCCGGCGTGAGCTTGCTAACCAGCGTGAGTTCGGCATCACGCTCGGTGATCAGCTTCGCATACGCGCGCAGCAGCGTCGCGACTCCCTTAACGGGCGAGTCGGCGCTGGCGACGGCGACGATTCGGCCCGGTACGCGCGGCTCGGGCCGCGGGTGGAACAGCCGGGTATCCACGCCCAGCGGCACAACGTGCACGTTCTCGGGCGCAACCCCGAAGTCGCGCAGGATGTCAGCCCTAGACGACTCTGACCCGGTCATGATCGGGCCGGCGTTACGCGCCACCCTGGCCTGCATCCGGACGAACGAGTACCAGCGCCACTTGCTCAGCCGGGAGACGCCGCGCGCGGCCGTCAACTCGATCCTGCGGTCCACGCTGATCGGGTGGTGGATGCTCGTTACCAGCGGCAGCATCTGCGCGATGTGCAGCATGCCACTGGCCAGCACCTGGTTGTCGTGCACGACGTCGAAGTCGGCCACTCGTTGCCGGAGCGCCCGTACCGCCCTGATGCCGAACGTCCGCGGCTCAGGGAACGCGCCCGTCCACATAGTGGCGACCTCGAGCACGTCGATCCAGTCCCGGTACTCGCGCAAGCCAGGGGTGCGGAACGGGTCCTCGTCCCGGTACAAGTCGAGGCTGGGCAGCTTGCGCAGCACCGGGCCGGGCTCGAGCTCGGGATAGGGCTGGCCAGAGAAGACTTCGACGTGATGGCCGAGAGCCGCCAGCTCACGAGATACGTGACGCAGGTAGATGCCCTGCCCGCCACAGTGCGGTTTGCTCCGGTACGACAGCAGCGCCACTCGCAGCGGACGCTCGGATTGCCGGCCGGCCGCAACCCGCTCGGCGGCGGCGCCGGGCTCCTGCCCTTCAGCTGCATCCGTGCTCACGCAGGTTCTCGCCTCCTTGTGCGCCGCCGGCTGCCCGGCGACGGGCGAACCGCGTGACCCTCTTAGGGAGCGAACATTATCAAGGGAGTAACTTGGATGCCCTTTCGCCCCACTCGTAAGCCGGCCTGTCGTTAGCTTCAGATGTGTCTGTAAGCTGCCGCGACGTAGGTAGAACACGGAGGCTCAGCTGACACGACGTGCGCTAATCACAGGGATCACCGGGCAGGACGGCTCCTACCTGGCCGAGCACCTGCACGATCTTGGATACGAGGTATGGGGCCTGGTTCGCGGTCAGGCGAATCCGCGGGTCCATCAGCTCCGCCAGCGCCTCGGTGATATCCGGCTGGTCCGAGGCGACCTGCTGGATCAGGGCAGTCTCATCTCGGCGGTCGAGCGCGTGCAGCCAGACGAGGTCTACAACCTGGCTGCGATCTCCTATGTGCCGATGTCCTGGCAGCAAGCCGAGCTGACCGGCGAGGTAACCGGCCTCGGAGTCCTCCGAGTGCTCGAAGCGATCAGGGTCTGTAGCGGCATCAGCGCGTCGCGCAGTCCTGGGCGGGGCCAGATCCGGTTCTACCAGGCCTCCACTTCGGAGATGTTCGGACAGGTCACCGAGTCGCCGCAGAACGAGCTGACCGCCTTCCACCCGCGCAGCCCCTACGGTGTCGCGAAGGCGTACGCGCACCTGCTGACGCAGAACTACCGCGAGTCCTACGGGATGTTCGCGGTCTCGGGCATCCTGTTCAACCACGAGTCACCGCGGCGCGGCACCGAGTTCCTGCCCAGGAAGGTGTCGCTCGGCGTCGCGAAGATCAAGCTGGGCTACGACCGACAGCTGCGGCTGGGCAACCTGCATGCCCGCAGGGACTGGGGATTCGCTGGAGACTACGTACGGGCCATGCAGCTCATGCTGAGCCAGGATGAGCCCGCCGACTACGTTATCGGCACGGGCGAGACGCACTCGGTGCAGGAACTCGTCGAGTGCGCGTTCGGCGCGGCCGGGCTCGACTGGCGCGAGCACGTCGTCACCGACGCGTCGTTCATCCGGCCCGCCGAGGTGGATCACCTGTGCGCGGACTCCGCCAGGGCCCGCGACGAACTGGGCTGGGAACCGAAGATCGGCTTCGAGGAGCTGGTCTCCATGATGGTCGACGCCGACTTGGACCTGCTGGCCTCCGGCGGCAACGCGGGCGATTCCTTCGGTCCCGACGCCTGGTAGTCGGGCTGGCTCCGGAGCCCCGCCAGGAGTTCCTGGCGCAGGTTTAGGCCCGGCCCGACACGAGCAGGCCGATCACGTAGGTCAGCCCGGCGGCGCCCGCGGCCAGGAGCAGCTGCCGGATCGCGCCGCGCCAGAACGGCCGGCTCGTGATCATGGCAACCACGCCGCCACCGGCAAAGGCAGCCACGGCCGCGAGGATCAGCGCCGCCGCCAGCGACGAGAAGCCGAGCAGGTACGGCAGCAGCGGGATCAGCGCGCCGCAGGCGAACGTGAGCAGGGAAGCCGCGGCCGCAGTGTACGGCGAGGGCAGCTCCTGATGGTCGACTCCGAGTTCTTCACGGACGTGCACCCGCAGTGCTTCGTCCGGGTGCCGCGATAGCTGCCGGACAAACTTGTCGGCCACGTCGGGGTCGACGCCGCGCATCCGGTACATGGCCGACAGCTCGCGCCGCTCCTCCTCGGCGTTGGTCTCGAGTTCGTAGCGCTCCTTCTCGACCTCGGCGTGGACCAGCTCGTTCTGGGACGATACCGAGACGTATTCGCCGGTCGCCATCGAGAAGGCCCCGGCCGCCAGCCCAGCCAGCCCGGTGAGAATGATGGTGTGCCTGGCCAGGCCGCCGCCGCCCACGCCCGAAATCAGCGAGACGTTGGTGACCAAGCCGTCCATGGCGCCGAAGACAGCTGGGCGCAGCCAGCCTCCGGACACGTCCCGGTGCTGATGCCCGATCGGGTGCCCGGCTCGCGTCGGCTCCGGGCGGCCTCCAGCCGCGGCCGTGGCCGGATGTGGTCGGGGAGACTCATCTGCTGGTGACATGTGCCTGAGCGCCTAACGTCGAGCGTTGCCAGAGTAGCCACTGCGCTCGCGGCTGTGCCGTCTTTCGAGGGTGACCTGCTGGGCACCAGTATCACTGGCTGCGCACGCCGCCCGGCGGCCGGCCGGCCGGCGGTTACGAGGCGTGGGCATGGAACACCTCTCGGTAGGCCTGCGGCGCGATCCCGATGATGCGCCGAAAGTGCGGCCGCAGGGCAACAGCGCTGGCGAAGCCGACCTGACGTGCGACGGTGTCGACGCCGAGGTCGGTGGCTTCCAGCAAGTGCTGAGCCCTGATGATGCGCTGGGTCAGCAGCCACTGCAGAGCCGAGCTGCCGGTGGCCTGCCGGAATCGGCGGTCAAAGCTGCGGCGGCTCATCAGGGCCAGGGCCGCGAGGGCGTCCACATTCAGCTCGGTGTCGTCGAGGTGGCGCAGAGCGTAACCGAGGACGTCGCCGAACGGGTCGTCGGCGGGTCGCTCGGGCACCGGCCAGTCGATGTACTGAGCCTGGCCGCCCGCCCGCTGCGGCGGGACGACCATCCGCCGGGCGATGGCATTCGCGATCCCGGCACCGAACCTGCGGCGAACCAGATGCAGGCAGGCGTCGATGCCGGCTGCCGTGCCGGCCGAGGTCAGGACGTCGCCGTCATCGATGAAGAGCACGGACGCGTCGACCCGGACGTCCGGGTACCGGCTGGCGAGCTCGGGCGCGTGCCTCCAGTGCGTGGCGGCGCGCCTGCCGTCGAGGATGCCGGCCGCCGCCAGAACGAACGAGCCCAGACACAGGCCGACGACCGTGGCTCCGTCGGCGTGGGCGGAAGCCAGGGCGGCGAGTGCGGGCGGCGGCGGGGTCTCCGCCGGATCGCGCCAGCTGGGGGCGATGACGACGGCAGCGTCGTCGAGCGCGGCGAGGTCGTAGGGCGCTACTACCTCCAGGCCGGCCGTTGTCTCAAGACGGCCGGGCTCCCCAGCGACCGGTCGCACGTCGAAGCGCGGCACGCCCGACTCGCTCCGGTCGACGCCGAACACGCTGATCGGGACGCTGGTCTCGAACATTGGCTGGCGGTTGAAGATGAGCACGGCGATCGTCAGCGGGTCTCGTCGGCCCATCGTGCTCCTCCCGGCGCTGGTCACTCGGTTGGCCTGAATATATCGCAGGATGGCTTTCAAGCCACTTCCGAGCGGCAGCAAGGCGGGCGAGGATCGACCGTTATGACCACGGCTACGCAACTAACGATCTATGCCGTCGGCGGTCCCACCGCGATCATCGACATCGGCGGAGTACGTCTGCTCACCGATCCGACCTTCGATCCGCCGCGCCAGTACACCGTGGCCGGCCGACGGCTGGCAAAGACGGCTGGGCCGGCCCTGCAGCCCGCCGATGTCGGCCAGGTCGACGCGGTCCTGCTGTCGCACGGCCAGCATGTGGATAATCTCGACCTGGCCGGGCGGGCCTTCGTGGCCCGAGCGCCACTCGTGCTGACTACCGCCAGCGCGGCGGGACGGCTCGGCGGAGCCAGCCGGCCGCTGGCCCCGTGGGAGCACGCCGACCTGGTCCGGCCGGGCGGGAGCGTGAGTGGCGACAACGCCTCGCTCGATGTCGGGCGCTGCGTTGTCGGCCGCGTTGGCCGCGTCGATGTTGCCGTGCTGTTCGCCGGTGCCGCGCGCACGACTGACGCTGCTTGCCCCAGGCGAGCACGTAGAGATCTAGCCTGGCCGATCCTGGCGAACTGCGCGGCTCGCCAGGATCGGCCTGTCAGCAATGGGCTATCAGCTCTTCGTGCAGTTGTAGACGAAGATGTGCCCGATCGCCGTCGGGTAGGCGCCGGTGACCGTACTCGCGGTGGCGGTCAGGTAGTTGTAGAAGTAGGCGTAGATGATCGGCGTCTCGTTCAGCAGCAGCGTCTCGATCTGGCCGGCCAGTGAGCGCTGCGTGCTCAGGTCAACGGCCGCGATGTACTGCGCCGATAGCTTGTCGTAGTCGGAGTTATTGAAGTGGGCCGCGTTCCACGCACCACTGCCGGTCTTGGCGTTGATCGTCTGCAGCGGCGCGGTCAGGAACACGTTCGGCACGCTGCGGTGACCGTAGTCAACCAGGCTCATGGTCGCGTCCAGCCAGTCAGAGTCACCGAACGTAGCCTTGCCGTAGTACACCGACGACGATTCCACCTTGACGTTGATGGTGACGCCGATGGCCTTGGCCGCCTGCGCGACGATCTGCGCGTAGTCCGGGATCTCCAGCAGGTTAACGCCGATGAGCTGAGTCGAGAAGCCGGTCGGGTGTCCAGCCGCCGACAGCAGCGCCTTCGCCTTGGCGATGTCCTGCACGCGCTGGGCAACGCTGGTGTTGGTAGACGGGAAGACCGGCGCGAACGGGCTGTCGTTACCGAGATCGGCGTAACCCTTGAACAGCGCCGTGATGATCGCTGGCCGGTTGAGTGTCAGCGCTATTGCCTGTCGAACCCTGGGATCGGTGAATGGAGCGGTGTCGCAGCGCATGGACAGCTCACGGTGCGCGCTGGACTTCAGCTTGATGACGTTATAGCCGCCGGACAGCAGTTCCTCGCCGCCGGTCACGGTGAACTGCCCGAGCACGTCGATCGCCCCGCTGACGAGCGCGCTGATGCCTGGCGTCTGGCTAGCGTAGAAGGTGAAGTTCGTCGCGGCCGGCTTTGCCTTCGGGCCCCAGTAGTTGTCGTTTCTGGCGAACGTTGCGCCCGTGTTGACGGTATAGGTCTTCATCACGAACGGGCCGGTGCCGATGAACGAGCTCTGCCATTTAGCCGGGTCATAACCGCTAGGCAGAATGATCATGTTGTAGTTGTCCGAGGATGTTAGGTACGGGAAGTTGCCGTTCGGCGCCTCGAGGTGGAACTCCACCGTGTAGTCGCCGGTCTTCACTACTCCGGATGGCTCAAGCACGCCGCCCAGGGCCGACAGGGCGTTTCCGCCGGTCTTGGTGTTCGTTTGCAGCTGATAGGTGTACACGACGTCGTCGGCGGTAAGCGGCTGGCCGTTGCTGAACTTGACGCCCTGCCGGATGTTGAAGGTCCACACGTCCGCGCTGGAGTTGGAGGACCAGCTTGTCGCCAGCTGCGGCTGCAGCGTCAGCGTCTGATCGGAGAAAGTCAGGTACTCGCCGGTCTGGCCGAGCATGTCCAGCCCGCCCTGGTCGTCAATCGTGATCGGGTTGATAGCACCGGCGGGGGTGATGATGCCCACGTTGATCGTCTGGTTGGACAGGCCGGACGTTGACTTGGACGTGCTCGGAGACGGGCTCGACGACCCGCACGCGGCGAGAATGCCGCCGAGGACGGGCGCCGAGATGCCGACGAGGGCGCCACGGCGCAGCAGTTCCCGGCGGGAGAGCCGTCCGGCCACGAACTCGTCGATGACATGATTGGCGATCTCGTTCTGCCCGCCGCGCAAGCGGCTGAGCCGATCCTTATATTCGGTCATGGGGTCCTCCTCGGAACCTCCATCCGGCGGCGCGCACGCCGCCGGTTCGAGTGAACGGAACGTTGGGCCAGTGCGGCCGCGGAGTCACGACACGGCCTCCGCGCCCTGCAAGCTCGCGAGCTGATCGATCGGTATGTGGCAGCTGATCAGGTGCCCAGGCTCGGCCTCCGCCAGCGGCGGCTCGGTCGATTCGCAAATGCCCGAGGCCAGCCGGCGGGGGCAGCGGGTATGGAACACGCATCCCGACGGCGGGTCCGCGGCTGACGGGATCTCGCCGGACAGCCTGATCCTGCTGCGGCGAGTGCCATCCAGGCTGGGCACCGCGGACAAAAGGGCCTCCGTGTAGGGGTGATGTGGTCCGCTGAACACTCGTTCCGCTGGCCCCACCTCCATCACCCGGCCGAGATAGAGCACGACGATCCGGTCGGACAGGTACCGCACGAGTCCCAGGTCGTGCGAGATGAACAGATAGGTCACCTGCTCCTTGGCCTGCAGGTCGGCGAGCAGGTTGAGAATGGCGGCCTGTACCGACACATCCAGGGCCGAGGTCGGCTCATCGCACACCACGATGGCCGGACCGCCGCCGAACGCGCGGGCGATGGCCACCCGCTGCTTGAGGCCGCCGGAGAGCTGGCGCGGCCGCAACGCCAGGTGCCGCTCTTCCAGGCGGACCGACCTGACCAGGTCCATGAGCCGCTCCCGCAGCCGCGGGCCCGACAGCCCGGCGAGCTTGGTCAGCGGCCTGCTGATGAGCTGGCGCACCGTGTGCCGCCGGTTCAGCGACGAATCCGGATTCTGGAAGACAATCTGCATCGCCTGAAGCTGCTGCCGGGTGCGATGCGCGGCGTCTTTCGCGATGGCCTGGCCGGCCACCTCGACGGTGGCGCCAGGATCCGGGGAGGTCAGGCCGAGCAGGACCCGCGCGAGCGTTGTCTTGCCGCTGCCGGACTCGCCTACCAGCCCGAGCGTCTCGCCGCGCTGCACGGCCAGGTTGACCCCGCGCAGCGCCTGTACTGGTCCGCCCGTTGGCGTGAAGGTCTTCGACAGATCGCGGATCGTGATGACCGGATCTGTGCCAGGCTCCGGGCCCGCCCGCAGCTCCACGTCCACCGGCGTGTTGCGTGGCAGGTCAGCCGTGTGCTGATACCGGTAGCAGCGGGAGGTTCGCCGCTCGCCGGTAGTGAACGGCGGCGGCGGGGCGTGACGGCACTGGTCTTCAGCGATGGGGCAGCGCGGCGCGAATATACAGCCCGGCAGTGTGTGACCCGGCTCGGGCAGGAAGCCAGGAATCGAGTCGAGTCGGCCGTGATCCTTGCGCTGGCCGCGCCGGGGTATGCAGCGCAGCAGCCCGACGGTATAGGGATGGCGCGGCTCGGCGAAGAGCTGGGCGGCCGGCCCCTCCTCCACCAGCTCGCCCGCGTACAGCACGCCGACCCGGTCGCACATCTGCGCTATGACGGCCAGGTTGTGGCTGATGAACAGCACCGAGGTATTCAGTTGCGCCCGCAGGCTGGCGATCAGGTCGAGGACCTCCGCCTCGACCGTGGCGTCGAGCGCGGTCGTCGGCTCGTCGAGGATCAGCAGCGCCGGCTCGGCCGCGATGGCCATCGCGATTACCACCCGCTGCGCCATTCCGCCCGACAATTCGTGCGGATACCGCTCCATCACGCGCTTGGGGTCAGGGATCTGGACCTTGCCCAGCATCTGCGCGGCCCGCTCGGCGGCGTCAGACTTGCTCAGACCCGCTACCTCATACACCTCGGCGACCTGCCTGCCGACGCGCATCGACGGGTTGAGCGCCTTGCCTGGCTCCTGGTAGACCATGGAGACCTTGTGCGCGCGCAGTTCCCGAAGCTCGTGCGCGCCCATCCGCATCGGATCCGCGCCGTCGATGCCGATCGAGCCCCCGCTCACCCGGCCGTTGCGCGGCAGGTACCTGGTGAGCGCCAGCGCCACCGTGGTCTTGCCGGAGCCTGACTCGCCAACCAGCCCGTAAGACTCATTCCTGCCGATCTCGAACGACACGTTCTTGAGCGCGAGCCGGCTCTGGCCGCGGACGCGGTAGGTGACGTCCAGGTCAGCGACCCGCAGCGCCGGCTGCCCGGCGTCATCGGATCCCTGGTCGGCTGCCGGGGCGATGGCCGTCATCCGGCCAGCACCCGATCGATCGAGTCGGCCACCAGGTTGATCGCGATCACAAGTGAGGCAATGGCTAGCGCCGGGAACAGGGTCTCCCACCAGTAGCCGGCCGCAATCACGCCGTAGTTAGCGTTGATGTCCGATCCCCAGCTCGGTGTCGAGGGATTCACGCCGAATCCGAGGAAGGCAAGCGTCGCGACCGTGAAGATGGCATAGCCAAGCCGTACGGTGAACTCCACCAGTACCGTCGGCATCACGTTCGGCAGGATCTCGGCGAACATCACGTGCCGTCGGCTCTCGCCGATCAGCCGGGCGGCAGCCAGGTAGTCGAGCTGGCTCTCGACCTGCACGGCCGAGCGAACGGTGCGGGCGATGATCGGCGTGAAGATGAAACCGATCACCAGGATCTCTGTCGTCGCCGAGGCCCCGACCGCGACGATGAACAGGAACGCGACGATCACGGCCGGCACCGCGAGAACCGCCTCAACCAGCCTGCCAACTATCGCGTCGAGCGCGCCGCCGATGTAGCCAAGGGCCAGGCCAAGTGCCGTGCCGAGCACCGTGCCGAGCAGGGTGGCCAGCGGCGCCACCAGCAGGATGCTGCGGGCGCCGACGAGAACACGGGAGAACACGTCCCGGCCGAGCTGGTCGGTGCCGAACCAGTGCGCCGCCGACGGCGGCTGGTTGGTCGCCAGCAGTTGCTGCGCGTAGGCGCTGTGCGGGGCGAATGACGATCCGAACAGGGCGCAGACGATCCAGAACAGCAGGATCAGCGCTCCCACGATGAATCCGGGGCGGCGCATGACCAGCCGCCACGATGGAAGCTCCGCCCTGGCCACGTCGGTGACCGGCGCCTCCAGGATGTCGGTCATGTGGCGACCCCGGTGCGCAGCCGCGGATTCAGCCCCGTGTTGAGCAGGTCGGCGATGAGAGTGGCAACCATGTAGATCGCGCCGATGGTCAGCACGCCCGCCTCGAGCATCGGAAAGTCCTTGCTCATCGCGGCGTTGTAGATGAGGCGGCCGACGCCGGGAT
The DNA here is from genome assembly GCA_030040155.1 of Streptosporangiaceae bacterium. GTDB lineage: Bacteria > Actinomycetota > Actinomycetes > Streptosporangiales > Streptosporangiaceae > JAJYUU01. The sequence continues at coordinate 29,883 of JASHUG010000429.1, read as the reverse complement.
AGTTGAAGAGCGTCTCCACGACGACAAGGCCGCCGATTAGATAGCCGACCTGGGTAGCGATCACCGTAATCGTCGGCAGCAGGGAGTTCCGCAGGACGTGGCGGAAGATCACGACCGGGCGCGGCAGGCCCTTGAGCGTCGCGGTTCTCGCATAATCAGACTCGAGCGCCTCGATGGTGCCCGCGCGCGCCATCCGCGCGATGTAGCCGAAGAACTCGAACACGAGCGGGACGACCGGCAAGATCAGGTAACGCAGCTGCGTGCCGAACGACGCGCCCGGCCCGGGATACGCGCTGGCCGGCAGCAGCTTCAGGCCGTCGGCAAAGATCACAATGACGACGATGCCGGAGACGAACTCGGGGACGGTCGCAAGCGACAAGCCGCTGAGCGAGATGATCCGGTCGACGGCCCTGCCCGCGTACAGGGCCGCGAGCACGCCGCCCAGGATGCCGAGCGGGATGATCAGGATGAGGGCGAACACCGCCAGCTTGGCCGAATTCGCCAGGGCCGACACCAGCATCGGCTCGACCGGAGTCCGGTACTGGTAGGAGATGCCGAGGTCGCCGTGTACCGCTCCGCTGATCCACGTCCAGTACTGGGTGATCAGCGGGCGGTCTACTCCGAGCTGCCGGTCAAGGTTGATGACCGCGCTCTGGGCCGCGAACGGGCCGAGGATCGCTCGCCCTGGGTCACCGGGTAGCACCTGGCCCGCGAAAAAAATGATCACGCTGAGCAGCCAGAGCGTGATGACCGCGAGTCCGAGCCTCCTCAGCAGGTAGATCGCCAACGGATCCCCTTGCTACCTAGGCAACACAACAGACCGGAAATACCGGGTTCGGTTAGCCTAAGAGCAGATGCCGCTATCTGCAATGCCGTTGTCACGTGCTTTTCAGGCGGCAGATGCCTGGGCGACAGGCGGTTGCCCGCGCCGCTTCGCACGCGGCCGCGGAAGACTGTCACCGCCATGCAGTCAACTTAGCTACCTTTGGGCGAAAGCGCACGGACCGCCTACGCGATCGGCAGATCAAATGCCAGAAAGAGGCCGTCATCTTGGCTGACTCGTCAGCAGTGTTCATCGGCGAGAGTTTCGTCGGCGAGGGCGGCGAGGCCGCGCACGTGAACGTCGTGCTCGGCCATCGCGCCGGGCCGGTCGGGACCGCGTGGGCAACCGCGCTCGCCACCCCGAGCGCCGGTCACACCCCGTTCGTGGCGGTGCTCCAGCCGGGCATTCCGGTGCGGCCGCTAACGCTGTTCGTGAACAAGGCGGCCATCGCCAGCGATGAGCACGCAACGCTGACCTGGGGAGCCGCGCAGGCGGGGGTGGCCGCCGGCGTCGCGGATGCGGTCGCCGACGGCATTGTCACCACTAGGGTGGCCGCGGATTTCGTGCTGATCGCCGCTGTCTGGGTGAACCCTGCGGCCCGGAATGCTGATCTCGTTTACACGAACAACCGCAGCGCGACAAAGAGCGCACTGCTGGCCGCGGTCAACTCGCAGCCAGATCTGGATACGGTCGAGGCGGCCCGGCATCAGCCGTTCAACCCGTACTACCGCGCACCATGAAGATAACCTCCATCCGGCTCAACCGGATGCGGCTGCCGCTCGACCCGCCGGTCAGCGCGGCCTGGGATCCGGCCCCCCGGCGCCACTTCGACGCGACTCTAGTTCAGGTCGAGACCGACGCAGGACTCGTGGGCCACGGGTCCGGGGACACAATGGATGGCTTCGATCCGTTCGCGGATCTGTTCATCGGCACCGATCCGCTGCGGATCGTCAGTCAGGTTCGGACGATGGAGTCGATCAGCTTCCACGCCGGCCGGTACTGGCCGCTTGAGGCGGCGCTCTGGGACATCGTCGGCCAGGCCTGCGGCCAGCCGGTCGCGACCCTGTTCGGCGGCGCGCTCGACCGCCTGCCAGCCTACGCGTCGTTCTGCGAGCTTAAGAGCCCATCCGCGGGCGCCGACGCGGTGCTAGCCGCGGGCGAGGCGGGCTTCAGAGCGGTAAAGATCCGGATCAGCCGCGACGACGTGCGGTCCGGTGTGGCCTGTGTCCGCGCGGCCAGGGCCGCGGCTGGCGACGCCATGGAGATCATGGTCGACCTGAATCAGTGGTGGCGGATGCCGGGGGACATTGCCCAGGCGCTCGACGCGCAGGCCGTACGCCGGCTCGCGGCCGAGCTGGCCGACCTCGGCGTGCTGTGGCTGGAGGAACCACTGGCCGCCGCCGATCTGGCCGGAATGCGGATGGTCAGGGAACAGGCGGGTGTGCGGGTGGCAGGTGGCGAGATGGCCCGCACCGTGCCGGAGCTGCTAGCCGCGCTGACCGCCGGCGCGCTGGATGTGGTGCAGCCGGACGTCGTGCTCGCGGTCGGAATGCTGCGCGCGCGCATGGTCGCCGAGGTCGCCCTGCTGCAGGGGCGCTGGTTCAGCCCGCACACCTGGACCAACGGCCTTGGGCTGCTGGCCAACCTGCACGTCGCGGCCGGGGTCGGCGGCGGGCCGTTCCTCGAGTTCCCCTACGACCCGCCGGCCTGGACGCCGGAGCGGCGCGACTTCTTCCTGGCCGAGCCGATCCGGATTGATGCCAGCGGCGATGTCCGGGTGCCGGAGCGACCGGGTCTCGGCGCGCGGATCGATGCGGATGCCATGGCCCGATGGGCCTGCGGATGACACGGGCGGGCCAGCGGTGCGAGTAGGTTTCATCGGGCTCGGTCACATGGGCGCGCCGATGAGCGCGCGTATCCTGGCTGCCGGTCACGACCTGGTCGTGCACGACCAGCGACCCGAGGCCGCAACCGGGCTCATCGCGGCCGGCGCGAGCTGGGCCGGGTCCCCGCGCGCGGCCGGCGCAGGCCGGGATGTCGTCATCACGATGCTTCCGACGCCACAGCACGTCGCCGACGTGCTCCTCGGCCAGGACGGTCTGCTGGACGCCCTGGAGCCGGGGGCGATCTGGGCGGACATGTCGACTAGCGTGCCGGCGGTCGCCGATCAGGTCAGGGCGCTGGCCGGGCCGCGGCAGGTCGGCGTGCTGGATGCCCCGGTCAGCGGGATGGCGGCCGGCGCCAGGGCCGGATCCCTGCAGATCTTCGTCGGCGGCCGCGCCGCCGACTATCTGCGAGTACGCCCAGTACTGGAGGCGATGGGCGATCCCGATCGCATCATGCACGTCGGGGGTAACGGGGCGGGTTACACGGTCAAGCTGATGATCAACCTGCTCTGGTTCGGTCAGCTCGCGGCGACGGCCGAGGTGCTGACCGTCGGCGTGCGGGCCGGTGTCGACTTGGCCACCCTCCGCCGGTGCCTGCTGGCCAGCCCGGCAGCGAGCAACTTCCTCGAGCGGGACGTGCTGTCTGTGCTAGAGCGCGGCGACTATGACGACTCCTTCGCGCTGTCGCTGGCCTGCAAGGACCTGGGCCTGGCGGTCGACCTGGCGCGGCAGACCGGCGTGCCGGCCGAGATCAGCGCCCTGGTCGAGCAGATCTACCGCCGGGCCAGGGCTCAGTACGGCGACGATGGCGGGGAGATGCTGCCGATCAGGCTGCTGGAAGACCTGACGGCCACGCAACTGCGCCTGCCGAGGGAGTGACCGTGCTGCCTGTTCCGTCCGAGCTCACCATCGGCTCCACGCCCACCGCGCACTTTGGCGCCGGCTCAGTCACCCGGCTGCCCGCGCTGGTGACGGCGACGGGGGCGGCGGCCGTGCTTCTCGTGACCGATGCGGCGCTGGCGGCCACGCCGGTGATCACCCGGGTGCTCGATGTGCTGTCAGCGGCGGCCCAGCCGGCCACCGTATTCAGCAGCGTGCACGCGAATCCCACCACGGCGGATATCGCCGCCGGGGCGCTCGCGGCGGCCGGGCTGCGAACTGACCGGCTCGTCGTGGTCGCGGTCGGCGGCGGCTCTCCGATCGACGCCGCGAAGGGCATCGCGCTCGCGGCGGTAAACCCGCAGCGCGGCCGGCAGCTTGACTACCGGTCGGAGTTCGCCAGCCCGGCCCTGCCCTTGCTGGCCGTGCCGACGACGGCAGGCACCGGAGCTGAGACCAACGCGTTCGGGGTAGTTACGGACGAGGACCAGCACCGCAAGTTCTACGTCGGGCACTCCTCGACGATGCCGGCCGCCGCGGTTCTCGACCCGGAGCTCACGGTCGGACTGCCGCCGGGCGCAACCGCGGCGACTGGCATGGACGCCCTGACGCATGCGCTGGAGTCCTACCTCTCGGTCCGGGCCAGTCCCTGGTCAGCCGGGATCGCGCTGCAGGTCATCGGGATGATCGGAGAATTCCTGCCCAGGGCGGTGGCGGACGGGGCGGACCGCGAGGCCAGGGGGCAGATGCTGCTGGCAGCGCACATGGCGGGCGTCGCGATGGCGCCGACCGGACTCGGCGCCTGCCACGCAATCGGGCACGCCATCGGGGGCCGGTTCGACGTTGCCCACGGCGTTGCGCTGACGATGGTGCTGCCCGAGGTGCTCCGGTTCAGCCTGCCAGTCGCTGAATCCAGGCTCGCCGAGGTGTCGTTCGCGCTCGGCGCTGGCGACACGACGGCGTCCGCTGGAAGAAACGCGCGCGCCGCCGTGCTCGCCATCGCCGAGCTGGCATCGTCGGTGGGAATGGACATGCAACTGGCCGACTTCGGGATCTCCGCTTCGGATTTCGGGCAGATCGCGGTGGATGCGCTCGATGACGAGGTGCTGGCGAATGCACCCCGGCAGCCTTCTGCGGCGGACCTGGTCGCGATCCTGGAGGCAGTCAGCGGCGCCTGACCCGGGTCGTGACCGGGGGCGGGCACGATGGATGATGATGCCCTGTCGATCGAGGGAGCTGGACATGACCGACGAGCCGAAGGTGCCGGGTGCCAGGCCAGTGCGCGCGCCCCGCGGGACCAGCCTGAGCTGCAAGGGCTGGCCGCAGGAGGCGGCCATGCGGATGCTGATGAACAACCTCGACCCCGAGGTTGCCGAGCACCCGGACCAGCTCATCGTCTACGGCGGATCGGGCCGGGCAGCGCGCAGCTGGGCGGCGTTCGACGCGATCGTGTCGTCGCTCAGGCAGCTTGAGGGCGACGAGACGCTGCTGGTCCAGTCGGGCAAGCCGGTCGGCGTGTTCGCCACCCACGAGTGGGCGCCACGGGTACTGATCGCCAACTCCAACTTGGTGCCCCAGTGGGCTACCTGGGAAGAGTTCCGTCGGCTCGAGGCGGAGGGGCTCACGATGTTCGGCCAGATGACGGCCGGGTCGTGGATCTACATCGGGACGCAGGGCATCTTGCAGGGGACCTATGAGACGTTCGCCGCGGTCGCGGCGAAGCGGTTCGGCGGTTCGCTGGCGGGCACGATCACGCTGACGGCGGGCCTGGGCGGCATGGGCGGTGCCCAGCCACTCGCCGTGACGATGAACGGCGGCGTCGCCCTGTGCATCGACTGTGACCTGTCCAGGATCAAGCGCCGGATCGACCACGGGTACCTCGACGTCGAGGCCACCGATGTCGATGACGCGGTGAGCAGGGCCGAGGCAGCCGCGCGAGCGGGCGAAGCGCTGTCCATCGGCTTGCTCGGGAACGCCGCAGACCTGGTGCCCCAGCTGCTGCGAATGGGCGCGCCGATCAATGTCGTGACCGACCAGACATCCGCGCACGACCCGCTCACCTACCTGCCCCGCGGGGTGAGATTCGAGGACATGGCGGCGCTTCGGGCCGAGGATCCGGATGGATTCACCCGCCGCGCACGGGAATCGATGGCTGCGCACGTCGCGGCGATGGTCGGGTTCAAGGACGCGGGCGCCGAGGTCTTCGACTACGGCAACTCCATCCGCGGCGAGGCCGAACTGGCCGGGTACGAGCGGGCGTTCGAGTTCCCCGGGTTCGTTCCCGCCTACATCCGCCCGCTGTTCTGCGAGGGGAAGGGACCGTTCCGCTGGGCTGCCCTGTCTGGTGACCCCGCCGACATCGCCGTCACCGACGCCGCGATCCTAGACCTGTTTCCGGAGAACGAGGCGCTGGCCAGGTGGATCCGGATGGCGGAGGAGAAGGTGCACTTCCAGGGCCTGCCGGCCCGGATCTGCTGGCTGGGCTACGGCGAGCGGAACCTTGCGGGCGAGCGGTTCAACGAGCTGGTGCGGCGCGGCAACGTGCGCGCGCCGATCGTCCTCGGCCGCGATCACCTCGACTGCGGGTCGGTGGCCTCGCCATACCGCGAGACCGAGGCGATGGCCGACGGCAGCGACGCGATTGCGGACTGGCCGCTGCTGAACGCCCTGCTCAACACCTCTTCCGGGGCGACGTGGGTGAGCATCCACCACGGCGGCGGTGTCGGCATCGGTCGCTCGATCCACGCGGGCCAGGTCTGCGTGGCGGACGGCACCGATCTGGCCGGCCAGAAGCTGGAGCGGGTACTGACCAACGATCCAGGCACGGGCGTCATCAGGCACGCGGACGCCGGATACGAGCGGGCCGTCGAGGTTGCGGACGACCGCGGCGTCCGGGTCCCGATGCGCGCGACCCGCTGACGGGCGGGCGGGGGAGCGGCACGATGAGCTTCGCCGAGCTGTGGGCCGAACTGCTGCCGGTCGGGCGGGACGAGCACACCGGCGGCTACTGGCGCTTTTCCTGGACCGAGCCGGACGCCGCCTGCCGCGGCTGGTTCGCCAGGACCGCTGCCAGTCTGGGCCTAAGAACGGACTGCGACGGCAATGGCAACCTCTGGGCCTGGTGGGGCACTCCGGGGCCGGGATCGGCGTCGGCCATCGTCACCGGGAGCCACCTGGACTCCGTTCCCGACGGCGGCGCATTTGACGGGCCGCTCGGTATCGTCTCGGCGTTTGCTTCCATCGCTCAGCTTCGGAACGAGGGGTTCCTCCCGGCTAGGCCGATCGGCGTGGCGGCGTTCACCGAGGAGGAGGGGGGCAGGTTCGGGGTGGCCTGCCTGGGCAGCAGGCTGCTGGCCGGCCTGGTGGATCCCGATACAGCCCGCGACCTGAGCGATCAGGACGGCATCACCCTGGCCTCGGCCATGCGGGCGGCCGGCCGGGACCCGGCGCTCATCGGTCCGGACGAGAAGCTCCTGGCCGGGATCGGCGCGTATGTGGAGTTGCACATCGAGCAGGGCAGCGCGCTCGATGGTATGGGCGCCGCGATCGGCGTCGGCGATGGAATATGGCCGCACGGCCGCTGGCGGCTGGACTTCACGGGCCGGGCCGACCACGCCGGGACTACTAGGCTGCCAGACCGTCGCGACCCGATGCTGCCGTTCGCGGCCACGGCGCTGGCGGCAAGGCAGGCGGCGACAGACCACGGTGCGCTGGCCACCTTCGGCAAGGTCATCGCCGAGCCTGGAGCGGCGAACGCCATCAGCTCGTCTGTTCACGCCTGGCTAGACGCCCGTGCGCCCGAGGCGAGCGTGCTTGATCTGGTCGTTGCGGCCGTAAGCGAGGTCGCGGCGGAGGCCGCGGCCATGCACGGAGTCGGGTTCGAGCTGCGCCAGGAGTCATTCACGCCGCTGGTGAGCTTTGACCAGGTCCTGCGTGACCGGATCGCGGGGGTGCTGGCCGCGGCCGGCCAGCAGGCGCCGGTGCTGCCGACCGGCGCCGGTCACGACGCGGGCGTCCTCGCGGCCAGGATTCCGACCGCGATGCTGTTCGTGCGGAACCCGACCGGCGTGTCGCACTCTCCCGCCGAGCATGCCGAGCCGGCCGACTGCGAGGCAGGCGTGGCCGCGCTGACGACGGTCCTCGCGGATCTGGCCGGCCGGTGAGCCCGCCTGGGCGAACTAGCGAAAGCGGGCTGCCGGCCGAGGCAGCCCCCGACCGGGCCTGGCTGGCCGAGCTGGCCTGGTCGCCGGGGTTTGGCCTGCGCGCGAACGTGCTGCTCGAGGCCACCGGCGACCGGTTCAGCCGCGTGACGCCCGACGCCGAACAGATCCCGGCCGGAGCAGTCCGGCTGCCCGGCCTGACGCTGCCCGGGCTGGCGAATGCGCACTCGCACGCGTTCCACCGGGCCCTGCGCGGGATAACGCAGGCGTCCCGCGGCACGTTCTGGACGTGGCGCGAGCGGATGTACGAGGTAGCGCAGCGGATTGACCCCGATGGCTACCTGGAGCTGGCTCGCGCGGTCTACGCCGAGATGGCCCTCGCCGGAGTGACCTGCGTGGGTGAGTTCCACTACCTGCACCATGGTCAGGGCGGCGTGCCATACGCCGACCCGAACGAGATGGGCCGCACGCTGATGCGGGCGGCGGCCGAGGCCGGTCTGCGGATCACCTTGCTGGACACCTGCTATCTAGCGGGCGGACTCGGCCAGGACGGCGCTCAGCTGCCGCTGGCCGGCCCGCAGCTGCGGTTCGGCGACGGCGACAGCGCGCGCTGGGCGGCGCGCGTGGAGGAGCTGGCGGTCGGCGAGTCCGGCACGCTGGGACCGGGGGCTAAAGCGGGCGCCGCGATCCACTCGGTCCGTGCGGTCCCGCCCGCGCAGATGGGCGAGGTCGTCGGCTGGTCGCACCGCCACGGCGTCCCGCTGCACGCTCACCTGTCTGAGCAGGTGGCCGAGAACACGGCCTGCCTGGCTGCCTATGGCGCCACCCCAGCCGCCGTGCTTAACGAGGCCGGGGCGCTCGGACCGCGGACCAGCCTGGTGCACGCTACCCACCTGACCCGTCCCGACATCCGGCTGCTCGGCGAGAGCCGTAGTCACGCGTGCTTCTGCCCGACGACCGAGGCTGACCTGGCCGATGGGATCGGGCCGGCCAGCCGGCTAGCCGCCGCGGGCGCCGCGCTGACTCTCGGCAGCGATAGTCACGCGGTGATCGACTTGCTCGAAGAGGCCCGCCGGGTCGAGTTGGATGAGCGGCTCGCCAGCCGGGAGCGGGGGCATTTCACCGCGGCCGAGCTAGCGACGGCGGCGACTTCGGCCGGGCACGCGAGCCTGGGCTGGCCGGACGCCGGTCAGCTCACGCCGGGAGCGCTGGCCGATCTGGTCGTGGTGCGGCTGGACTCGGTAAGGACAGCGGGACTGGCGCCCGCCTCCGTGCTGGAGTCGGTGATATTCGGCGCGACCGCCGCCGACATCCGTGACGTGATCATCGGAGGCCGGGAGATAGTCCGCGACGGCCAGCACCAGCTGCTGGCCGACGTGCCGGCGGCCCTGCAGAGCGTGATTACGGCGGTACTGGATTGACCGGCTAGCCGATCGGCAGGCCGCTGCAGACGTTCTGCCCACCATTACGGGACTGCACGGCGCCTGGGCCCGTGGACGAATCCGCCGCGACTGAAGCACCCGCATCCGTACCCGACGACGTGGTCTTCGAGCGCGCCTTGCCCTTCTTAGCAGGCGCACCCTTAGTGACTGAGTGCGAGACCGACGGCGAGTCGACCGGGAAGTTGGCATAGTCGTCGCCGAGCGTCAGCGTGATCGTTCCGTAATGACCACCCTGCGGCGCCGGCTCGGCGAGCAGGTTCTGCGCCTGCGGCTGCTGACCGTGGGCGAACGACTTCAGGGAGGCCATCAGAGTGTAGGCCTCGTCCGCCGAGGCAACGCCGTAGTAGCTCACCGTGGTGTTGGCGGTCGGGGCGGCATCGCCGACCCCGACGACGTCGAAACCGAGCTTCCGCAGCGCCGTCGCGGTCCGTCCGGCTAGGCCACCGATGCCGGTGCCGTTGAGCACCCGGACCTTGATCCTCGCGGGCGTGATCAGCGGCAGGTGGCCCCTCCAGGTCAGGCCGCTGGTGACCATCCAGAAGATCGCATCAGCCTCCGGCTCCTCTGGCAGCAGCCGGTCATTGTTCTGGGGGTCAAATATGTTCGGCATCGTCAGCATCGTCACGTCGTTGGCATGCAGGCCGACCAGGGACTTGGCCAGGCTAAGGAGCGAACTGGTCGTGGCCAGTCCTTTGTCCACGGTCAGGGCCCTCGTCGCGATGTTGGCGATGTGCAACAACGTGAGGGCGTTGCTCGGGTCAAACAGGTGCATGCGGGCGACCTTCAGCATCACGTCTTCCATGAACGCCTGCTGCACTTCGATGCGGGGCAGGTCACCACCGGTGTCGGTGCCGTCCTGCAGCGTGTCCCTGGTCCGGACGAGGGCGAGTGCCTCGTTCCCATCGATGTGATCGATGCCGGCAGCGAGATTGACATGAGACTTCGGGTCGTGGTAGCCGCCCTTGGGGACGCAGACATTGACCCCGTCGATCGCGTCCACGATGTCTCGGAACGAGTTGAAGTCGAACTCGACGAAGTGATCGAACTTGATCCCCGTCAGGTCCGTAACGGTCTCGACCGCGCACGTGGGCCCGCCGATGTTCAGCGCACCGTCGATAATCGTGCTCTGGTACGGGCCCTGCATGCCGATGCCGATCTGCGGGATGCGCGCCTTGCAGGCCGGCTCGTACACCATGGTGTCGCGCGGGATCGACAGCACGACCGCGCGAGTGTGGGTCGCGTTGAGGTGAATCACGAGCAGGTTGTCGGAGTTCGTGGTCCACGGGTTAGCTTCGTAGCCGAAATAGCCGGTCTGGCCCTGCCGTTCCTGCGAGCCGAGGACGAGGATGTTCTGGGCGCCGTAGATCGTCCGCCCGGAAAGGTCGCCGACATCCACGCTCTGGACGTTGCCAACGAGCCGCTCGTACACGACATAGCCGCCGACTCCGATGACGACGGTCAGGACCGCTCCGACGGTGGCGATCGCATAACCGGCCTGCGCGAGCGGGGTCCTGCTCCGGAACCGGCGCCAGACCTGCCATCTGCCGCTGCGCACGGACTGCCGTCGCGGACCACCGCGCATCTGCGCGGGGCGGCGGTTGCCTCGGCCGCTGGCCGGACCAGCCGGGGCGCGCCGCGGGGCTGGCCTTCCGCCCGGTGCCCGTCGACTGCTCGGCTGGCGAGATGAGCGCCCGTACCAGTCGCTATCCGGGTTCCCTTGCTGGCGGCGGCCTGTGCCGTCCCGCATTTGCTCTCCGTCCTGCCGCCGTCCTAGCTCAGCCCGGATTCGTGCCCAGGCCGCGCAGGCGCGGTCATCGGCGTCGTGCCCTAAGAGATGTTATCCATCGGTTACTGGTGGTCTGGTCGACTTTGCAGGCTCCATACCTTCGCTGACTGAGTCCTCCAGCGAGCCAGCTCCTGAGCGGGCGGGGCTGACGGGCGGTCCGGTGCCGGAAGCGTCGAGACCGTTTCGAGACCAGCATGCCGGATCGAGCCAGTGAATCGGATCCAGTCAGTGAAAGTGCTTGCGCCGGGCCAAATCGGCCCCAGCCGGAGGAAGCCGGCCGGGGCCGCCGTCGGCTGGCCGGTGCGCGGCGGCAGCGATCTCCGCGAGCTCGCGGACGAAGGCCTCATCCTGCAGGTCGGCAAACTCGACCGTGATCCAGTCAGATGAGGCTGATCGCAGGCTCACACGAGGGTCGGCGCGCAGCCCGGCGCGCCGCGCCCGGATCTCGGCCCTGGTGAGCCGCAAGTCAATGGCTCGCTCTCCCTCAAAGTGCGCGATCTCCTTGCCATTGACCCACAGCGCCGAGCCGTCCTTGAACGCTGACTCGCCCTCGATCACGCCATCGATCTGGCACAACTCCCGCATTATCCGGTCGCTCATGCCACCTATTCTTGCCGGTTTCCGCCGGTGGGCAGCCGCTGCGCAGCTATCTGACGGCAAGCACGGACCTTGGGCGCGCTGCGTCGCCGGTGAGGTTACGCGTCAGCGCTGTGGCAGGATTCGGTCGTGAGCGTCCTGATCACAAACATCGGCGAACTGGTCACTAACGTCCCGCGCGATGCGGTGAGCGTGGCGTCGCCGGGTCCGTACGCAGCCATCAGGGACGCGGCTCTGATCATGGCGGACGGCCAGGTGGCCTGGACCGGGCCTGCGTCGCTGGCCCCGGAGGCCGACGAGTCGATCGATGCGGCCGGCCGGGCCGTGCTGCCAGGCTTTGTCGACTCGCACGCGCACCTGGTGTTCGCCGGAGAGCGCGGCGCCGAGTTTGCGGCCCGGATGGCGGGCCAGCCCTATACCGCCGGCGGGATCCGCAGCACGGTTGCCGCCACCAGGGCCGCGTCGGATGACCAGCTGCGGGCGAACCTGGCTCGGCTGGCCGCCGAGATGCTGGCGCAGGGCACTACGACGTTCGAGTGCAAGTCCGGGTACGGGCTCACGGTCGCCGACGAGGCGCGCAGCGTGGCGCTGGCGGCCGAGGTCACGCCGGAGGTGACCTACCTGGGAGCACACGTGCCGGCGCCCGAGTTCGCCGACGACGTCGCGGGCTATGTCGAGCTGGTCTGCGGCGACATGCTCGCCGCGTGCGCGCCGAGCGCCAGGTGGGTCGACGTCTTCTGCGAGCGCGGCGCGTTCGGCGCGGACGAGGCGCGAGCGGTGCTTTCCGCCGGCGAGGCTTCGGGGCTGACGGCCCGCGTGCACGCGGGCCAGCTCGGTCCGGGTCCCGGCGTCCAAGTCGCCGTGGAAGCCGGAGCAGCGTCCGCTGATCACTGCACATTCCTTTCCGATGCCGACGTGGATGCGCTGGCGTCATCCGGTGGCACCGTGGCGACGCTGCTGCCTGGCGTGGAATTCTCGACCAGGTCGCCCTACCCCGACGCGCGGCGGCTGCTGGCCGCCGGGGTGACAGTGGCGATCGCCTCGGATTGCAACCCTGGCTCGAGCTTCACCTCTAGCATGCCGCTGTGTGTCGCGCTCGCGGTCAGGGAGATGCGGATGACCACGCAAGAGGCCGTGTGGGCGGCCACAGCCGGCGGTGCGCATGCGCTGCGCCGGACGGACATCGGGCACCTCGGCGTCGGTGCCACAGCCGACCTGGTACTGCTTGACGCGCCGTCGCACGCCTACCTGGCCTACCGGCCGGGCGTTCCGCTAGTCGCCGGCGTCTGGCAGGCGGGGGTGCGGGTGACCTGAGGCAGGGTTGTTGTGGCGAGCGCGGGGGCCTAGGCCTACCCAGGCTGTGGGGCTCAGCCCATAGCCTGGTCGCGCCGACTGCGAGAGGCTAGCCGCGTAACGGCATTGAGCTGCGCGAACGGAGGCCAGGATGGCCCATCATGACATCGGCGCGCCGCACGGGATCGGGGCGGTGATCATCGTGCTGCTGGTCGCCGGGTGCCTGGGCGTGGTCTGGTGGCGGGCGGACTCGCCGACGACGGCGAAGGGGCAACGGGGGCGCCTTCGCGAGTTCGGCTCATGCGCCCTGCTGGTTCTGGTGGCGTCCGCGCTCGCGGACTCGATCAGCGCTGGGCAGTGGGCGGTCGGGCTGGCGGGTGCAGGACTGGTGCTGCTGCTGCGGCCCCGCGCCGCCGGCTTGATCGCATCGGTGCTGCTGATCATCCTCGGCCTGACCGGGATCGCCATCGCTCGCGAGATCGCCTGGGGAGTAGCCAGGCCAGGCTGGTATGGCCTTGCGCACTCCTGGGACTCGCCGATGTGGATGGTGCTGGTCCAGGCCTATGCATTCCTGGCGCTCGGCGGCTGGCTGGGGTGGCGCGAGTTGCGCGCTCATCCCGCCGCTGCCCGGCTCGTGCTCGGCCGCATGGCCACCGAGAGCCCTGCTGACCAGCTATGGGGCCTGCTGTTGCTTCCCGTGGTGGTGGTTGGTTCGGCGATCATCAGTGCCGGTTTCTGGCTTACATTGACGATCGTCCTGTCAGCCGCCGCGGCATTTATCATCAGGCGAGCACCGGGCTCTGCAGCGAGGCTCACCGCGGTCGGGCTCATCGTCCTCGGGCTGACGGGCTTGCTCTTGGTCAAGTCCTGGATCAACGGCAGCAACGTCGCCTCCGTCGTCCCGCAATCCAGCGCGGCCACCGCACAGCCGCCGGTCGCCGACCCGCGGTACGGCCTCGTCGGCTTGCAGAGCCAGGGCACGGTCGACATGGCCCTGGCCGAGGCGTTCGTCTTCCTCGGCTTGGGCTGCTGGCTCGTCCCGCGCAGCTTCCCGACCGTTCGCCGGCTGGTCGGCCTCGTGCCACGGGCCCAGCTGACGAGCCAGGTGCAGCACCTGGTGAGAAGCCGCGCGGTCGCCGTCGATACCGCAGCGGCCGACCTGCGGCGGCTGGAGCGTGACCTGCATGACGGGGCTCAGGCGCGACTGGTCGCGCTGGGCATGAACCTGCGCGCGGCGGAGAAGCTCATGCATGCCAACCCGGAGGCGGCCGCCGCGCTGGTCGCCGAGGCCAGGGAGGCGTCCGCCAAGGCGCTGACCGAGCTGAGGGAGCTAGTCCGCGGCGTGCACCCGCCAGTGCTGGCCGACCGCGGACTCGCCGACGCTGTGCGTGCACTGGCTCTGGACAGTCCGCTCAACGTCGAAACCGACGTTGACCTGCCAGGGCAGCTGCCCGCGCCGGTCGAGACGGCCTGCTACTTTTCGATTGCCGAGTTGCTGACCAACGCGGCGAAGCACTCCGGAGCGCGCGACGCGAGGATCACTGTCCGGCACTCGGGCTCGATGCTACGGGTCGAGGTCACGGACTTCGGCCTGGGTGGCGCCGATCCGGCTCTCGGCAGCGGACTTGCCGGGATCGAGAAGCGGCTTGCCTCCTTTGACGGCATTCTCGCGGTCAGCAGTCCGCCAGGGGGGCCGACAATGGCGGTGATGGAGGTGCCGTGCGCGTCGTCGTTGCCGAAGATCTCTTCCTCCTGAGGGACGGGCTCGTCAGGCTGCTCGGAGCGCATGGGTTCGAGATCGCGGCGGCGGTCGACGACGCGCCCGGCCTTGCCGCCGCGCTCGTCGGCGAACGGCCCGACGTCGCCATCGTCGACGTCAGGCTGCCGCCCACGTTCACCGATGACGGGCTGCGGGCCGCCCTGCGGGCTCGGCGCGAGGTGCCTGGGCTGCCGGTGCTCGTCCTCTCGCAGTATGTCGAGCAGCTGTACGCGCGTGAGCTGCTGGCCGACGACGCCGGCGGCGTCGGTTACCTGCTGAAGGACCGCGTGTTCAACGACGATCAGTTCGTCGACGCGGTCAGGACCGTCGCCGGTGGCGGGACGGTCATGGATCCGGAAGTCGTCACGAAACTGCTCGGCCGGCGAGTGCGGCAAGAGCCGCTAGCACGGCTGTCCGCAAGAGAGCGCGACGTGCTGGAGTTGATGGCGCAGGGCCGGTCCAACAGCGCCATCGCACAGCGCCTGTTCGTCACGGAGAAGGCGGTCAGCAAGCACAGCACGAGCATCTTCAGCAAGCTCGACCTCGCGCCGTCAGATGACGACAACCGGCGCGTGCTGGCCGTGCTGGCATACCTGAACGGCTAAGGTACCGGCGCAGCAGCCGGGGGATCGGTCGTGGAGACTTTCGTCATGGAACGAGCTACTTCGCGGGAACACACAGTGCGCCGCAGCTACGACGCTGTGGCGGAGGACTACACGGCTGCGTTGCGAGACGAGCTCGCCGGCAAGCCGCTGGACCGGGCCCTGCTTGCCTGCTTGGCCGAACAGGCTGATGGCGGTGCGCCCATCGCCGATCTTGGGTGCGGTCCGGGGCACGTGGCGGCCTGGCTCGCCGGGCGAGGCCTGACCACGGTGGGCATTGATCTGTCACCCGCCATGATCGCCGTGGGTCGCCGGGAATTTCCCGCGGTCGAGTTCCGCGAGGGGAGCCTGCTGCAGCTTCCGGCCGCGGACTGCGAATTCGCGGCGGCGGTCGCGTTTTACTCGGTCATTCATCTGGAGCCGGACGAGCTGGCCCCCGCACTCGATGAGATTCACCGAGTGCTCCGCGCCCGCGGGCTTCTCCTCGTCGCGTTTCACGTCGGCTCAGAGGTTAGGCACCTGGCCGAGTGGTGGGGTCATCCCGTGGACGTCGACTTCCGTTTCCTGCAGCCGCCGGACGTGGCGGAGGCCTTGGAGCGCGCGGGCTTCCGCGTTGAGATGCGGCTGGAGCGCATGAACTACCCGGCCGAGGTCGAGACGAACCGCGCATACTTGCTGGCTCGGCGCCAGCCCTGAACTGGGCCGCCCACCTCACGTTGTGACCCGCCGCGGCGTTTGCCTGGTATGACAACGCATCTTTCCGAGCAGGTCGCGAGTGAAACTCCAGCCGAACGCGAGCTCGTCTTCGCGCCGATACCGCCGGGCAGGCTGGAGGAGATCAGGGCGGCCGGGGTGGACGAAGCCGGGAACCGGCTGACCGCCGAGGTTGACGCGGAAGGCGGCAATCCGCTGCGGTGCTGCCTGCTGGAATCCGTCCCCGGCGAGCGAGTGCTGCTCCTCGCCTATACACCGCCGGGCACACGTGGTGCTTACGCCGAACGCGGCCCGGTGTTCATCCACGCCGATCGGTGCAGCGGCTACCTCACTCCGGACCGCTACCCGCCCGCCTTGAGTCACCGCCAGCAGGTCGTGCGGGCCTACGACCGAGACGGTGCGATCGCCGATGGAGTCCTGGTCCCCGACGGGGAGCATGCGCTCAGGGTGATCCGCGAACTGTTCGCCCGGCCAGACGTCACGATCGTGCATCTGCGCAACGTGGGCTACGGCTGCTACAACTTTGCCGTCCGGCGCGGCTGACGCTCGTCAGCAGGGCGAGCCGGCTTAGGTGTCGGCCGAGCGGTCGGTGTCAACGGTCTCGCGGCGGATGGGCTCCGCGGCGGTCGCATCGGAACTCGGGGGCGCGGCCTGCTGGCGATTGGCGGCGAGAGGCTCCGTCGGGGTGTCGCTGGATCCCGCGTCCTCAGAGTGAGCGGCGCCGGGCCGGGCGTCGTCCGGTTGAGCGGTGGCGGGTCGGGCAGTAGCGGATCGAGCAGTGTCCGGTCGGGATGCCGGCGGGCGTGCGGCCTGCGCTCCGCGACCCTGCCCGGTTGCGTCCGGGGCGGGCCAAGGTCCGACGAGGCGAGCCAGCCAGGAACCGCCCATGCCGTATCCGGCGCGCCCGGTCATCACCCAGCGCCCCACCGTAATCCCGATGGCAGTGACTGTCGCCAGGAACATCCAGACGAAGCCGTTGGCGACCCACTGCACGGCGTTGACGAGCAGGATCGCTCGTGAGGTATCAACACCCCGGTCATGGATCAGCCCGGCGATGATGGCCGCCACGAAATAGGCCAGTGCAGGCACGGGGATAACGAGGTACGCCGATGTCCGGCGAACGGCCGACGTTCCGGCTGCGGTCGCGGCGACGACGAATAGGCCGAGGAGCCAGCCGGGCTCCGAACCCGCCATTACTGTCAGTAGGCCGCCCGCTAGTGCCCCGAAGGCCACGGTGATCGGGCCGAGCCGACCCGGGCGGGAGCCCCACGCGCGCTGGGCCTCTGCCTGGCCGGGTGATTGGCCCGGCTTGCGCCAGTCGGCTGACATGCTCGACGACGTCCGTTCTCGTCGTGGCGGCAGGCCTGACGCATCGGCCGGACGCGGTGACTGGGGCCGCTTCGGTGGCTCCTGCGCCCGACGTGACTGCTGCGACTCCGGCCGCTGACTCGAGCTTGACCCCCTCGGCGGCGGAGATTCCTGGGCTGACCGTGACTGTGCGGCGGGGCTTGATCCGTGAGGTGGGCCTTGGGAGGTGCGTTCTCCCGAAACCGGGCGCTGGCCCTGAGCCGGGCTTGGCTGGCCCGGTCCCGGCGATGCGGGACCAGTTCCGGGATTCAGGCGATCCCCTTCGCGCGGCTCCTCATTGTCTGCTTGCGGCGCCGCCATCTCTTTAGGCTAGCGGTTGTGGTTTGCGGAAACTCCTGTAGGTAACGTTTCTTGCAATGTGATGACCGAGCACGGGGGAATCGATGAGCGGGCCACATAATGACCCGGCCACGCCTGAGGATCGCGTCGCTGCCGCCTGGCGAGCAGCAGGGCTCCCGAGGCCGAGAGGCAGCCTGCGAGCCAGGACGGCCAGATCCAGACCGCGCCGGATAGCGGGCGGGACCGGGTATTTCCTGAACTGTGCGATGTCGCTGATCGTACTGGTAGCGAGCGGCTTCGCCTACATCGTGGTGCGCGAACTCGGTGGCATCGGCGGCTCGAACGCCATACTCAGTGGTCCTTCTATTGGCACGCAGAATATCTTGCTAATGGGCATAGAAAGCCGGAGATATTGGAATGGCGATATCCTGCCGTCGAGCATTCTGGATCAGCTGCACGCTGGCAGTGCGGCGGCCGTCGCCGGCGGTGTAGGCGGAAATGACACCAATACCCTTATCCTTATTCACATACCGGCGGGCGGTAGAAAGGCTGTCGGTTTCTCTATACCGCGTGACGACTGGGTTCAGTTCGCTGACACGGTCGGCCCCGAGCAGCAGGGGAAGATCGATCAGGCGTACGGCGTCAGCCTGACCTACCGGGAGCAGCAAATTAAGGCTAGCGACCCGAGCATCAGCCAAGATCAGCTGGCCGTCCTGGGTAACGAAGCTGGCCAGGCCGCGGCCGTCGCCACTGTTGAGCAGTTGACCGGGGTGCATATCGATCACTTCGCCGCCGTGAACCTGTATGGGTTCTACGAGCTGGCGAAGGTGCTTGGCGGCGTGGAAGTCTGCCTCAGGCACGCTGTTCACGACAAGAATTCCGGGGCGAATTTCCATGCGGGCTATCAGCACCTCGACGCCTCGCAGGCGCTGGCCTTCGTCCGGCAGCGCGATGGCTTGCCCAACGGAGACCTGGACCGGACCCATCGTCAGCAGGCTTTTCTCGACTCGGTGATGCACGAACTGCACGCCGACGGAGTCCTTGACGACCTGACCAAGGTGCAGGCTCTCATAACGGTCGCCAAGCAGTACGTCATCACCGATGCGGGCTGGAACCTGCTGGACTTCGCGGCCCAGATGCGTGACCTGACGAGCGCGAACCTCGTTTTCCACACGCTGCCAATCGAGGGATACCAGACGATTGACGGGCAGGACGCGAACCTCGTCAACCCGGCCTACATCAGGCAGATTGTGCACGCGGCCTTCGCTGCCACTACCGCTCGGAGCAGCGCCGGGCCGCAGCGCGCCGCCGCTCAGGGAAAGAAGGCGACCGTAGATGTGCTGAATGGCGGCGAGACAGCGGGTTTGGCCAGGCGCATCTCGACGGCACTGGTGCGAACGGGCTACGAGGCCGGCGAGGTCGGAAACGCTGACCTACGCATCGGGACGAGCGTGCTGTACGGGGCAGGAGCGTCCGCGAGCGCCAGCAAGATCGGCGCCATGTTCGGCGTGATCGCCGTGCCCGCCGCTGCGGTGCGGCCCGGTCATGTCGAGATCCTGCTTGGCACCAGCACGATCTTTCCCGCCAGCCTGGTCACCAGTGCAGCAGCCAGCTCGCCTCGACCAAGTCCCGGCTCGGTGATTCCGACCAGCGGCCCGCAGGGTGGCGCCGTCAGCGCGCAGAATGGCGTCCCGTGCGTGAACTGAGCCCGGCTCCCGCGAGGCGACTCGGACGACCGTACTCGTGTCAGCGGAGGGCGAGCTGTCGGAGGTCGTCGACCGGCTCGAGCCGGACGCTTGACGCGCGCGAAACTGCCTGACTGCGGTATACCGGCATCGTGTCGAACGCGTTTGTCCAGAGCATGGCTCATAACTTCGAACACGCGCTGCGGCTGATGGATGCGGCGCTGACCGACTGCCCAGAAGACCTGTGGCAGACGGACTTGTGGCCAGACGAGGCGCCGACGGGTCCGACGCCGCACGGGGGATTGCACGGTTCGGCCCCCTGGTTCCTCGGCTACCACGCGCTGCTAACGCTCGACTACGACCTGGCTGCCGAGTTCGAGCCGTGGGCACCACCACAACCGTTTGACGACAACACCTTCGCCTTCCCCAATCGCAGGTTCACTAAGCCCGAGCTTCTGGGGTACGTCGACTGGTGCCGCGGCCGCGTCCGCCAGACTCTTGACGGCCTCACGGAGAAAGTGGCCGCTCGGCCACTTCCTAGCGCCCATCGATACCACGGCACGCCGTTTGCGGTGATTGTCGGCAGCATGCCGCTGCACGTCGTTGAGCACGCCTCCCAGATCCGTCAGTTCCTCACCGCCGCGGGCGTCACGGTGCAACCCATGCCCGGTGACCGTGGGTACACGGGTTGACCATAATCTGTCTGGCGTAGCGACAGGTTCCTTGTTAATCTGTCGTCCATAACGACAGAACGAACGAGGCGGTGACCGTTGAAGATCTACGGGATTTCCGAGATCGCGCGCGCCCTCGACGCGGACCCCGGCCTGGTCGGCAAGTGGCGGGAGCGGCACAAGCTGCCGACCCCCGACGCTGAGCTCGCTACCGGTCCAGTCTGGCTGGCCGAGACCATCGAGCCGATGTTGGCCGCGGGCGGCCCCGAGCCAAGGCCGCCCGGCAAGCGGCTGCGCAGGTTCGAAGTCACCGCACGCATGACAGCCGGGCTCTACCCCAGCCTGACCGATGCGCGCCGATCCAGCTTCCAGGCGGCCATAGCCGCCACTCATCGCACCGGCTACCTAAAGCAGCCGACAGTGCTGTGGGACATGCTGGATGAGGCTGTCATCACCATTCAATGCGAGGCCCATGAGCCAGCGGCCGCAGCCGAGACCGTCAGCTCGATCATCAGGCGCAACGCGGAATACGTCGCACAGATAGGAGTCCGCGAGATCGAAATCATCAACGTCTCGCATTGCGGCTAGTGATTGTCGCCTCGAAGTACTCCCTGCGGCCGCCGCACGGCGCCGGCGCTGTACTCAGTTCCGGGCTGCACCGTGCCGTCCGGACGGTATCTGTGGCCTTCCGCCGGTCAGGCCTTGCAGCGCTGCAGGACTGGCGGGCGCAAACAACCCGGTGGCAGGATATGTGACACTTATCACCTGCTCTGGCGCGGGCTGGCCCGCCTAGACTAGGGGGCACCAAATTGCGGCCGGATGAGGTCCTGCGCGGCGGCCTCCCGCCCTCATGAATGTGCCAGCCTCCCCCCGTGCCGTCCGAGTAAACGCCGGGCCTTACCGGCGTTAACGTCGTTCGTCCTCGCGCTGGCTGCGCCTGGCCTTATCCGGGGGATTGGTGGGAAGCCACCGCGGTCGTAGTACAGCGCCTATCCTCGCCGTGGCAGGGCGCGCTCCGGTGGTCCACGGGGCATTCGGCGGCCCGTCCGTGCAGCTGCCGTTAGGGGTGCGATGAGCCGGGCGGGCGCGTGTTCCTGGTGGCTGCTGTAACAGATCCGGGTCAGCTGGGCCTGGGCCTTAACCCGAAGTCATGACTTCTGCGCGGCTGGTGGCGCGTCGGTGAGGGCTTGGAGCTCGACGGAAATCTCGGCGGTCTCGCGCGCGCCGATCCGTTGGAAGATCTCCAGTGCCTGGCGCAGCAGGTGCTGGGCTGTGATGGTGTGGCCGCTGGTAAGGGCGCACCGGCCCAGGCCGGCCAGTGCGTGGGCTTCGTCCCAGCGGCTGCCGATCTGGCGGGCCAGGCCCAGCGCCTCCTGGTTGCACGCCTCGGCCTGGTGCAGGTCGCCGCGAACCCGGTGCACAGTCGCGGCTGAGTTGAGGACCTCCGCCGAACCGCCTAGGTTACCGATGTCCCGGCAGATGCGCAGTGCCTCCTGCAGGTCGCTGGCCGCCCCTGGATAGTTCCCAGTTGCCAGCCGCAGCCGCCCTCGACTTCTGAGGGCGCAAGCCAGGGTGTGCGGGGTAGCCATGTCCCGGCAGATGTGCAGCGCCTCCTCCAGGTCGCGGGCCGCAGCTGCATGGTCCCCCGTCACTCGCCGTATCTCGCCTAGCTCGATGAGGACCACGGCCAGGGGTTGCCGGTTGCCGAGGTCGCGGCAGATATCCAGCGCCTCGTCCAGAGCCGCGGCCGCGGCTGCATAATCCCCGGTCTGTTGCCGGACCATCCCCAGGGAAGCCTGCACGCTGGCCTGGCGGAGCCGGTCGCCCAGGTTGCGGCTGATGCCCAGCGCCTCCTCCAGGGCCGCGGTCCCGCCCCGCAGGTCCCCGGTCGCAATCCGCAGTAGCCCCAGTTGAAGGAGGGCGCTCGCCTGGCCGGGCCGGTCCCCGAGGGCGCGGCAGATGCCCAGCGCTTCGGTCAGCGCTGTGGTCGCGCCGGGATGGTCTCCTGCCAGCATGCGTGTGCCGCCCAACAGGATAAGGGCGGCGGCCTGCGCGGATCGGTCGCCCAGGTCTCGGCAAATGCCCAGTGCCTGATCCAGGGCACGTTGCGCCCCAGGGAAATCCCCGGTTGCCCGCCGCACGTCCCCCAGGTTGATCAGGGTGGTGGCTTGGCCAGGCCGGTCGCCCAGGTCCTCCGCGGCGCGCACGGCCGTGACATGGCGGGAGATGGCTTCGGCCCACGGGCCGTCCCGCGACAACAGGGGGGCCAGGCCTGCGGTCAGGGCTATGACACGGGCGCGCTGGCCGGTCCTTGCGGCGTGGTCCAGGCACGCGAGCAAGTTCCCCCGTTCGGCCCGCGCCCATGCCAGCGCATCCTCGGGGCCGGCCAGCACGGGAACCGCGGCCGGGATGGTGCCCCTGACGGCAGAGGCAGGGCGGGCACTGGCAGCCAGCAGGGCCCCGGCCCGAGCAGCGGTGTGCTGATAGTAGTCCAGCAGCCGACCGAGGACCTGCTCCTGGTCATCGGCGGAGTCATCGCGGGCGGCCAGGGCGCGGGCGTGGGCGCGGATCAGGTCGTGCATCCGGTACCGGCCCTGGGCCGGCTCGGCGAGCAAGTACTGGTCATAAAGGTTCTCCAGGCCGCGGCGGGCGGCCGCCAGCCCGGTGCCATCCAGGGCCGCCGCAGCATAGCCATCGACGTCGGCCCCTGGATGCAAACCCAGCCGCCGGAAGAGCCGCTGCTGCTCGCTGGTCAGGCCGGCGTACGACAAATTGAAAGCGGCCGCCACCGACAGGTCCTCGGTGGCCATCAGCTCCAGCCGGTCCACTGCGGCGGCCAGCTCAGCCGCACGCCCGGCTGCCGTCCAGGCCGGGTGATGATGCAGCTGGCGGGCTACCATCCCGATCGCCAGCGGCAGGTAACCGCACAGCCGGGCGATCTCGGCCACCGCCGCGTCATCCGGGCTGAGTCCGGCCTGGCCGGCCA
The DNA here is from genome assembly GCA_030040155.1 of Streptosporangiaceae bacterium. Classification (GTDB taxonomy): domain Bacteria; phylum Actinomycetota; class Actinomycetes; order Streptosporangiales; family Streptosporangiaceae; genus JAJYUU01. Next base: position 6,953 of record JASHUG010000429.1, on the reverse strand, counting down.
GCCGGACCAGCAGCGCGGCCGCTTCGCCGGTCGGCAGCACGTCCAGGCTGATCGTGGTGGCGTCCTCCAGGGCGGTCAGCCGCCGGCGGCTGGTGACCAGCACCAGACTGCCGCCGGCGCCGGGCAGCAGTGGCCGGACCTGCTCGCTGCCCGCGGCGTCATCCAGGACCAGCAGCAGCTGCTTTCCGGCCAGCCGGTCCCGCCACAGCGTCATCCGTGCTTCGGCGCCAGGCGGGATCTGGTCGGCGACGACGCCGACGGCCAGCAGCAGGCTGGCCAGCGCGTCGGCCGGATCGACCGGCTGCTGTCCCGGCGTGTGCCCGTGCAGCGGCAAGAAGACCTGCCCGCCCACGAACCGGTCTGCCAAGTTATGCGCGGCGTGCACCGCGAACGCGGTCTTGCCAACCCCGGCCATCCCCCCGATCGCGTGGATCCCGACCACTCCGCCAGCCGCGGTCAGGCTGTCGACCGTGCCCAGGAGCCGGCTGAGCTCCGCGCCGCGGCCAGTGAAGCTGGCGACATCACGAGGCAACGACCGGGTCGCCGACGCGGCGAACGGCCCCACCGTCACGGCCTGGCGTGCGGCCAGCACGTCGGCGGCGGGAACCTTGCCGCGCGCAGCAGCCACGAACACCGCCCGGACCGGCTCACCCAGGCCCAGCGCACTGGCCAGCAGCACCGCGGTGTCCTTGTGCGCGGTGCGGTTGATGCCGCGCTCCAGGTTGCTGACCGACCTCGGGCTCACCCCGGCGGCCTCGGCCAGCTCTTCCTGCGTCAGCCGCGCGTGCGCCCGTAACTGCCGGAGCAAACCAGCAAACGAAAGCTCAGGCTCGTCCACGACGGCCTCCACGCCCCTCACCCATGCCCGCCGGCACCAGATGCGCAGACCTCTGTTAACGCTACTCATCCTGGCCAATCCTTGCCATCGACTGTGGGCGCCGGGCGACCAGGGCCGCCTCCGGCCCGATTGCCAAAACCGTGGCTCTCAACGCGGTTCGTAGCGCCAGGCCAGCGGGCCAGCACCGGAAATTGTTGGCTGTCTTGTGTGGTGACCGGACCCGCTCCCGGCGAGGTGAATAGGGCCGCCCGCCCGGCGCGGCCCGTCGGCGCCTCGACAGGACACGGTTGGCTGTACAAGTCGGCTGCGGGCACCTTCGTGGACACTAGGGCGATCGCCGCTTCTCAGCGTCGGCTGCTCTCTGCAGGATTCGCAGGAGCGAGCGTGCGGACGCTGGCGTGAGCGCTGGCGGCTCGTCAGGGGTTCGACAATGAGGCGGACTCGCCGGGGTCGCTTCTGCGGGGTCCGGTGAGTCTCGTCAAGTGATCTGGCCCCACTGGTCGTCATGAATTCTGGCTCCGCCTGGCCGGGATGGGTGGTTACCAGTCCTCGTCTGGCATTGGCGCGCCGGTTGTGAGATTGAAGTTGTTCTCGACGTAGAACTGAACGCGCCGTTTTCCTTCCCAGGAGGAGCAGCGGATGAAGTCTCGTGGCTGGAGCTTGGGGTTCAGTGGCGAGCTTGAGGTAGCCGAACCGCTCATCGCGGCGGGCAGGTTCTGCACTTTCCATGAGGAGTCGTCGCCCGTGATGCAGCCCCACACGAACCCGAAGTCGCCGGCCGGCCACTCGTCGTCAGTGGGCCGCCAGTGCATCGAGCCGGCCAGTTCGTCCCTTCGTGCAGGTCCCGCCAGTCCAGGACGTACAACCCGACCGGGCAGAACCCGCCGTCGGCTGGTTCCCCGGCCGCGACGATCTGGCCGGAGTGCAGATCCATCACCGAGGTGGCGATGTAGTGCGTAGAGATGAGCGCGAAGACGCGATCGTCTTGCCGGAAGGGCTCGAAGGTCTGCAGCATACGGTAGTTGCGGTCGTAGCTAGCGATCGCAGTCTCGCCGTCGAGCGCGTCGACATGAACGGTTTCCCAGCGGCCGGGCTTCTTGGCTGCCGTGACGCGGGTGGTGTAGCGGTCTCGGGGCTTGGGCTGAGCCGGCGGCTGCCAGAGCCCGGTGGCGTCGATCTCCTCGATCCAGTACCGCTCGTTACGGCCGCCTGCTGCCTCGACCTTCCGGATGGACTCGGCCAGCAAGGCCTCGGCCTCGGCCCGCGTGCGGCGCGCGCCGAACGCATGCACGCGGCATTCGCTGGCGTACGTGGCGTACTCGGCGCGGACCTCGTTGCACGGCCTGGTCCATCGCATCATGCAAGGCGGCAGCAGCCACCTCGGACCAGGCATCGATGGCAGGCCGCGGCCGCCGCGGATACGGCCTGCCGCGGCGGCGGCACCGCAGGCCCCAGCGCCTGCCGGACCGGTGCGACGGCTCAACCGCGGTGTGGCCTAGCGCACCGCGGGGTATCTGCTACCGCCGGGCCGGCTGGTGCCTTCAGCGGCACTGGATTCTCCTGGCCCGCTGGCGCAGTAGGGCCAGAGTCCGCATCGGACGGGGTCGGTGGCGGTCAGAGTTCCGGTTATGGCGTCGTCATACCCTAGGTATTCTCCGGTGCCAGTGACGTGACAGTCGAAGGTTACCGAGGCGTCTTTGGCGGTATATGTGCCGTTGGACTGATACCAGCCTCCCAATGCATTGGGGCCGCCGAAGAGATCGGGGCATCCGAATCCCGCCTGCAAGGGGACGGGGCCGCTAATTCCACACCCGTTCGCTGTCCCGGTCTCGGTGGACAGGAATGCGCCGGGGATGTAGGGAGTAGTGGAGTACGGGTTCTGGTATACGCTCAGGTAGCTTTCACCCAGCACGCCGTAAGTGGTGGGAAAATCATTACCCCTCAGGCGTCCGCTGCCACTGGCCGTGATCGTACAGTTCGTCATCGGGTAGGTGTATTTCGCGGACCAGGTGCCTGTCACCTGCCAGGCGGCTGGTCCGTCGCAGTGGGCGCAGTTGTTGCTCAGATCTGCGCTGATATGGGCCGTAGTGGTCTGTGCACCCTCGACGGTACTGTCTACGGTTAGGTCGCCGGACAGCGCTGTCGCGCAGGTGTCCCGCTGGGTAACCGTGAACGACCCGGTCACGGGCTTGCCGGAGATGCCGTTGTCGTCGATGATCACATAGAAGTAGGAACCCCCCACCGGGTCGCCGGGTTTGCCGTCGTCCAGGACGGCACGCTTGGTGCCATCGGCGTTCAGGCAGATGTTGGCGTGCGCCGGATCGTCGCCCAGGTTGCTCAGCGCCACGTCGATGCGCTCCCACTTCCCGTCATTGATCGCTGACCTCGATGGGGCATCATCGGCGGCCAGGAGGTTAACGTCCAGGTCGGTGGCCGGGGACAGGCCGGAGAAGTCGAAGTCGACCGAGCCGCCGTGCGCGACGCCCGCCGGGGCAAGCGTGATCTTGGTGTACTGGGCGGACAGGGGCGGGAGGTTGACCTCGACCGTCCGGGACCACGGGTAAGCGGAGGTGGCACTGAACAGGCTCGTGCTGCCTTCCAGCCTGGGCAGTACCTCGGGGAACTCGCCCGGGACCGTCGGCCTGGCGGAGTGGGTGAAGCTCGGGTAGTTGCGATCGAATGTGACCGGGAAGGCTGGCGTCGGCCATTCTCGTGCCTTGGTGGCCAGGTTGGGAAGCTCGTGGTCGAAGTTCTCGACCGCGAAGTTGGCGAAGTTGTCGTAGAAGGGAAGCTGCGAGCTTATGGCACTGTTCAGGGTGTCACAGCTGCCGGCACCGGCCCGGCCGATGGCCTTCCAGGCGTCGGCGATGATCGACGGGCCGCCGGCCTGCTGTTGCATGAACAGCGGCCACAGCCAGTCCGAATAGGGCGAGCGACCGGCGGAGTCCGTCAGCGACACCCCCGGCTCTTTCTGGAAGTCGGGGATCCACTGGTACACCTCTTTATTGGCGGTGGCCGGAGCAAACCACCACTCGGCCCACGTGGCTGACGCCTCGTCAAACCAGAATCGCCGGCATGACATGGTGGTGTTGTAGGCGTACTGCAGGACATGAAAGAACTCGTGCACCAGGGTCGAGTTGAGGGAAGAACTCGTGTCCTCAGGCCGCAGCGCCACGATGAAACCGCTCGACACGCAGCGCCGGCAGCCGGCGGGGCCCTGGTATGCCTCCTGAGTAGTAGCCCCAACCGCCCCGCCCGTGATAAGCGTGGCCAGATCCACCGTGTGGCCAAACCGGTGCACCACCTGACCTGGGTGAACCAGGTAGACGTCGATCCGGCCGTGTTCACCGTCCGCCGAATTGTCCTTCAGCGGTGCGCCCATCAGGTCGGTCATCGGCTTGTACATGGCCTCCAGCATTTCCGTAGCATGCTCCTGATCCTCCGCGGAATCTGCGTCGATACAGGCCCACACCCGAAAATGAGGACTGACAAGATCAGACATGCCATTCGGGCAGTTCGACATGGTCGGCTCAGGTGCCGGCGACACCACGGCGGGAGCCGCCCGCGGAGCGGACATGGCTGGTGCCCGCGCGAGCGCCGCGCCTGGCGTCTGCTCAGCAAACGCCGGAGCGGACGCCCCGATTAAGCACAGGACCGATATCACCGGCACCACGGCGGCGCGGGCACGCCGGGCCAGTGACATCTTGAGCACGCTGTGGCTGTGATTGGTAAACGACATGGCATCTCCCGGTCTTAAGGTCATGTGCCGTTTCACTGTCGCCAGCGATCAGCCACCTTGACCACACATAACCCCCCACAAGACCACCCACAGGATCGCGGTGCGTTGCGCGGCGGCGCGGCGTGCCGCCAGCACCGGTTGGGGCTGCGTACTGCCCCTGCACAGCGTTCGCTCACGCCCGCTGCCTGGGTGAGGGCTTGCGGAATGACGCCCCCACGTTTACGGCCGCCTGTGCTGGAGTTCGCCGGGTTTTCATGCGGCGGCTGTCGGCCGAGGCCCGGCTGACTCGAGAAGAGCCGACCGAGGTAGCGGGGCCGAGCCAGCGGCCGTGCGGTAACATAACGCGCGCCGTCGACGGGACATCCCTCAAGGACATCGCCTTGCTGCCAGTCGGGCGCGACGCGATAAGAACCACGAATAAGCTGCCGGTCGCCCTGCGGCTCAGAATTGGCCGCCCGCTGCGCCGGCGGCTAGTTGGTTCCGCGTGCTTTCCATTCCCGGTAGCGGCCTGGGCAGCAGGTGCCGCACGGCCGGTAGCCCGCGGCGATCGCAGTAACTTCGTCCGCGAAGAAAACGCGGCACCGCGTGTAGCCGCCGCGAGCGATGGCGCGCAACGCAGCAGGACAGTCGAGGCGGCCGTAGATCCTGGTGCCGCGGTGACCGCCCCACTGTCCCTTGCTGGGGGACTGATAGGGCTTGCGGTCGGCGCCATGCAGCGTGTAAGTCCTCGGGCTGCTCATGCCGCGTCGTGGAAGACGAGCGCCAGCGTAAGCCGCTGGCCAGACCGGATCGCGGACACCCCGTGCCGTACCGGGGCTGCTGACCATCCCCGGGCCGAGCGGACCGGCCGATCCCGGGTCGTGAAGAGGTAGCCGTGCCCGTGCGGAAGCAGTGTCGCGGTGCCCCGGGACTGCGCGCGGGGGCGCTGTTCGAGGAGCAGGAACTCTCCTCCGGTGTGGTCGACCCCCGGCTGGCTCAAGTTGATCACGACCTGCAGGGGGAAGACGAGGTCTCCGTAGAGGTCGCGGTGCAGGGCGTTCCAGTCCCCTTGGCCGTAGTGCAGCATGATCGCCGTCGGCTTGTCCTGCCCGGCGTCGTGGCACATGCGCAGCCATTCGTCCAGCGTGTCCGGCCACGGGGCGGGGCGGCCGAGCTTCGCGTGCCAGTCGCGCGCGATCGGCAGCAGTCGGGGGTACAGTGCCTGCTTGAGCCGTTCCACTGGCTCGGGGTACGGCACCCTGAAGTAGCGGTACTCGCCCTCCCCGAAACGGTGCCGGCCCATGTTGACCGTTGCGCGGAAGTACTGGCCGTCCTCGTACAGGGATTTGATGCGGGCCGTCTCGGCGCCCGTGAGCAATTGCGGCAGCAGAGCGCCTCCGTACTCGTTCACCTCGGCTGTGACGGCATCCCAGTCGCCAGAGTCGACCCGCTGCTGCCACGGGTCTGTGACCCGTCCGCTCTTCGGGGTGCGCACCGAAATACTCATGCCGCTGCCTCCAGGCTCAGAAGCGTCTTCTTGGCGTCGGACCCGCCGACGTAACGGCCGGGCGTGCCGTCGCTCGGGAGCACTCGGTGACAGGGCACGATCACGGGCAGCGGGTTCGTGGCGCAGGCCGTGCCGACTGCCCTGACCGCCGTCGGGCGGCCGACGAGTTCGGCGACCTGCCGGTAGCTCCGGGTTTGCCCGTAGCCAATCGATGGCAAGTGTTGCTGCACCAGCAACCGGAAGCCCCTGGACAGCGATAGGTCAAGCGGGAGGTCGAACACGCGGCGCCGCCCGGCGAAGTACTCCTCCAGTTCTCGCGCCGCAGCGTCCAGTCGACTCGGGGCCCGCAGGACGCGAGGGCTGAGCCTGCCCGCCAGGGTCTCCAGGACGCGATCGTGATCCTCGATGTCGTAGGCGAGCCGGACGACCCCGCGCGGCGTGGCCGCGAGCAGTAGCCGGCCGACCGGGGAATCGACCGTCCGGTACGCCACGTCGAGCAACCCCTCCTGCTCGGCGGCTTGTTCGAGGCAGCGGTGCAGTCGCGCCAGGACATCCGGCTCGGCTGGCGTCGTGAAAAGGTCGTCGTGGTCGCTCATGATCAGGCTCCGCCCTGGTAACTCGTCCGCAGGTTCCTGATGCCGTCCGCGGCGGCCCTGCGTGCCGCCTCGGTGGTGCCGCCGAGGATCTGGGCGATCTCGGCGTAAGGCAGCGCGGCGACATAGTGGTAGGCCACCGCCTGCCGTTGCTTGTCGGGCAACTGCCGGACCGCCTGCCACAGGCTGGTGTCGTCCGTGCCGGGGACACCAAGGCCGGTTGGCTGCTCGGGGACCTCTCCGACCGGGACCGGGTACCTTTTCCGGGCGCGCAGCACGTCGATCGCCTTGCGGTGC
>JASHUG010000050.1 GCA_030040155.1 Streptosporangiaceae bacterium | reverse complement strand
GACGAACTGCTGCGGCTCGTGGGCGCGGTGGAGGACAACTCCGAGCACCCGGTCGGGGCGGCAATCGCCCGCGGAGCCGTGGACCGGCTCCGCACCAGCCTGCCCGCCGTGACCGGGTTCGCCAGCCATGCCGGGCTAGGCGTATCCGGCAACGTCGACGGGCACGCGGTGGTCGCGGGTCGGCGCTCCTGGCTGGGTCGGCAGCTGGCACTGCGGGTTCCGGCCGTCCTCGTCGACCGGGCCGCCGACGCCGAGTCCGCCGGCCAGGCAACCGTCTACGCCGGGTGGGACGGTCAGGTCCGCGGCCTGCTGGTCATTTCGGACACCGTCAAGCCGACCTCGGCCGAGGCGATAGCCGAGCTACGCCACCTGGGCCTGGAGCCGGTGCTGCTGACCGGCGACAACGCGCGCGCCGCCGCCGCGGTGGCTGCTCGGGTGGGCATCGACAACGTGATCGCCGGGGTGCCGCCCGCCGGCAAGGTGGCGGCGATCAAGCAGCTCCAGGCCGCCGGACGGGTCGTCGCCATGGTGGGTGACGGCGTGAACGACGCCGCGGCACTCGCCCAGTCCGACCTCGGCATGGCCATGGGCACCGGCACCGACGTGGCAATCGAGGCATCCGACCTGACCCTGGTTCGGAGCGACTTGCGGGCAGTGCCCGACGCGGTGGCCCTGTCCCGGCGCACGCTGCGCACCATCAAGACGAACCTGTTCTGGGCGTTCGCGTACAACGTCGTGGCGCTGCCGCTCGCGGCGGCGGGATTGCTCAACCCCCTGATCTCCGGAGCGGCCATGGCCTTCAGCTCGGTGTTCGTGGTGTCGAGCAGCCTTCGGCTCCGCCGCTTTCAGCGCACATCGACCCGATGACCGGGCGTTCCCCGCAGAAGTTTGCGGCCCGCCGAGCTCGCCGACCGAGTGCGACCCAACGTACCGTGGTAGCTACACGGCTAGCGAAGGGCGCGTGCATGGCTGACGACGTCTCGCCCGATGTCACGGACCGGGCACAGCGGCTGTTCGGCGATCTCACCGAGGGTCGATGGGAGCAAGCTCGCGGCGGGTTCGATGCGACCATGCGCGTGCGGGCGGACCCGGAACGGATCGCGCGCGGGTGGGCCCACGTGGCTGGCTCCGCCGGCAGATTCGAGGGCATCGGCGCCGTCGCGACGCGGCGGTCGGGGGACTACACACTGGTGCTCGTCCCGCTGATCTTCGGTAACGGCACGGCGATCGGGCGGCTGGTTCTCAGCCGTGACGGTGCGGTCGCTGGCCTGTCGCTCGAATACCCGCGCCGCCGTCGGCTCGACCCGCGGACCGTCCGCGGTTTCGGTCTCAAGAACCCTGATATCGGAGACCTGCTGCACGCCAGGCTGTAGGCGTGTGGGGCCGTGGCCCGCAGCCGCCGAAGCCAGTGTCTTACATCGCGCCGGCAAGGGCGGCGTCGTCGGCTGAGAAGTCGTCGCCCGCCTCGCGAGGCGGGTTGTTGAGGTGCCAGGTAACGGCCCGCCGCAAGATCTGCGGCCCGGCGGTGGCGCGCCAGCCGAGCATCACTGCGGCCCTCGCCGGGCTGGCGAGCAGATGCTGGCTGAGCGCTCCCGTGTCCCGCAAGTCCGGGGGAAGCGTCTCATCGGGAACGCGCACCAGGCCGAGGCTGCCGTCGGTAGCGCTACTGACTTGCTCGTAGAAGAGCCGCATGGGCGCTGTCTGGGCCTCGACAATGTTGAGGCACCGCCCGGAGCCCTGGTCGCTCGCGAGAGCCGCGCGCACCGCCCGGCCGACATCGCCTACGTAGACGCGGCTGAACAGGAAGTTGCCCGCTCCCACCGGCAGCTGTCGGCGCCGGGCCCGCACCCGGCGCAGCACCGGCTCGAACCGGTGCTGATAGTCGTGCTCGCCGTAGACCGCGCCGAGCCGCAGGATGGTCGCCCCGGCGCCGTGATACGCCTCCTCGATCTCCAGGTTCTCCCACTGCGGTCCGTCCAGGTGCCGCGTGACCCGCAGCGGGGACTCCTCGGTCAGTGGCACCGCGTCGGCCTGGGTGCCGTTGCGCAGGGCCTCATACGCGCGGTAGACATCGATACTGGACAGCGCGACCAGCCGGATGCCGGGCGGAAGCGCGGACAGGGCGGCCCGCGCGCTGGCGCCGTTGCCTGCTGAGACGTCCACGGCAGCGTCGGCCTGGAACGCGGCGAACTCGCTTGCGTGCGCTGGCCAGGTGCTGCGTTCCGCGTGCAGGTGCTGCACGCGCGGAAGGTCGGTCGGCTCGCTGACCCCGCGATGGACGATCAGGACGGTGTGCCCCGCGGACATCAGCGCCTCGGTGATCGCGCGGCCGACGAACCAGGTTCCGCCCAGCACGATCACGCGCACGTCGGTCTCGGCTGGGCGGTGGGCCAGGGTGACGTGAGCGTCATGGAGCCGAGGTTAGATTGCGGCCGGCCCGTGTCGCCGCAGGCTCTGCCCACGGCAGAGGAACGACGCCGGCTCTTCGACAGTAAACGGACGGTTGGCGGGGACAGCGGTGTATCACCTGGCGGATCATTAATGAGGCGACCCCAACGGGTCTGCTCCTGACAGTCGGGCGAGGGGGTCGAAGATCCGCATCCCAACTGACCGCGACTACCTCACCAGGGTGCAGTACCGGGACGACACCAACCTAACGGCGCGCCGGTCGATCTACGTGTATCGGCAGCCGCGGATCGACCTGGTCGCGAGCGTGCTGGACCTGGCTGGGCTGACCGGACGCGAGACCGTCGCGGAGGTTGGCTGCGGGAACGGGCCCTACCTGGCCGGGCTAGCCCGGCGCGGGCACGCGGGCCGGCTGCTGGGCGTGGACCTCTCGCCGGGCATGCTCGCGATCACTCGGGCCGCGGTCCCGCGGGTCGGTTTTGCTGTCGGCGACGCGCAGCGACTGCCGTTGGCCGATGGAGCGGCAGACGTCGTCCTGGCGCCGCACATGCTGTACCACGTGCCGGACCAGGCTGCCGCGGTAGCCGAATTCCGCCGGGTGACCCGGCGCGACGGTCAGGTCCTGGTGACGCTGAACGGAGCCGACCACCTCGCCGAGCTCGGCGAGCTGGCCGCCGGGACAGCAGCCGCGCTTGGCCTGGGCGACCCCGGTGTCTGGGACGAGCAGAGGCACCTGTCGATGACATTGGATCCCGGTCAGCGCCTGTTGTCCGGCGTGTTCGAGACGGTCGAGCGGCACGACTTCACCGGCCAGCTGGTGCTGCCCGGACCGGAGCCGGTGTGTCGGTACCTCGCGAGCATGCCCGCCACCCAGGCGATGCCCGATCCGGCCGCCTTCACCGCGGCCGCCGGGGCGAGGATGCCGTTCGGCCCCGATGGAACCTTCCGGGTCACGACCCACTCCGGCCTGCTGATCTGCCGGTGACGCGTGGCCCATCACAGTGGCTGGGGAACTCGGTTGCGAGCCCGGAACGCGGTGACCTCGAGGTAGCCCGCCGCCTGCGCAGCTGCGGTCAAGTCGGCGAGCCGCCAGGAAAGGTCGGCCAGCTGATGGGCATCGGACCCGGTCGTGATAGGCACCCCGTAGTCGTGGAAGCGGCGAAGCAGCGCGGCTGCTGGATAGGCCTCGCCGCACGGCTTTCGCCAGCCGGCGGAGTTGAGTTCTGCGGCGAGCCCGCACGACCGCGCCGCCTCGGCGATCCGATGGTAGAACTCATCCGGCGCGGCCGGGCGCTGCCCGGCGACCTTGGCCAGGTCGGGATGCGCCAGCACGTCAGCTGTCCCGGTGCTGGCCAGTTCCTCGACGGACCGGGTGTAATCGTCCCAGACCCGTTCCACGCCTCGGCTAGCCCACTGCTGTTGCGCCTCCGCCCAGTCCAGGGCGTCGAACAGCCAGGCACCGATCCAGTGCACGCTGCCCAGGAGAACATCGAACGGATGACCGGCCAGGAGGGCGGCCACCTTGGCCATCTGGCCTGGGAGGTAGTCGACCTCTAGGCCCAGCCGCACCGGCAGGCCTGCCGCCTTCGCCGCAAGCGCGGCGTCAACGTACTGGTCGAGGTCGGCTCCGAGCTCGTCGTCCCAGCAGGTGCATGTCTCAGCTCGCCGCGCCGGGCTTGGATCTCCCTCCCACCAGCCCCTGACCAGAGTGTCAAACTGGACAAAGCGAGAGCTGTGCTCGGTGACCGCGAGCTCGGTGACCCCGAGCCGCCTGGAGTAGACGCAGTACTCGGCGAGTTGATCAACATCCGCCTGCAATGACGTCTGCGGAGCATGACGCCACAGGTGCACGTGGTAATCAATCACACCGTCTTCTTACGCGCACGCGCCCAGCAGCTCGGGCAGTTCGGCCGGGAAGAACGGCTCAGTCGTGACCGTCAGCTCCTCGCGGCTCCACCAGCGGTAGCCAGTCACGGCGCTCGATATCGTCCGGGTTCGCCAGACTGATCTGCAACTGGCCGACCCGCAGAAGGTAGTACTCCTCCTGTTGCCGGCAGCGAGTTCGGTCGAAGCTGAACTCGGCGCTGCGCTGCCATACCGGGCCGACCAGGTCCTTGGCGGCGGCGATGATGCCTGTCTCTTCGCGTAGTTCCCGCAGCGCAGCCTGGGCCGGTCCCTCGCCATGTTCGAGGCCGCCGCCGATCGTGAACCAGTACCGGATGCCAGGGTCGGCGGGGTCAAAGCCCTGCAAGAGCAGCACCCAGCCGGCCGAATTGTGATCACGAGCACGCGGCCTGCCTGCCCTGGCGTTGCTTCTTGAGGCTCCATCAGACCGCTGACCTGCAGTTAAGGGTGAGCGATGGGATTCGAACCCACGACATCCAGGACCACAACCTGGCGCTCTAACCAGCTGAGCTACGCCCACCACGCAACCGGATGCGTTCGCTGCCCCGGCGGCTCATAGATCATACCGGCCGCAGGTCAGTGCGCAGAACCGGATTGGTCGGCTGGCGTCTCGCCCGCGACCCTGCCCGCGATCTCGCGTGCCGTGGCCGAGTCCGGACCTGGGGGCGGCACGAAGACAGCCTCACGGTAGTAACGAAGCTCGCGGATGCTCTCCTTGATATCGGCGAGCGCGCGGTGCCCGCCATGCTTCTCCGGGCTGGCGAAGTACACGCGCGGATACCAGCGCCTGGCCAGCTCCTTGATGCTGGACACGTCGATCATGCGGTAATGCAGGAAATTGTCGAGCTCGGGCATGTCCCTGGCCAGGAACGCTCGGTCGGTGGCGATCGAGTTGCCGCAGAGCGGTACCCTGCGTGACTCGGGCACGTGCTGGCGCACGTAGGCCAGCACCAGATCCTGGGCTTCCCCCAGCGTCAGCCCGCTGGGGAGTTCGGCCAGCAATCCGGAGGACGTGTGCATCTCCCGCACGACGTCGGGCATCTCGTCAAGGGCCTCGGCTGGCGGCTTGATCACGACGTCAATGCCTTCATCCAGGGCGTTGAGCTCGGCGTCTGTAACAATGCACGCGATCTCCACCAGGGCATCAGTAGCGAGATTGAGCCCGGTCATCTCGCAATCGATCCAGACGAGTTGATCAGCCATTGACTCAGCCTAGGGCAGCGGCGGGGCAGTCCGGACTATCAGCCAGAACCTGCCTGAGGAGCACCACGGAACTGGCTCGCCAGAACCGCAATATGGTCAGGAATCGGGATGTCGCCCCGGAGCGCCGGATCGGGCTCGGCCGCACCAAAGGCCAAGGCCGAGGGCAGGACGCCGGCCCAGATGCCTGAGTCGTAGTCCTCCGGGTCATCCTTCGGGCCGCCGGACCGCACTTTGACCGATGCCTCATCTAGCGGCAGGGCGAGCACGGCCGTGGCTGCCAGCTCCTTACGGGTCGGCGCCCTGGCGTAATCCCAGCGGCCAGGGACGAGGTGATTCGTGACCGCCTCGAGCGCGGCCAGCTTCTGCTGCGGATCATCGACCAGCACCGCTCTGCCGAAGATCACCGCGCTGCGGTAGTTCATCGAGTGGTGGAACACGGCGCGGGCGCAGACAAGGCCGTCCAGCAGCGTCACGGTCACGCAAACCTGCTGCCCGGCTGCCGACAGCAGCGACCGATTGGCAGACGAGCCATGCAGGTAGAGATTTTCGCCGATCCTGCCGTACCCGGTGGGCAAGACGACCGGGGTGTCTTCAATGACCACGCCCAGATGGCAGATCAGTCCGGCGTCGAGTATCGCGTCTAGGTCGGCGCGATCGAGTCGGCTGCGCTCCCGAAGGCGGTGCAAGGTCGTCCGCGGGGTGGGCGATAGTGGCAGATCGGTCATGCGCATACGGTACCTGGCTACTCCGGACACCCCTCGTTCCCGCCGAAGGCATAGATCACCAGGGATCCCCCTGTGCGTGCGCGCGGCAATAAGGGATCATTGCCGCATGCGTTTTCAGGATGAGGTGCATGTTGACGGGTGACATCGACGCCGCGGGCGGAATCGATCGAGTGGCAGGCGTGCCGGGCGTGGAGGACCCGGCCCGGCTATTCAAGTGGATGGTCGACGCTGGGCTTGACGATCTTGGCGAGCTGCGCAGCGTTCAGCTCATCGCGGGTGGCCGGTCAAACCTGACATACCGGCTCGATTTCGACGGCGGGCAGCTGGTGCTGCGCAGGCCGCCGCTTGGGCACGTGCTACCGACTGCGCACGACATGAGCCGTGAGTACCGGGTCCTGACCGCGCTGCGAACAAGCGCGGTGCCGGTCCCGTATGCGATCGCTATCTGTCAGGATCCCGACGTCACAGGCGCGCCCTTCTACCTGATGAAATACGTGGACGGCCTCGTCCTGCGCACGACCGAGGACGGCAGCCGCATCACCGCCGAGCAGGCGCGCCAGCTCTCTGAGCTGCTGGCGCAGATGATGGCGACCATCCACGGCGTCGACATCGATGCCGTCGGGCTGGACAGCTTCGGCCGGCCGAGCGGGTACATGGCCCGCCAGCTGATCCGGTGGCAGCGGCAGTGGGAGCTGTCGAAGACCAGGGAGATCCCCGAATACGACGACCTGGTCATCAGGCTCACTGCCGGGCTGCCGAAGTCCGCGGACGGCACGCTTGTGCACGGCGATTTCCGCCTCGACAACACGCTTGTGACGCTGGGTGAGCCGACCAGGATCGCCGCCGTCGTCGACTGGGAGATGTCGACCCTCGGGGATCCGCTTGCCGACCTTGGCCTGACGCTGTCGTACTGGGCGGACTCCAGCGATGACCGCAGCTGGCTGGACATCAACGTGGGCGCGGGCATTACGGCGCAGCCTGGATTTTTCAGCCGGGCCGAGTTCGCCGCCAGGTACGCGGAGCTGACCGGGCGGGACATCTCCGGGATCGGTTACTACATCGCCTTCGGTTACTTCAAGCTGGCCGTCGTGCTAGAAGGGATCAACGCTCGGTTCCAGCAGAACCTGACCGTGGGCGAAGGCTTTGATCGAGAGGGCCCGGCCGTCCCGGTGCTGATAGCCAGGGCCCACCGCGCTCTCGACAGCGCGTCGGCTGGCTGAAAGAGATCCGGCGCGAGTGGCCTGGAACATGTGGAGTGAGGCCCGGCGCCCCGCTCTCGCCGGGCCTCATAAGGGTTGACGCGCTACCCGCGAATCAGGTTCACACGATTAACCAACGAACTCTGGAAGATCCGGACTCCGTTACCGGCGGGCCGGATCGGCGCGTTGATCAGGTCCCCGAGCAGCCCTGGTCGCACAACCGCTGCGCGATCGCCGCGATGAAGACCTGTGCAATCTGATCGGGGTTGGTGATCTGGTACGCGGCACCGCCGGTGGCGTTGGCGATGTCCTGCATCGCCGTGAAGTTGCCCACGCGCCCGAACTGAACGATGACGATCGCGACCTTCTTGCCTGGGTTGTAGAGGCTCTTGAGCTGCCTCAGCAAGGTGGCGAGCTTCAGGTCGCCGCTCGCGTCGATGCCCGCGGTCAAGAGGACGACAGCGTTGGAGTAACTCGCGGCGTAGGTGCTGGTCATCAATTTGTAGGCCGCGAGGATCGTGTCGTTGAGATGCATGGGGTTGTCGTTCGGGGTGATCCCGAGGTCAATCTGCGCGAGCTCTTCCCGCCGGGAGAAGATCCCAAAGGCCGCTGGCAGCGGGCCAATCGGCACAAGGGTCTTGTAGCTCGTGGCGGTACTACTGCCGTTCGGCGTTTCCCACAGCCCCATCTCGGTCGAAGGCGGGAATAGTGCCAGGCCTCGGGACGCCGTCTGGTCCAGTACCTGCTCGAGGCTGAGGTTGTCGAGTCCGGAGGGCGCGCGCATTGCCGCCGAGTCGTCGAGAATCGCCAGTACCCTCGAACCGAGCCCGAGCTTTTGCCAGGTCGTCAGGTTAGCGGCGACCTCGGCTGGCGCGGCCGGGGTTGCTGGGTCGAGTCGCTGTGAGCTGAGTCCGGAGGAGGCTGGCAGGTCGTCGGGGACGCCGCTGCCGGACCTGAAGCCGTTGTACCGGATCACCGATTGCGCATACGACCCCTCCAGGAACCGGCCGAATGCCTCCGCCCCCTGGGACACCGCCGGGCTCGAGGAGGTCAGGACGTAGGGATAGTCCAACTCCGGGCTGCCCGTGGCCTGGCTGGCGGACGTCGGGTAATAGGCCGCCAGCGGCTGACCGGGATTGGCGCGGTCGTAGGAAACCACCGCCTGCTCGGTGGTGACGGCGATGGCCTTGCGCAGCGCAATGCTCTGGACGAAAGACTGAAGCGCCGCGGCCGAATCGAACTCGTCGGTGGTCGCGGTCGTGTACTCGAACTTGGTAAACGCCTGTCGGCCCGCCGCTGACTGCCCGAGCAGCCGGCTGATCTCAATGACCGATAGCAGGCCGACGGCGCTGTCGGACGGGTCTGGCAGGTCAACGCCCAGCCCCATGCTGGCCGGCGGTCCGCCGAACCCAGGCGGCAGCAGCAGGCTCCAGTTCGCCCCGGCACTGAATACGCCGGTCTGCCGAGCCACCGCCTGTGAAGTAACGATCACGACTGGTGACCTGGCGACCGTGATCGAGGTCGACTGCACGGCCTGCGCGCCCGCCGCGTAGTTGCGCGCCACGTCAATCCACAGGCTCGAGTCCGGGATCCAGGCGTCGATGGGAGAGCCGCCCTGCAGGCCAGCCTGCCCATCCACCTCCGCGGCGACCGTGGACGAGTCGCCCTGCGAGACCTGAACCGCCACGCACCGGCCGTCGGCGACCTGGTCCTCGCGGTTGAAGGTTCTCGCCACGGTCTGGATCGCCGGGTAGATGTCCTGGCTGACGGCCAGGTTCACGATCGTCGGCCGATTCGTGCAGGATGCGTGCGCGATGACGGCGCTGGCGCTCATGCCGGCCATCGTGGCCGCGGCAACTCCCACCGCCACCGCAACGAGTATTCCGGTCCTGACCTTGCGGGACCGTCCCCGACGGCCCGGTCCCGACCCTGTCTCGCGTCGTGGCACGTCTGAGTCCTTCGATGGAGCCGCTGGATCGGCCGAGTATTGCGGCCGACTATATCGAACTTCCGGCAACGGATCGGGTGACTTGCCCGGTTTAGGCAGGGTGCTGGTGGCAGCCGACGCCCTGGCCCCGGCTGGCGGGGGACCGGCCACCGTCAGACTAGCTGTCGTGGATACGCAGGTGCTGATAACCGATGCGGCAGATCCGCGGCTGGCTGACTACGTCGGGCTGACCGACGTTCACTTGCGCCGCAGCCTCGAGGCGGAGCACGGCCTGTTCATCGCCGAGGGGGAGAAGGTCATCCGGCGCGCGATTGCGGCAGGCTACCCGGTCAGGTCCTTCCTGGTGGCCGACGACAAGCTGGCCACGATCGCAGACGTCGCGGTGGACTGCGGAGCGCCGCTCTACGTACTCCCGGCCGCCTCGGTCCAGGAACTGACCGGCTACCGCGTGCACCGGGGCGCGCTGGCCTCGATGCGGCGCCTGCCACTGCCCGCGGTCGCGGATGTGCTGGAAACAGCGCGCCGGATCGTCGTTCTCGAAGACATCGTTGACCACGCGAACGTCGGCGCCGTATTCCGCTGCGCGGCCGCGCTCGGCTTCGACGCCGTGCTGCTGTCACCGCGGTGCGCCGACCCGCTGTACCGGCGCGCGGTCAAAGTATCGATGGGAGCGGTGTTCAGCGTTCCCTACAGTCGCATCGGTGACTGGGCCGGCGCGGTCGACAGCCTGAAGAATCTCGGGTTCCGCGTGCTGGCAATGACTCCGGATCCCGGCGCGACGCCGATCGGCGAGGTGTCGGCCGTGGCGAAGCTGGCTCTCCTGATCGGCAGTGAGGGGGACGGCCTTACCCCGCGGTGGATGGCCGCCGCAGATGAGCGCGTCCGCATTCCGATGAGCAGGGGAGTGGATTCGCTGAATGTCGCCGCGGCCGCGGCGATCGCTTGCTACGTGCTCGCGGCACGGTGACTGGCGCTGTGCTTCCTGCCCAGGGCGGCCGACGGCTACGCCTCCGCTTGAGCAGACTGCGGCGCAACCTGAGCGTGGGTCGGCTTGCGGTCGAGGCCGCGCCAGGACGGGAAGACGAACGGCGCCAGTGTGACCACCAGCATCAGCGACCCGGACGTCACCAGCGCGGCGGTCAAGCCGGTCGTCTGTGCAAGCAGGCCGCCGAAGAGCGATCCGAACGGAATGCCGAGCCACGCGGTGCCCTTGACCGCGCCGAGCACGCGGGCTTGCAGCCGGCTTGGGACGCGGTCGTAGATGGCGGCGCCCGAGATCGGGTTGAGCACACCGCCGGCTATCCCGCAGACCAGGATCAGCGGCAGCACGGGCCCGAGCGATGCCCACGCCGCGAGCGCAAAGAACGGGGGCGACGCCGCGACCAGCTGGCCGACCGCGTAGATCATCCGGCGCGGCAGGCGCGGGCCAAGCCAGGCGCCGACCATGACGCCGCCCAGGAGCCCGACCCCTAGCACGCCGCCAACCAGCCCGATGGCGATGGCCCGATGCACACGATCGTGTGCCCAGACCGGTAGCAGCACCGAGGTCAGCGCCTGGTCGAGCAGGTTGGTCAGAGCGGCAGAGATTGCCAGCCCGAGCATTAGCCGGTCTGCCCTGAGGAACCGCAGCCCCTCCGCGAGATCGGCGGCGTAGTTACGCAGGCTGATGGCGTCGGCCGGACGCTCTGCCCGCCCGACCGACCTGGGCACGAAGATCACCAGGATGACCACGCCCGCCGCGAAGGTGACACCGTCGATCAGCACGACGCCGGACGCGCCGATCGCGGCGATCAGCCCGCCCGCGGCGGGCATGCCGACGAGAAGTGCCGTCCGGCTCGCGCCCGAATAGATGCCCGAGGCACGTTCATAGGGGACGTCGCCCAAGTCGGCCGTCATCGGTACGAGCGGCGCCGTGGCACAGTCAGCCGCGCCGCGGACCGCGCCAGCGGCCGCCACCAGGCAGGCCAGCGCGGGGAGATTCAGGTGGCCGGCCGCGTGCAGCGCCGGGATCGCGCACATGATCACAGCCGCGACACTGTTGCCGATCAGGAAGGTCCTCCGCAGCCCGACGCGGTCCACGACCGGTCCCGCCATGGCCTGCAGGACCACGTAGGGCGCCATCTGGGCGAAGCCGACGATGCCGGTCGCGGCGGCGCTACCCGTCGTCACCAAAACCAGCCACGGGATCGCGACCGCCGACATGGACGTGCCCGCCTCGGACACCAGGTAAGCGCTCACGAGTCCGTAGAGAGCGGACTTCCCGCCCCGGCCAGGGCTGCCGGGGCTCGGGCGCGATGGCGGAGAGGACGTCACGGTTCTTCTGGGGTGAGCTGGAGGGCGATGTGAGCTCGTACGGTGCCCGGACGGCCCTCGGGGTCGTCGGGGTCCCGCCGGTAGCGAAGAATCAGGTTGGCGATGGTGATCTTCAGCTCCTGCGCCTCTTCCGGCGTGAGCTGCAGCGGCCAGTCGCTGACCGTCCACGGCATGCTGGCCAGTTCGCTGCGTCGGCCGGCGAGTGTCTCGATGAAAGCGAGCACCCTGCGGTGCTGGTCCTCGGCCACCAGGCGCACGAATTGCTCGCCTTGCTCGACGGTCTCCTCGGTGCCCGGGTCCTCGGGGATCCGGAAGCTGAACCACGTCGAGCGCTTGGGGGCACGCCACCACCGGTCCCGGCCCGTTCCCCGCTCTGTGTCTTCGGTAATGAACCCGTGTTCGGCGAGGACGCGCAGGTGGTAGCTCGTGACGCCGCTGGACTGTCCGATCCGGCGCGCCAGGCTTGTCGCGGTCGCGGGCCCGTCGGCCTGCAGCAGGTCAAGCAGCCGCAGCCGGATTGGATGCACGAGCCCGCGCAGCGCGCTTGGGGTGAGCATCGCGTCGCGGGCGGGATCGAAGTCCTCAGGAAGGTCGACCATGACGGCAGCATAACCGCAAATTTAATTTTGCAAAATATTCGTTGCGGTGGTTACGGTCCCGGTCACGAGCTCGGCTGCGCTTCAGGTCCCGCGCCACCCGGAGCACATCGGCTGGCGCTATGGGCGGTCTGAGCTCGTTTATCCTGGTGGAGTGGAATTTGCAGAGGTGATCAGTAAGAGGCGAATGGTGCGCGCCTACACCGACGAGCCGATCGCGCCGGAGGTCGTGGAGCGGATCCTCTCGGCCGCGAACCGGGCGCCGTCGGCGGGCTTCAGCCAGGGCTATGCCCTGATGACCCTGGAAGGGACCGAGCAGCTCGGCCCCTTCTGGAAGCTTCTGTCGGGTGACGACGGCGACGAGGCGGATGCCGCGGGCCCGTCGTTCAGGCCGGTCACCCGCGCACCGCTGGTCGTGGTCCCGCTGTCGTGCAAGGACATCTACCTGGACCGTTACGCCCGGCCTGACAAGGGCTGGACCGACCGTGAAGAGTCACACTGGCCGGTGCCGTACTGGGACATCGACACCGGTTTTACTGCCCTGCTCATGCTGCTCGCCGCTGTGGATGAGGGTCTGGGCGCGCTCTTCTTTGGCATACCCCCTGAGCTGATACCGCAGTTCCGTGAGCTCTACGGCGTGCCTGACGCGTACGTGCCGATCGGCGCCGTCGCGGTCGGACATCCAGATCCGGGCTCGGACAAGGGCGGCTCGAGCAAGGTCATCAAGCGGCGCAGCCTGGACGACCTCGTCCACCGAGGTCGCTGGCAAGCCTAGGGGCGAGGGCAGAGCCAGGGGCGCGGGCAGAGCCAGGGGCGCGGGCAGAGCCCGCGTCCTCACCCGGCGCCACTCGCCTCGGCCAAAGAGGTGTACCCGCCGCGCCAGTAGACCAGCGGGCCGAGGCCCGGATCGCCGGTATCCACGTGCCGTACGCGGCCGATGATGATCTCGTGGTCGCCCCCTGGCAACTCGTGCTCGACTGTGCACTCCACCACCGCGACGGCACCGTGCAGGCGCGGGCACCCGGTTGCCCCGGCCTTGTGGCGGACGCCTTCCCAGGCTGCGGCCAGCCCGCGACGGGCGAAGTTGACCGACAGCTGTCGCTGGCAATCAGCCAACATGTTGACCGCAAACGCGCCGCGCGCGCGAACAGCTTCCAGCGTGAGGCTGGCACGATCGAAGCAGACCAGGATGAGCGGCGGTTCGAGGGACAGGGAGCTCACGGCATTGGCCGTCGTGCCGACCGGCTTGCCGTCGGCACCGACCGAGGTAACGACGGTCACGCCAGTGACGAAGTGCCCCATGGCATGGCGGAACTTCGCGGCCGTGATGCCTGCCTCAATGTCAGAAGCCGTCATGATCAGATTTGCCCGTGATTCGGCGGCAGGACCTCGTTGAGTAGGTAGTTACCGAGGTGGTGGTACTTCCAGTCCACCGGATCATGGCTTGCGTGGGTTCGAGCGTTGCGCCAGTGACGACTGAGGTCATAGCGCTGGTCGGCGGCACTCGCGCCACTCAGGGCGAACAGATCGCTGGCCACCTCAACCGCGACCTCGCTGGCGAACGCCTTGGCCTCGGCGACGGCCAGCGACCCGCGGGCCGCGTCCTGCGCATTTCGCGGGCGCCTGCCGATCTCATCGAGCGTGTCCGTCGCAGATCGCAGCAGCGCCTCCGCGGCGTGCACTCGGGCCGCCAGTCGGCCGTACCTGGCCAGGACGTGCGGATCGTCACCTGCCCGCTCGGCCCAGCCGGCCCGTGCGGCCTCGAAGAAGGGACGAGCCCTCGTGCGCACGAACTCGCCCGCGTCACGCAACGCGCCAGCCGCGATCCCGGTCTGGATCGCGGCGTGCACCAGCTGCGCCCGTGCGCCCAGTTGCTGCGGCACCGCGAACGCGCGCTCGTACGGCACCACCAGGTCGGGATCGACTGGCACGCGGTCGAACGTGGCGGTGCCGCTGACCGTGGCCCGCTGGCCCATGACGTCCCAGTCGTCGTCCACAGTGACGCCTGGGGCGTGCCGCTCGACGAAAGCCAGCACCAGATGTCCGCCGTCATCGAGCGCGCTGACGCCTATCCAGCGTGCCGTGATCGCGCCGGTGCAGTAGTACTTGCGGCCCTCTAGGCGCAGCCCGCCGTCCGTCGTAATCAGGCGCGTCTTGAGATCCTGGGCATGCTTGCCGCCCCGCTCCGCCAGCCCGTTGCCGAGCCGCCCGCCGGCCAGGACCGACCCGAACAGGCGCTCCTGCTGACGCTCGTTACCCCACACGGTGAGGACGTCTACGAACAGGAAGTGCGCCTGCGGGACCTGAGCGATCGCCGGATCAACGGCTGCGATCGCGCGGATGACTTCAGCCAGGACGCTGGCCGGCAAGTCCGGGCCGCCGTGCTCGGCCGGCACGGTGATGCCCAGCAGCCCGGTGCCGTCGAACGCCGCCAGCTCAGCGGCCGGTACCGCACCGGCGCGGTCGCGCGAGATCACCCCGTCGGCAATGGACTGGGCGTAGTCCCGCGCCGTGGCGACGGCTTCTGGGCCCGACCGGATAACGGTCGCGGGCAAGGTGGGAGCGGTCATGGGGCAACCTCCACGGCGTAACCATCGGTCGTAGCTGGCGGCAGCAGGCCGCGGGCACGCAGCACCGGCATGACCCCCTCGCCGACGCGATAGGCCTCCTCGAGGTGCGGGTAGCCGGACAGGATGAACTCGTCGATGCCGAGGAGGTGATACTCGGCGATCCGATCGGCCACCTCCTCATGGCTGCCGACAAGCGCTGTCCCTGCGCCGCCGCGCACCAGCCCGACGCCGGCCCACAGGTTCGGGGAGATCTCCAGAGCGTCAGTCCTGCCGCCGTGCAGCGCTGTCATCCGTCGCTGGCCTTCCGACTGGGATGCATTCTGGATGGCCTGGGCCCGCTCGATCGCTGCCGGACTAAGGCCGTCAAGCAGCCGCTGCGCTTGCGCCCAGGCCTCGCCCGCGGATTCGCGCGCGATCACGTGCAGCCTGATGCCGAAGCGCAGTTCCCGCCCGGCCGCCTTGGCCCGCTCTCGCACTTGGTCGAGCTTCTCCGCTACCGCTCCGGGAGGCTCGCCCCAGGTCAGGTAGACGTCGGCCCAGGACGCGGCGACGTCCATCGCGGCCGGAGAAGATCCGCCCAGGTAGATCGTGGGCCACTGCGGCGCGGGGATGATCTGGGCCCCGCGGACGTCGATGAACTCGCCGGTGAAGTCCACCGGCTGGCCCGACCAGAGAGCCCGCAGCACCTGCAGGAACTCCCCGGCCCGCCGGTAACGGGCCTGCTTGCCGAGGTGGTCACCAAAACGGCGCTGCTCTGCGTCGTCGCCGCCGGTTACGACATTGAGCAGCAAGCGACCGCGGGAAATGCGCTGGTGAGTGGCCGCCATGTGCGCCGCCAGCGTCGGGGACAGCAGGCCAGGGCGGAAGGCCACCAGGAACTTGAACCGCTCGGTTACCTGACTGAGCCCCGCGGTCATGACCCAGGCGTCCTCGCACCACGAACTCGTCGGCGTCAGCGCTCCAGTGAAGCCGAGTTGCTCGGCCGAACGGGCGATCTGGCCTAGGTAGGCGATGTCGGGAGCGCGCTCGGTGCCGCCGCCGCCGGTCACCCGGCTGCCGGCCGCCCCCACGGCGTTGCCGAGGCTCAAGTCCGTGCGCGAGTCGCCGTTAGTAGGCAGGAACCAGTGCAGGGTGATTCCCATCGATTACATGCCTCCTCGGTCGGGTCCTCGGCTCGTCGACTGCCCGCCTCGCCAGCATGCGAACTGACCCCAAGTGCCGTCCAATACCGATTCGCGTGCCCGTGATAGCATATTCCTATCATGAAGATCGGCAAACTAGTAATTAAACTGGGCTGCAGGGGCCGGAGGCTGCCGGAAGAGGAGGAGGCTGCCGGCAGGCGAGGCGGCCGCCCGGCAGGCGAGGTGGTTGCCGGCAGGCGAGGCCGGGAGCGAGAGACGAGAAGCAACGGCGACAGGCGACAGCTTGCCGGGGCGCGAGGGCAGTGAGGCGGTAGGCCGTGCGGATAGAGCAACTTGAGTATGTGGCCGCGGTGGCCCGGCTCGGGTCGTTCCGGCGGGCCGCCGAAGAGATTCACGTCTCCCAGCCGGCTCTGAGCGAGTCCGTCAGGGCGCTCGAGCGCGAACTCGGCGTGGACATGCTTGAGCGCGGCCGCCAGGGCGCGCGGGTCAGCGAGTCCGGGCGTGAATTGCTCCCGCACGTCCTGACCGTGCTCGATTCTGTCGACCGGCTGCGCGGCGCCGCCAACAAGCAGCACCACAGCAGGCGCATCGTCCGGGTCGGCACCGTGAACGCCGCGACAGTGCCGCTCGTGACACCGGTCATCCGCCAGTTCCGCGAGGCTCACCGCTCCACCCAGGTGGAGGTGTTCGGCGCGGCCCATGCGGACGTTCAGCGGACGTTGCTCGAGGGGAGCAGCGACCTCGGCCTGGTGAACTACCTGCAGGGTGACGACCTGCCGCCGGAACTGGAAACCACTCCGCTGGTATCGGGCCGTCCGGTGGTATGCATGCGGCCGGACAGCCCGCTCGCAGCGCGCGCGGCGGTGCGCGTGAGCGACCTGCGCAAGTCGCCGCTGATCGTGATGCGCCCCGGCTACGTCATGTACCGCTACCTGCACCGGCTGCTGCGAGACGATGTTCCGGCCTTCTCGTACTCGACCGACGGGGCCGAGATGGGCAAGCTCATGGTGGCTGAGGGTCTGGGCGTGACCGTCCTGCCCGACTTCAGCGTCATCGGCGATCCGCTGGAAACCTCAGGGCTCATCACGTGGCGGCCCATCTCCGGGGACGCGACTCCGGTCCGGCTGGTCATCCAGCGGCTTCGGTCCGGGTCAGCGCCACGAGCGGCCAGGGACCTGCATCGCATGTTCGTGCAGCGCGCGCGAGAAATGCGCGCCGCCCGCGCAGCCGGCTGAGGGCAGGCGCGTTCAGGTTCCACAGGCGGGGAACGAGGTGCCCCCGAGGCCCGTCTCCTGCCCCGATGAGGGCCGCTCCTGGCTGGCTGAAGCGAGTTCTGGTTTGCGGTTCCCCGCACAGGCGAGGCGGGCTACATTAGTCGCCTAAGTCAATCGTTTTAATAGGAATATCCTATCGAGCCCTCGTGAATCGCTATTGGACCGGATCGCGGGCGACTGGTCATGCTGAGGATGCGCCGCGGTCGGAGCCCTGCGTTACTGGCGCCGGCGGGCAGGCATCGCCGAAGACGAGAGCGAGGAGCAAGGACAGCTGTGGCTGCCAAGCAGATCCATCTGAACGCCTTCGAGATGAACTGCGTGGGTCATCTCGCGCGCGGCATGTGGCGCCACCCGGCTGACTCTCGTTACCGCTACACCGACCTCGACTACTGGAACGAGGAAGCGCGGCTGCTCGAGGCCGGATCCTTCGACGCGCTGTTCCTCGCAGACGTCCTCGGGACCTACGAGACCGCTCCCGGCGACAGTGACATCGCCCTGCGCGAAGCGCATCAGGTCCCGGTCAACGATCCGCTCCTGCTGGTGCCCGCGCTCGCCCAGGTGACTAGCCAGCTTGGGTTCGCGGTGACGATCTCGGCCAGTTACGAGCCCCCGTTCGCGCACGCGCGGCGGATGAGCACCGTCGACCACCTGACCAAGGGCCGGGTCGGCTGGAACGTCGTCACGTCCTACCTGGACAACGCGGCCCGCAACTTCGGCCTCGACGGCCAGATCGCGCACGACGAGCGGTACGACCGGGCCGAGGAGTACCTCCAGGTCTGCTACCAGCTGTGGGAGGGAAGCTGGGAAGACGGGGCGGTGCTGCGGGACCGCGAGGGCGGAGTCTTCACCGACCCGCAGAAGGTCCACTACATCGACCACGTCGGCCCGTACTTCCGCGTCGCCGGTCCCCACCTGTGCGAGCCCTCCCCGCAGCGCACGCCGGTGATCTTCGTGGCAACCGGGTCACCGCGCGGCAAGCTACTCGCGGGCCAGCACGCCGAAGCGGTGTTCCTCGCCTCGTCGTCGCTCAAGAACGTCCGCGCGGACATCGCCGAGATCCGTCGGATCGCCGTCAGGAACGGGCGGGCGCCCGGCGATGTCAAGATCTTCAACCACCTCCGGTGCATCGTCGGCCGGACCCGCGACGAGGCAGAGCGCAAGGCGGATGACTACGCCGAGTACCGCGCCGTTCAGTCGCGGTTCTTCGGCTTCGACCTGTCCAAGTACGACCCGAGCACCCTGCTCCAGGACGTGGAGCTGCCCGAGGACGGCGCGGGGCGCGGCCCGGCGCGCTACATCGGGCAGTTCATCGAGCAGTGGGCCGGCAGGCCGACCGTGGCGGACCTGCAGGCGACGATCCGGCGGCACGGAGGCCTCGACCCCTTCGCCATCATCGGTACTCCCGATGAGATAGCCGACAAGATCGAGGAGTTCGTCGAGCTCACCGACCTGGACGGCTTCAACGTGCACTCCAATGTGTCGCTGGAGAGTTACCGGGACTTCGTCGAGCTGGTGGTCCCGGTGCTCGCCGATCGCGGGCAGTTCAGGTCCGGCTACGACCCCGCCCAGGCCACGCTGCGGGAGCGCCTGTTCGGGACCGGGTGTACCAGGCTGCCTGGCAGTCATCCAGGTGCCGCCTTCCGGCCTGCCCTCGTGCACCAGCCCGCCGCTGCCGTTATCGGCTGACCCCGCCAGGAGGCCTCAGAGACAGGACACGAATGCCTGAAACTCGATAAAAACAATCGAAAAAATCGACTTACCCTGTCTCGCAGCGTTGCGGGCGCCATCCCCAAACCTCACCGAAAGGCTTGACATGCTTCACGTATCTCCCGTCGCCCGGACGGGCGCCCTGCTCGCCGTCGCGGCAGCCGCGCTGACCGCCTGCGGCACGGCGAACGGCGCCGGAACGACGGCCGACTCAGGGAAGCCGGTCTACGGCGGAACGCTGGTGTACCTGGAGGACCGCCAGGAGAGCTGCATCGACCCGCAGATCGGAGGCGACATCCCGCAGGCGATGATCGGCCAGCAGTACACCGATGACATCGTCTACGAGGGTCCCGGCGGAAAGATCGAGCCCTGGCTGGCCAAGTCGTGGACGATCTCCCCGAACGGCCTGACCTACACCTTCACGTTCCGCGACAACGTGAAGTTCACCGACGGGACGCCGCTTGACGCGGTCGCGGTCCAGGACAACTTCGAGCGCGTGGTCAACCCCAAGACGGGCTCGTCGACCGACGGCGGTTACATTGCGCCGTTCTACAAGAACTCGAAGGTGCTCAGCCCGTACGTCCTGCAGGTCAACCTGACCACGCCGGACAGCTCCTTCCTCAACGTGCTTGCCCAGGGGTACTTCGGCATCGAGTCACCGAAGGGATTCGCCCGCGGCATCTCCAAGAACTGCCAGTACCCGATCGGGTCCGGGCCGTTCGAGGTTGTCAAGGACGTGCCGAACCAGGAAGTGATCCTGGACAGGAACCCCGACTTCAACTCGCCGCCGCCCGGCTCGACGCACACCGGCCCGGCCTACCTGAAGCAGATCATCTGGAAGATCGTGCCCGACGAGTCGGTCCGCTGGGCCGCGCTCACCGAGAACGAGGCCAACGTCATCTACAACCCGCCGTCCGAGGACTACGCCTCGGCCGCAGCCGATCACATCACGATGTTCGACAAGGAACGGCCGGGCAGCCCGAACAGCATCATCTTCAACACCTCGGTCGCACCGCTGAACAACGTGCTCGTCCGGCAGGCACTGCTTTACGCCTCCGACGAGAAAGCCAACCTCAAGAGCGCCTACTTCGGCACCTATCCCTACGTCGCCAGCCCTCTCGTGCCTGGCACGCCCGACTACGACCCGGCGCTTGCCAACGCCTACGCCTACAACCCGGCCAAGGCCAACCAGCTGCTCGAGGAGGCGGGCTGGACCGGGCACAACAGCCAGGGCTACAGGACCAAGGACGGCAACGTGCTGTCGGTCACGGTCCCCTATGACTCCGACGCCGGCCAGACGCCGCCGGAGGACCTGACCCTGTTCGAGGACATCCAGGCCTCGGAAAAGGTGGCCGGGATCGACATCAAGCTCCAGCCGATCAGCACCACGGAACTGGACAACCTGTACGAGGGCAACGGCTACCAGACGCTGGCGGACGGCTACTGGATCACCAACACGCCGGACGTGCTGCGGACGCTGTTCTCCACCCAGGCGCTGAAGTACTACGGCACCAACGCCGACAAGTACTCCAACCCGACGCTGGACAAGCTCCTGGCCGAGGGGCTCGCCGAGCAGAACCCCGCCCAGCGTCAGACGCTCTACGACGAGGCGCAGGTACTGGTGTCGCAGCAGGCGCTGATCATGAACCTCTACCCCGCCGAGGAGCGACTCGCGATCAACGCCAACACGCACGGGGTTAGCGCTGACTATGCAGTCGGCCTGCCCGACTTCTACGACACCTGGATCTCCGGATGACGCAGAGCGCAGCGGCCGGGCAGATCCTGGTTGAAGACGGGCCGGACATTCCCGAGCCGGCCGCTGTCCCCAGCCGCCGGCGCCGGGTCGGCCGGGTGCTCCAGGATGTCATCGGCGGAGTGATCGTGCTGTGGGGCGCGGCGACGCTGACATTCCTGGCGGTGCACCTGATGCCGGGCAACCCGGCGGTGTCGTACGCGGGCGGCGTGGCCAGCCACCCGTCCAAGTCGGTGCTGGCCGCGATCATCAAGGAGTATGGCCTGGACCGGCCGGTGATAGTCCAGTACCTGGTCTACCTGAGCAACCTCCTGCACGGGAACCTCGGCTACTCGGTCTCGGAGCAGATGCCGGTCTCGCAGGTCATCGCCCTGAACGTCGGGCCGACGGCGGAGCTTACACTGGGCTCGCTGGTGCTGGCCTGGGTCCTGGCCGTGGTCTGGTCGCTGCTCACCGTCCGCCGCGGCCGGATCATCTCCTCGATCGGCTCGGGACTTGAGGTACTGGCCGCATCCCTGCCGCAGTACTGGCTGGGCATCATCCTGCTCGAGGTCTTCGCCTTCCACCTCGGCATCTTCCCGGCCACCGGCGGCTCGGGCCTGCAGGGGCTCGTGCTCCCATGTTTCACGCTGGCGATCCCGATCGCCGGGTTCCTCGGGCAGGTCACCCGCGAGGAGTTCGAGTCGGCGCTCGAGCAGCCCTACATCACCTCGGCCAAGGCCAGGGGGATGAGCGACTGGGGGGTACGGCTGCGGCACGCGCTGCGGCATGCCGTCCTGCCCGGCGTGACGCTGTCCGGCTGGGCGCTCGGCTCGCTGATCAGCGGCGCGGTCATCGTGGAGTCGCTGTTCTCGCGCAACGGCCTCGGCAACGCGCTCTTGCAGGGTGTCACCCAGCAGGACATGCCGCTGACCATCGGGGTCGTGCTGATCGTGGCGGTCGTCTACGTGGTGGCCACGATTCTCGTCGACATCCTCTACCAGGTGGTGGACCCGCGACTGCGGTCCGCCGGCCAGTGACAGGCCAGGAAGAGCCGCCGGGGGCGATCTCCCGATGCCCCCCGCTGAGCAAAGGAACAACGCACTCATGACTGTCACCAACGTGTCATCGGCGATCGACCAGCAGCCCGGCATCGTCCGGCTCGGCGGCCGGGCCAGGGGACTCAGCCCAGGCATCGTGCTGGCCTGGCTGGTCGTCGCCTTCCTGGTCATATCGGTCGCGTGGCCCGGCCTCATCGCCCGTGAGGCGCCGCTCGCGGTCGATCCGGCCCATCCGCTGCAGGGCCCCTCGCTCAGCCACTTGTTCGGCACTGACCAGTCCGGCCGGGACGTATTTAGTCGGGTCGTGTACGGCGCGAGGGAATCACTGTCGATCGGCGTCGCCGCGACCGGGGTCGGGCTCGCCATCGCGATCGTGCTCGGTTTCGCCGCCGGCCTCGGCGGGCGCTGGGCCGACACGGTCATTAGCCGGTTCCTCGAGGTGCTCTTCTCTTTCCCCTCGCTGCTGCTGGCCTTGCTGTTCGTGGCCATGTTCGGGGCCGGCGTCGGCAGCCTCATCATCGCCGTGGGCATCGGGTCGGCACCGGGCTACGCGCGGATGATCCGTGGTCAGGTCATCGCCGTCCGGAACGCGCCCTACGTTGAGGCGGCCAAGGTGCTTGGCCACCCGCCGCTGCGGATCATGGCCAACAGCATCTTTCCGAACGCAATGCGTCCCCTGCTCGTGCTCGGGACGCTCGGCATCGGCCAGTCGATTGTCTGGGCGTCGGCGCTCAGCTTCCTTGGCCTCGGCGCCGCGCCCCCGGCGCCTGAGTGGGGAGCGATGCTCGCCGCCGGGCGCGACTTCATCTCCTCCGCGTGGTGGCTGGAGTTCTTCCCCGGTGCCGTGATCGTCGCCACGGCCCTGGCAGCTACCGCTCTCGGTCGTCACCTGCAGCGGCGTCTGGAAGGAAGGCTGGCCTAGTGACCGGACCCATGCAACACGATCAGGACCTGCTGACGGCGTCTGGGCAGCCTGGCAAGAACCTGCTGACCGCCACCGACTTGCGTGTCTGTTTCGGATCCGGCCCGCTGGCCCGCGAGGTCGTCGCTGGCATCTCCTTCGGCGTCCGGCCGGGGGAGTGCCTGGCCATCGTGGGTCAGTCCGGGTCCGGCAAGAGCGTGACCGCGCGCACCCTCATCGGGCTGACGGGCGACGGCTCGCAGGTCAGCGGCAGGCTCGAGTTCGACGGCCATGACCTGGCCACGCTTACCGAGCGGCAGTGGCGCTCGATCCGCGGGGCCAGGATCGGCTTCATCCTGCAGGACGCCCTCGTGTCCCTGGACGCGGTCCGGCCGGTGGGACGTGAGATCGCCGAGCCGCTCCGGCTCCACCACTACGGCCGCGCAGCCGACCGCCGCGCTCGGGTGATCGAGCTCTTGCGGCAGGTCGGCGTGCCCGAGCCCGAGATGCGGTCGCGGCAACTGCCCGGCGAGCTGTCGGGCGGCCTGCGCCAGCGGGCCCTGATCGCGACGGCCATCGCGCTCGACCCGCAGCTCCTCATCGCCGACGAGCCGACCACGGCGCTCGACGTCACGATCCAGGCCCAGATCCTCGGCCTGCTCGAGGAGAGCAAGCGGCGCGGGCGGGCGCTCATCGTCATCAGTCACGACCTGGCCGTGGTCAGCAGGCTCGCCGACCGCGTCGCGGTGATGCGCGACGGCCTGATCGTGGAACAGGGCCCGACCGCCGAGCTCCTCGGCCATCCGCAGCACCCCTACACGCAATCGCTGCTGGACGCGATCCCGTCCGCGCACTCTCGCGGTACTCATCTGTCGGACTCGTCCGGCAAGGCCCGCGCTCCGGCGGTGCTGTCGGCCCGGCCCGGCGGGCTTGCCGCGCAGGCGCCGTTGCTCGTGGCTGACGGGCTGGTCAAGCGGTACAAGGGTCCGGATGGCAAGGTCCGGACGGTCGTCGACAAGGTGTCGTTCGAACTGCACAGGGGCGAGACCGTCGGAGTGGTCGGAGAGTCGGGCTCGGGCAAGACGACGACCGGCCGGATCGTGCTGGCCGTGACCAGTCCGGACGAAGGCGAGGTCCGGCTGCACGGTCAGCCATGGACGAGTCTGTCCGAAGGACAGCGCCGCGCCCGCCGTCAGCACGTCGGTGTCGTCTACCAGGATCCGCTCAGCTCGTTCGACCCGCGCTGGACCGTCCGGCGGATCCTGTCCGACGCGCTGCCGGCCGGATATGCGAACGCCAGCCGGGCGGCGCGCATCCGCGAACTGCTGCACCAGGTCGGCCTCGGCGACGACACGCTCGACCGGCGGCCCCTGCTCCTGTCCGGCGGCCAGCGCCAGCGGGTCGCGATCGCGCGGGCGCTGGCGCCCGAGCCCGAGATCATCGTGTGCGACGAGCCGGTGTCGGCGCTTGACGTGTCCATCCAGGCGCAGGTACTTGACCTGTTCGCCGACCTGCAGGACGAGCTCGGCCTGAGCTACATCTTCATCTCCCATGACCTCGGCGTCATCCACCACATGAGTGACCGGGTGGTGGTCATGACGCACGGCCGGATCGTGGAGCAGGGCGACGCCGAGGCGATCTTCAGGCACCCAGCGCACCCCTACACGCAGCGACTGCTCGCATCGCTGCCGCAGCTGAGCTTGCAGCCGGAGCTGTCTGGCCGGGAGCCGGCCTACGACCGCAGCGCCTGACCGGCGGAAACGGAGATCCCCGATGCCCAAGCAGATCCACCTGAACCTGTTCGAGATGAACTGCGTCAGCCACATCACGCACGGCATGTGGACTCATCCCGACAACACGCGCGAGCGCTTCAACGACATCGAGTTCTGGACGGAACTGGCCCGGCTGCTCGAGCACGCGACGTTCGACGCGATGTTCATCGCAGACGTGATCGGCGCCTACGACGTCTTCCGGGGGGGCCCGGAGACCTCGCTGGTCGAGGGCATGCAGATCCCCAGCAATGACCCGCTGATGATCATCCCGGCGATGGCCGCGGTCACCAGGAACCTCGGCTTCGCCGCGACGTTCTCGACGACCTACGAGCCGCCGTTTGCGTTCGCCCGCCGGATGAGCACGCTCGACCACCTCACCAAGGGCCGCGTCGGCTGGAACATCGTGACGTCGTACCTGCCGAACGCGGCGCGCAACTTCGGTTACGACGATGAGGTCGACCACGACCACCGGTATGAGATCGCTGACGAATACCTGGAAGTGCTCTACAAGCTGTGGGAGGGATCCTGGGACGACGACGCCGTGCTGGCCGACAAGGATCGCCGGGTGTACGCCGACCCGGCCAGGGTCCGCTACATCAACCACGCCAGCGAGTATTACCGCGTGGCGGGGCCGCACCTGTGCGAGCCCTCGCGGCAGCGCACGCCGCTGCTGTACCAGGCCGGGGTGTCGGACGCGGGCCGCGCCTTCGCCGGCAAGCACGCCGAGGCGATCTTCATGGGCGGCAGCAGCTTCGCTCAGGTCCGGTCCTATGTCGCCGATGTCCGTCAGGTCGCCAGGTCGCACGGCCGCGATCCAGGCGACATCAAGTTCCTGCCTGGTGCCAATATCATCGTCGGCCGCACCGACGATGAAGTGGCCAAGAAGGTCGCCGAGTACCGGCGGCTGCGCAGCATCGACGGCTACCTGGCGCACTCCAGTTCCCCGGTGGACTGGACCACCTACGACCGCTCGGAGCCGGTCGACGCCATCGTGGCCGGCCTCGGCAAGCAAGCCGCGCAGTTCCGCCGGTACCTGGTCCCCGGCCTGACGGTCGGTCAGCTGCTTGACGACCTCGGCGGCCTCGGCCGGCCGTTCTCCGTCGTCGGCACGCCGAAGGTCGTGGTCGACGAGATGGAGCGATGGATCGACGAGGCCGATGTCGACGGCTTCAACGTGGTCCAGTACTTGACCCCGGGGACCGCGCTGGATGTCGCCGAGCTGATCATCCCCGAGCTCCGCCGCCGCGGCTTGTTCCGGACCAGCTATGCCGACGGTGAGACGCTGCGCGAGCGAATGCAGGGACGGCCGCGGCTCGCCGGCAGTCATCCGGGGGCCAGGTTCCGCGATCCCGCAGCCCTCGTGGGCGGGCAGGTTAGCGACCGGCAACTCGCCCGAGCGGCCAGTGCGCATGGCTAGCCTTCCTCCGGCGTATCTCATCACCTCGGACGCCGAGGCTGTCGACGTTGCGGCCCGCCTCTCGGCCCGGCTGGCGGAAACCGCGGCCGAGCGTGACCTGGGCCGCCGGCTCCCCGTCGCCGAACTGGCGGAGCTGCGCGCGTCGGGCCTGCTCGGCATCACGGTCCCGCGGTCGCACGGCGGGCCTGGCGTTTCCAGTCGCACGCTCGGCACGGTGATCCGGTTGCTGTCCTGCGGTGACGGAAGCGTGGGCCAGATCCCGCAGAACCACTTCTTCTGCCTCGACGCGGTGCGCGAGAGTGGCAGCGCCGACCAGCTCGACTTCTTCTACGGGCTTGTCCTGCAGGGCGTGCGGTTCGGGAACGCTCTGGTCAATACCCGCCAGCCGGACGGCTCGGCGGGCACGACCACCATCGAGCCGGACCCGGACGGCGGCTACCTTGTCACCGGAGCCAAGTCCTATGCGACCGGTGCCCTGTCGGCTGACTGGGTTCCCGTCGCGGCGACACCCAGCTCATCCACGCCGCGATCGACATTGGCATCGCCGAGGGCGCGCTGCGAGCCGGGGCGCTGTACCTGCGCGGATATGCGAGCGGTCAGCCCCGCGGCGGGTCCGAGCAGGCCAGGGACGACCCCGTCGTAGTCCATCACTTCGGCGAGCTGACGGTGCTCGTGCGCTCCGCCCGGGCGCTGCTGGAGCAGGCGGCCGACGTCGTGGACGAGGCCAGGGCTGCGCTGGCCGAGCCTGA
>JASHUG010000428.1 GCA_030040155.1 Streptosporangiaceae bacterium | reverse complement strand
CCAGGGTCGGCGCCCGTGTGTTCGGCGAGCACCGTGATCGTGGCCGGACCCAGCTGTACTAGCAACCGGAAGATCCGGCGGCGCAGCGGATGCGTGAGTGCCTTGAGTACATCGGGATCGGTTATCCACTGAATGTCCGGCACAGCTCCACGATAGATACAGTAGAAAAATTGCGCAACTTATCTACTGTATTTCGCGAAGGTCATACCGGGCTGAGAGTGGGATCTCGGCTCCGGTCCGGCTGGCTTGCGCAAGCTGGCCCCGTGAGCGCAGAGGCCATCGGAGGCGCTGCGCCGGGCCCATCGCGGGCCCAGTACTGAGGGAGGAGCCAGATGGAACCGAGGAAATCCGGCCGCATCCGGCGGCTTGTGGTCACCGGCGTGATTGGCGCCGCGGTCGGCGGCGGGGTAGCGGGGGTAGCGCTGGCGTCAACCGGTTCGGGCGCGGCGGCCGCGACCACCACGGCAACGACATCGACGTCGAGTTCGTCGAGCGGTTCGAGTTCGAGCCCGTCCACGGGGTCGAGCTCGGCGCCGCAACCGGGGGCGACTCATCACTGCACGAACATGGGCAGCTCCAGCGGCACGAGCAGCTCGTAGGCCGGCCCCGTGCTGCCGCGCGGCGCGGTCTGCCCCGTCGCGCGGCAGCCCGGCCGATCCACGGGGCCTGGCCGGCGATCGCCGCACGCGCAGGCGATGTTGCCGTCGGGCGCTGTGGCACCAAAGACACCGGTCGCAAACACGCGGGGCTGGGCACCCTCCAGGTATGGCCCGATCGCAGGATCGTTGGCTGCTGCTGCACGGAACGCCGCTCACGCCCGCCGTCTGGGATGGCGTCGCGGCGATCTTGCGCCGCCGCGGCCCGGTGCTGTGTCCGGCAGTGACGCCCGCCAGCGAGCATGACGGCCAGGCTGACCTGGCCGCGCGGCTGGCCGCGGCGCTGCCGCCCTGGGCCGGGCCTACGCACGTGGTCGGGCACTCGTTCGGCGGGCAGGTGGCGCTCGATCTGGCGCTGCTGGCGCGACGGCACGTGACCACGCTCACGCTGCTGTGCAGCCGCGACACGCCCTACCCGCAGTTCGCGGCCGCCGCAGACCAGCTGCGCGCCGATCAGCCGGTGGACATCGCAGCCGCACTCCGGCGCTGGTTTACCGGGGCGGAGCTGGCCAGTGGCGGGCCGGTGGTCGATTATGCCCGCACCTGCCTGCGGCGGGCCGACCGCCGGATCTGGGCGGCCGCGCTTGATGACATTGCCAGGTACGACCGGACGGGACGAGTCGGCGCGATCGGACTGCCCGTGACGCTTATCGCGGCCGAGCTCGACCAGGTATCGACCCCGGCCGCCATGACCGAACTAGCCAGCCGGCTGCGCCGCGCAACACTCCACGTGCTGCCAGCGGCCGCGCACATGACGCCGTTCACCGATCCGGCCGCACTCGTCCGGCTCCTTCCCGGCGCGGCAGCAGCCGGGTTAGCGACCGGCCTGGCCAGGTGGCGTCAGGTGTCGATGCGGGATGGGTCGAGCTCGGCGGCACCGCTCACGATGAAGTCCCGGCGCGGCGCGACCTCGCTGCCCATCAGCAGGTCGAAGATCTCCTTCGCCGCGGCCGCGTCCTCGATCCTTATGCGGCGCAGCACCCGGTACCGCGGATCCATGGTGGTCTCGGCCAGCTGCTGCGCGTCCATCTCGCCCAGGCCCTTGTAGCGCTGGGGCGGCTCCTTGAACCTCTGGTTCTTGCGCTCTAGCTCCAGCAGCGTGCGGCGCAACTCGGCGTCGCTGTAGGTGTAGATGTACTTTGCCTGCCCCTTACGCGGATTGGTGAGCTCGATCCGGTGCAGCGGCGGGACGGCCGCGAACACCCGGCCGGCCTCGACCATCGGGCGCATATACCGATAAAACAAGGTGAGCAGCAGGGTCCTGATGTGCGCACCGTCAACGTCCGCGTCGGCCATGAAGATAACCCGTTGGTAACGGGCCGCGTCCAGGTCAAACGAGTTCCCCGAGCCCGCGCCGAGCACCTGGATGATCGAAGCGCACTCGGTATTCTTCAGCATGTCGGCCAGCGAGGCCTTCTGCACGTTGAGGATCTTGCCGCGGATCGGCAGCAGCGCCTGGAACTCCGAGTCCCTGGCATTCTTGGCCGTGCCGAGCGCCGAGTCGCCCTCCACGATGAACAGCTCGCTCCGGTCGTCCGCTGACCGGCAGTCGACCAGCTTGGCCGGCAGCGATGAACTGGCCAGGAATGACTTGCGGCGCTGATTCTCCCGGTGCTCGCGGGCAGCGATGCGCGTCTTGGCCGCGGCGACAACCTTGTCCAGCACGGCCCTGGCCTGCTGCTTGCTCCCGCGCACCCGGCCCTCGAGGAAGTTGCCGAGCTCGGTCTGGACCACCTGCCCGACGATCCGCGAGGCGGCCGGCGTGCCCAGCACCTCCTTGGTCTGGCCCTCGAATTGCGGCTCGGGCAGCCGCAGTGAGATCACCGCGGTCATCCCCTCGAGCACGTCGTCCTTGATCACCGCGTCTTCGCCGGCCTTCAGCAGGCGTGACGCCCTGAGCTGCTCGTTCAGGGTGCGGACGATGGCCCGCTCGAAGCCGGTGACGTGGGTGCCGCCCTTCGAGGTGGCGATGACGTTCACGAACGACAGCACTGTCGTGTTGTAACCGGTGTCCCAGCGCAGCGCTATGTCCACGTCGAGTTGCCGCTCGACCTCGGTTGGGGTCAGGTGACCAGCGTCATCGAGCACCGGGACGGTCTCGGTGAAGCGCCCGGACCCGGCCAACCGCACAACGTCCGTCACAGGTTCCTTACTGGACAGGTGCGCGCAGAACTCGCTGATCCCGCCGACAAACCGGAACTCCGCACTCCGCTGGTCCGGGCTGACCGCGGCATGGCCGGCAGTCGCACCGGTCTCGCCCGGCAGTATCTCGTCTTCGGCGGCAGCCTCGTACTCGGGCAGGACGTCCTGCTCCTGAGTGCCCGCCAGATCGTCCTCTGCGCCTCGCTCCGCGCTCCTGGACGCGACCTGGTGCGTTCGTGCCTCTTCCGAGCGTTCGTCCGCCACCTTGATGCTCAGGCCCGGCACCAGGTATGCAGTCTGCCTGGCGGACTCGGCCAGCGCGGCGAATGACCATTGGACGCCGGGTACGAAGATCTGCTTATCCGGCCAGAACCTGATGGTCGTGCCGGTCGCGGCCTTGCCGACCCTGCGGCCCTTGCGCAGCCCCGAGCCCGGCTTGAATTTGGCGTCAGGTCCCTGGCCAGCGAATTCCCCGGGGACGCCACGGCGGAAGCTGGTGGACCACTCGTAGCCACCCTTCTGGACCGCGATGTCGAGACGCCCGGACAGCGCGTTGACGACCGAAGCGCCGACGCCGTGCAGGCCGCCTGAGGCCGTGTAGGAACCGCCGCCGAGCTTGCCGCCGGCGTGCAGCCTGGTCATCACCAGCTCCACGCCCGACATGCCGGTCTTCGGCTCGATGTCGACGGGGATCCCGCGTCCGTTATCGATCACTTCGGCTGAGCCGTCCGAGTGCAGCGTGACCTCGATCCGGCTGCAATGCCCGGCCAGCGCCTCGTCGACCGCGTTGTCGAATATCTCTTCCAGGCACTTCGCCAGGCCGCGACCGTCGGTAGAACCGATGTACATGCCCGGGCGCTTGCGTACGGCTTCCAGGCCCTCCAGCACGGTCAGATGCCGCGCCGTGTACCCATCGGCCACCGAGCCTCGCTTCGCGGATCCTGCACGGGCGGGACGCGCGCTAGCTGACCCCGTGCTAGCTGACCCCGTGCTAGCTGAGACAGTGCTGAGGGCGGTCACGGCAGGCTCCCTGGGACAACGGTCGGGCCGGGCAGCTACCCGCTGGACGGCAGGCCAACCACGGCCTACACGCAGATTAGCTGGCCGGGCGGGGTGGCCGGGGCCACCACGCCGGACCGCCGCTCGACATACTAGGCGCCTCTGGGACAAGCCAGCAGGCAAGCCCCTAGACCACCACTCTGCCGGGACGGCCGGGCATAGCGGATGTTCGCCTTCGGCATACTCGGAGCCAACAGGGGATGACAAACGCCCTGCCCGAGTGTTGTGATGCTTGAGAGATCACTGGTTGCACGGGCCGCCGGCGACGCGTCGGCATACAGGTCCCAAAGGTGAGGAGGCGACATGACCGGAGCAATAGCCCCTACAAGGCCGCTTAACTCCCTAGATCTGTGCGACCGATGTGGGGCACCCGCGTACGTACGCGTAATCCTGCCCGGATCTGGCGAGCTGCTGTTCTGTGCTCATCACAACCGCAAGCACGCAGAGGCTCTAGCCAAGATCGCGATCGAGATCCAGGACGAGACCGGCAGGCTTCTGGCCAAGCCGGACGAGACGTCCTGACCAGGACTTCCAGGCCCACTGGCTTAGGCCAACAGAAGGGGCCCCTGACTGCCACCGCAGCCAGGGGCCCTTTCTCATGCCGTCAGTTGCCGTCAGTCCAGGTAGTCCCTGAGCACCTGGGACCGGGACGGGTGCCGGAGCTTGGACATCGTCTTGGACTCGATTTGGCGGATCCGCTCCCTGGTCACGCCGTACACCTTGCCGATCTCGTCCAGGGTCTTCGGCTGACCGTCGGTGAGGCCGAACCGCATCGAGACCACGCCGGCCTCCCGCTCGGACAGGGTGTCGAGCACCGAGTGCAGTTGCTCCTGCAGCAGCGTGAAGCTCACGGCCTCGCCCGGCTGGATCGCCTCGGAGTCCTCGATCAGGTCACCGAACTCGCTGTCACCATCCTCGCCAAGCGGCGTGTGCAGGGAGATCGGCTCGCGGCCGTACTTCTGCACCTCGATGACCTTCTCCGGGGTCATGTCCAGCTCGGCGGCCAGTTCCTCCGGCGTCGGCTCGCGGCCCAGGTCCTGCAGCATCTGCCGCTGGACGCGGGCTAGCTTGTTGATCACCTCGACCATGTGCACCGGGATGCGGATCGTCCTGGCCTGGTCAGCCATGGCCCTGGTAATCGCCTGCCGGATCCACCAGGTCGCGTACGTGGAGAACTTGTAGCCCTTGGTGTAGTCGAACTTTTCGACCGCCCGGATCAGGCCCAGGTTGCCTTCCTGGATCAGGTCAAGGAACAGCATGCCGCGGCCGGTGTAGCGCTTGGCCAGCGAGACAACCAGCCTGAGGTTGGCCTCCAGCAGGTGGTTCTTGGCCCGCCTGCCGTCCTCGGCGATCCATTCCAAGTCGATCCTGGTGTCCGGACGCAGCGCGTCCCGGCTGTCGGCGAGCTTCTCCTCGGCGAACAGGCCAGCCTCGATCCGCTTCGCCAGCTCAACCTCCTGCTCGGCGTTGAGCAGCGGAACCTTGCCGATCTGCTTCAGGTAGTCCTTGACCGGGTCCGACGTGGCGCCCGCGACGGCTACCTGGGCCGCCGGCAGGTCCTCGTCATCGTCGCCGTACACGAAGGCTTCATCATCGGACTCCACGGCGACGGCCACGATGACGGTGCCGTCCGCTTCCGCGATCGCGTCCGGGCCGGCCGTGCCGTCGGCATCCTCGGGCTGGTCGGCGGCTACGACGTCCTCTGGGGCAACGTCGGCCAGGCCGAGGTCGTCCTCAGCCTCGGCATCGTCGCCCTCCAGCTCCGACAGGTCGTCGAGTTCCGCCTCGACGTCGATGAAGCTGACGTCCGTCAGGTCGGGGTCGCCCTCGAGATCGGTGACATCAGCCAGGTCGGGGTCACCGTCCAGCTCGGTCGCCTCGTCCAGCTCGGCATCGGCTTCCAGCTCGGCCTCCGCTGCTACTCCGGCTTCCGCCGTCACCTTGTTGCGCCCGTTGTCACGATGCTCTCCCCTGCCCACCACATCACTAGCTGCCTGCTCGTCCTGCTTTTCCTTCGCAGCGCCGCGGCGCTGGCGGCCGCCACGCTTGGGCGGCGCGGGCGCCTCGGCCTCGCTGCCATTAGCCGCGGATCTCGCCGACGTCCGCCGCTGCTTCGTGCCGGACGCCCGGCGGGCCGCAGGCACCGCCTGCCGATCTGCGGTCCCGTCAACCACCAGCGTTACGGCCTGGTCAGCACCGTCAGCAGAACCGCCGCGTGCCTGCTGTGGTACGCGTGCGCCCTGCGCCGACGGCCGAGCCTGCCGCCGCGCCGCCGAGCCTGCGCTTGCCACCGCGGTCACCCCTTCCTTCGCTGGATGGCAGACCGCTGTGCGCCCAGCACCCGGCTGTTCGAACTAGCAGGCGACACTGCCACCCCTCCGGCAAACCTTATGGCGAGCAATGGACCCTACCGCGCAGATCCCGTACTCCGGACTGAACCGGAAACCAGGACCCTGGCGCAGGAGAGCACGCCCAGCATGAGGTTCTCTCCTGCCCACCACCTTAGGCGGAGCAAACGGGTAGGTCGTACGACTGCGGGCCAGCGCCTTTGCTGTCCGGACCGTGCTGGCAGCTGCCACGCGGCCGGCGATGGCGCCGGCAGCGACCGTGCTGAGAGCGCAGCCTCGGGAATGGTACCTGCAATCGTCATGCCCTCCCCTTCCGCGACGATCCCGCTTTGCGCGGCCTGACCGGCCTCGGCTCGTCCATCGCCGGCACGCTTAGCACGAGCACCGTGACGTCATCGTCCTGCTCGTATCCGGCAAGCATGCGATTTACCAAGTAACCGAGCAACTGCGCCGGATCTTCCGCGACGGTCGGAGGAGCCTTGGCCGCGACCGCGACCAGCTCCTCCAGGCCGGCATCGAGGCCGCGCTTGCGGTTCTCTACCAGTCCATCGGAATACAGCACGGCGGTGTTGCCAGGCGGAAGCCGGAATTCGTACTGCTGCCGCGGGCTGGCCCAGCCCAGGGGCGTGCCCGCCTCGGTCGGATCGAGCCTGGGCGGCCCCGCACCGGAGAGCAGCAGGGGCGGCAGGTGACCCGCGTTCCCCGCCATCCCGTCGCCGGTGACCGGATCAACTACCAGGTAGGCGACGGTCGTCACCTGCTCCTCGAGCTCGGTTGCAAGGAATAGCCGGTCAAGGCCCGCCAGCACGGCGGCTGGCCTGGGGTCGGTCAGCGCAAGCGCGCGCAGCGCGTTACGGACCCGGCCCATGCCGGCGGCCGCGGTGAGCCCCTTGCCCATGACGTCGCCGGTCGCAACGGCCAGACGGCCGTCGGGCAGCCGGAAGGCGTCGTACCAGTCGCCGCCGATCTCCATGTTCCTGGTTACAGGCAGGCACCTGGCGGCCAGCATGATGCCGGGGACCGTCGGCAGGCTGTCGGGCAGCAGGCTGCGCTGCAGGGTCTCCGCAGTCTTGTGTTCACGCTCGTAGAGCGTGGCCCGCTCCATCGCCAGCGCGCACTGGCCGGCCAGGGCTTCGAGGAATACCCGCTCCTCCTCGGTGATCTGCCGCGGCCGGGTGAACGAGAACCGGAGCGCCCCTAGCGAGGCGCCAGAGGCGAGCAGCGGCAACCCGACCCACGCCTTCTCGTCGCTGTGTTCGAGGAACAGGGCGACACCGGCTGAGTTATCGAACTGCCGGCGCAGCGCCTCCGGACTCTCCAGCAGCAGCGGGCGCCGGGCCTGGATCGCGGCGGTCATCACGCTCGGAGCCGACAGCGGAAGCTCGTTCAGCTGGGAGCCAGGGCTGCCGGGCAGGCCATCAGGGTTGATCGTGCGGAGCCTGAGCCGCTCGGTGTCGAGCAGGGCCACGGCCGACCGCTCAGCCCCGAGCGCCGACCGGCCCACCTCAGTAATGACCTGCACTACTTGCTCCACCGTCAGCGCCTCAGCCAGCATCGAGGTGGCCTGCTGCAGCCTCGCCGTACGCAAGGCCGCCGCGGACAGCTGCTCGGTCAGTCGGCCGCGCATCTCCTCGGCCTCCCGCTGCGCAGTCACATCCGTGCTCGCGCCGACCCACTCAATGATCTCGCCGTCGCGCTCGATCGGCACGGCCCTGACGTCGTAGTGCCGGTAGGAGCCGGTCCGGCTGCGGACGCGGTATCGGGAGTCGAACACCTTGCCGGACCGGATGCTGGCCAGCCAGGCAGTCTCAACGCGCTCCCGGTCGTCCGGGTGGATGGCCTCCAGCCAGCCCTTGCTCAGGTACTCGTCGGCCGTCTGGCCGGTTATCCAGCGCCACTCGGGCGAGTCCTCGGCAATCTCGCCGTCGGGCTTGGTCACCCACACGACCTGGGCTCCGGCCTGAACGAGTGAGCGATACCGCTCCTCGCTGCGGCGCAGCGCCTCGGCCGCCTGGTGCTGCTCGGTGACGTCGACGGCGATCACGGCCACCCCGCTCACATCGCCGTCGCTGTCCTGCGAGGGGAACCAGGAGAAGCTCCATTGCCGTGCCTGCGGCTTCAGGCTCTCGCCGGCTGCTCGATCATGGCCGCCGTTGGTGGCCAGCTGGTCACCGACCGCGACTGCGTGCTCCGTGGTCGGGGCCGGCTTCTCGCCAGCCTGCACGCGCCGCATCGCAGCGGCAGCGGCCTCGGCCAGGTCGGATGGCCACATCTGGGCCGTAGTCCGGCCAATGTGGTCGGTAGCCGTGTTACCGGTTAGGTCCGCCATTGTCTGGTTCATCCGGCGAAAGCGCAGGTCAGCGTCTATAAAGGCAAACCCGATTGGCGCCTCGGTAAGCAATGTGGCTAGTACCGCCGAGTCCGAGACGTCCAGTCCGGAGACTCGCGGCCGGGGCACGGACGTGCCAGTGCTCACGCCGAGCACCCCGCGTTCTGCCGATGGCTAGCCATCGAACAGCTCCTTCCTGCTCACTGCGGACACAAGAAGGCTAGCGGCAATAACGAGTGCAAGAAGCTGACCGGCCACATCTTGGTGCCTGTGACGGCCTATTTGCCGAGCTACGGGCCGCGCAGGCGCTCCTGCGGAATCCGTGGTGCCCGCGCCGGCCCCGTCCGCCCCGCCACCGGAGCCCGCGCTCCGGCCCAGCTCGGACCGCGAGCCGCCCGGCCGAACAAGTCGGGCAAATCGACTCGCGCTCGCATGGCTGCGGAATCCTGGTGCCGTGCCGGCGACACTACCCGTACACGGCTACCGCCCGGTGGGGATTTGTCAGGCTAAAGGCGGTCGGCTTCGCCGCGAAAAGGCCGTTTGCCGCGCAAGCGGACGAGCGGGCGCTTGCCGCGCAAGCAGGCGTTGGCCGGCCGACGAGCGGGCGGCTGCGGTGGGTCGGGTCAGGTGCCTACGACAAGCTCGGCGCGGCGGGCAGGTCAGCCGCGCCCGCCGGCGGCGGGCTGCTGACCGCCTCCTCCAGCGGGAAGTGGCAGGCCACGAACTGGCCAGCGGCCGAATGCGGCTGCAACTGGGGCTCCTGCCGTGCGCAAATCTCCTGCGCCAGCGGGCACCTGGGATGGAACCTGCAGCCCGACGGCGGATCGGTAGCGGCGGGCGGCTCGCCGGACAGGCCGCCGCCGAACTGCGCAGCCTCCGGGTCAGCCGTCACGACCGGGACGGCGTCGATCAGGCCGCGCGTGTAGGGGTGGCCAGGCGCCGCGCAGATGGCCTCGGCCGGGCCAACCTCGACGAGCTTGCCCAGATACATCACGCCGATGCTGTCCGCCATGTAACGGATCACAGAAAGGTCATGCGAGATGAACAGGTAGCTCAGCCCGTACTGGCGCTGTAGCTTGCGCATCAGGTTCAGGATCTGCGCCTGCACCGAGACATCCAGCGCGGAGACGGGCTCGTCCGCGACGATCAGCGCTGGACGCTGGATGAGCGCCCTGGCCAGCGCCAGCCGCTGCCGCTGGCCGCCAGAGAACTCACGGGCAAACCGGTCGGCGGCGTCCGCCGGCAGGCCGACTTCGTCCAGTATCCGGTTTACCTGCCGACGGTGGCTGCGCCGTCGGCCGGCCTTCTGGATCAGCAGCGGCTCACGCAGGATGCTGCGGACTCGCATCATGGGGTCGAGCGAGGCGAACGCGTCCTGGAACATCAGCTGAATGCCGGTGGCCTGAGCGCGGCGCTGGCGGGTCGAAAGCTGAGTCAGGTCGGTCCCGGCGAAGTCGATAGAGCCCGCGTCGGCCTGCTCCAGCCCCACGAGCAGCCGCGCAACCGTCGTCTTGCCGCAGCCCGACTCCCCAACCAAGCCCAGCGTTTCGCCCGCCGCAAGCTCGAAGCTGACATCGGCGACGGCGCTCACAGCGGCGACCTTGCGGCGCAGCAGACCGGCAGTCACCGGGTAGTCCTTCACCAGGCCGGTGACGCGCAGCAGCGGCCCGCTCGACGAACCATTCCCGTCAGCGGCAGGCGACCGCCGGGGCGACGGGTCGTGACCGCTGAGCCAGGCGCTGACTGGTATCGCCGCGGCCGCCTGACCGCCACCGAAGACGGAGCTGACGGGAAAGAAGCACGCATAAGAGTGGCCGGGGTGATCGCCGTCGAGCTCGGGCGCGTGCGCCGAGCACCAGTCCTGGGCGTACCGGCAGCGTGCCGCGAAGCTGCAGCCCGCTGACTCCGTGCGCATGTCGGGCGGCCGGCCAGGAATGCTGTAGAGCGCTCGACTGCCCTTGACCGCGAGCTCCGGTAGCGCGTCGAACAGCGCCTCGGTGTACGGGTGGCGCGGCGTCGCGAAGACCGAGCGGGTGGCGGCGTACTCGACGATCCGCCCGCCATACATGACGGCAACCTTGTCGGTCCG
This sequence comes from Streptosporangiaceae bacterium, assembly GCA_030040155.1. Classification (GTDB taxonomy): domain Bacteria; phylum Actinomycetota; class Actinomycetes; order Streptosporangiales; family Streptosporangiaceae; genus JAJYUU01. Next base: position 13,048 of record JASHUG010000428.1, on the reverse strand, counting down.
GCCGCCGATCACGCCGAGGTCGTGAGTAACGAGGATGACGGCCATGCCCAGGTCGCGGCGAAGCTCGTCGAGCAGTTCCAGGATCTCCCGCTGGATCGTTACGTCCAAGGCGGTTGTGGGCTCATCCGCGATGAGCAGGCGGGGCTCGCACGCGATCGCCGCGGCGATCAGGGACCGCTGGCGCATGCCGCCCGACAGCTCATGCGGGTACTGGCCGACGACGCGCTCGGGCTCCGGCATCCTGACCAGGCGGAGCACGTCGATGGCCCGCGCCAGCGCGGCCTGCTTGTCCGCGCCCTTGTGCACGACGACCGACTCGGCGATCTGGGTGCCGACGGTCATCGTGGGGTTCAGGGCGGTAGACGGATCCTGGAAGATCGTGCCGATGTCGCTGCCACGGATCTGCTGCATCAGCTCCTCGGGCAACTGCACCAGATCGGTGCCGTCCAGCTCGATCGCGCCCGACGTGATCATTCCGCCGGGCGGCAGCAGCCGCAGGATCGACCGCGCGGTCATGGTCTTCCCGCACCCTGACTCCCCGACCAGCCCCAGGCACTCACCCTCGGCCAGCGACAGGCTGATCCCGTTGACTGCCCGAACGGTGGCGCCGGAGAGCCGGATCTCGGTGTGCAGGTCGGTTATCGTCAGCAGGTCGGCCATCAGCGTCCCCTGGACTTCGACTTCAAGCCATCGCGCAGCGCGTCGCCGAGCATCGTGAACGCGACCACGACCAGCATGATCGCGACGCCGGGCGAGACGATCTGCCACCAGTATCCGCTGGAGATGGTCTGGACCGCCGAGAAGATCATGTTGCCCCAGTCCACGGCGGGGAACTGGACGCCAAGGCCAAGGTAGCTGAGCGTGGCCAGTATGAGGATCGCGTTGCCGATCTGGAAGCTGACGTTGACGGCGATGGTGCCGAGGGCGTTCGGCGCGATGTGCCGTAGCACCGCCCGCGGGCTGGCGCCGCCCATCACGCGCACCATCTGCACATACTCCCTCGTCCGCAGGGCCAGGGCTTCCGCCCGGACTAGCCGGGCGGTGCTGAGCCAGGAGGTGGCGGCGATCACCAGCACCAGCACGGGCTCCGTCGGCCGGTAGATCGTCACGATGAGCAGCAGCACCACGATGGTCGGAATCGCAATGCCGGCGTCGACGATCCGCATCATGACCGCGTCCGTGACTCCGCCGAAGTACCCGGACGCGGCACCCCAGAGCGAGCCAAGGAACGCGGCCAGCAAGCCCGCCGCGATCCCGACCTCGAGCGAGGCCTGACCGCCGACCATGACGCGGCCGAGCTCGTCATCGCCGTCCGCGTCGGTGCCGAGCGGGTGGCCGGCCCCCGGCGACAGGTTGGCGAACTTGAAGAACACGTGCACCTGGTCGGTGTGGTACACGAGCGGGCCGAGGAAGCAGAAGGCGAACATCGCCACCAGGATCGCCACGGCCGCGGACCCCATGGGGTTCGATCTCGCGACCGTGAGCGCACGTCGTAGCCAGCCGGCGGCGAGCGGCAGTTGGTCGGCGACCGCCTGTCCAGGCGTTGGGGGCGCAGCGCCCGCGTGACGGCCTCTGCCGCTCCGGGCCGGCGCGAGTTGCACGTGACTCCCGCTCCGGTAGCCGACGCGCCCCCGCGGCCCGGACTCGCCGTCGGCCGACCTAACCTGACCCGCACTCATGCCCGTGCGTACCGCACTCTCGGGTCGAGCAGCGCGTAGGCGATGTCGGCCAGGAGCGAACCGATGGCCGCTCCGACCCCGAATACGAGCGTGAACCCGAGGATGACAGGGACGTTGTGGTTCTGCGCTGCCTGCCAGATCTGGAAGCCCACGCCGGGAAAGTTGAACAGGCTCTCCACGACCAGCGCCCCGCCGAGTATCTGCGGGATGCTCAGCCCGAGCAGCGTCACCACCGGTACCAGCGAGTTGCGCAAGACATGCCGCAGCAGCACCCGCCGCTCATCCGCGCCCCTGGCCCTGGCCGCCTCCACGTACTCCTCATCGAGACTGTCGGCCGCCGCGGAGCGCATGTACCTGGCGAAGATCGCTATAGTCCCGAGCGCCAGGGTCAGCACCGGCAGGGTCAGGTCCCGCCAGTCGGTTATCACCTGGCCGAGGCCGGCATACTGCGGGCCCTCTGCCCCGAACCAGCGGGCGCCGACGCCGAGGAACAAGATCAAAACCGATCCGAGTACGAAGGCCGGCATGCTGTAGAACACATACGTAAGCACGCGCAGCCCGTGGCCGGTGACTGAACTCGGGCGCGCGGCCTGGAAGATCCCGGCCGGGATGGCGACGGCGAGCGCGATCAGCGTGGAGAAGCCGACCAGAATCAGCGTCCTGGGCAGGCTGGTCGCGAGAAGTGCAGCGACCGACTCGCCGCCTGCGGAAACTACTCCCAAATTGCCGTGGAGTACCTGGCCCAGCCAGCTCAGGTACTGGACCAGGAACTGACTGTGCGCGGCGGTCCCGACCACCGCCGCGCGATCCGGGCCAGGCGCGAGCTCCAGCAGGGTAAACACGATCAGCGTCACCAGGATGACTACGGCGATCGCCTGCAGCATTCGGCGAGCCAGGAAGGCAGTCACGGGATCAGCCCGCCTGGCCGCCGTCGTTCCAAGCTCACTTCACGTAGTACCAGTCTTCCGGGTTGATCGTCAGCGTCGAGCTCTGCGGACCAATGACCAGGTTGTCCGCCGACTCGACCAGCGTCGCCACGTTGGGAGTCCAGACGACAGGGAGCTCCTTCGCCAGGTAGACCTGCCACGTGTGCATCGACTGGTCGAACGTGCTCGTGGTCTGCGCCGTTAGGGTCTTCTCGATGTCGGCGTTATTGGTTGGGTTGTTGTAGAACCCGCCGAAAGGACTCTTCATGAACAGCTCTTCGCCCGTCGGGAGGAAGTCCGGGGAGTAGGTCCACGAGCCCCACTCCGCCAGCTCCCACGAATCGGGCGCACCGCCCAATGCGGTGCTGACCACCGTGTTCGTCGGCTGGGAAGTAGCGGTGATGTTGATGCCGACCAGTGACGCGTTTGAGACCAGTTCCTTGACCGCTGACTCCATCCAGTCGACACCAGCCGCATAGATCATGGTGAAGTCCAGCTTCGTGCCGACCTTGATGCCCGCGCCACATTCATTAGGCCCGGTGCCCGCGTGAGCGCAGAAGGTGGTTCCGCCGGTTGTGCTGACGTGCCAGCCGTTCGTGCTCAAGAGGCGATCCGCCCTCGACGGATCGAGCGTCCACTGGTCGCCCTGCATCTCCAGGCTGCGCGACAGGTACGGCGTCACCGGGTAGTCGGTGACCGGGCCGATGGTGACCTTGCCGTAACCGTGCATCGGGCCGCTGACCACGCCTTCCTGGTCCTGCAGCGATTGGAATGCCTGCCGGAAGTACAGCTGGCTGAAGATCGGGCCGACCGTGGGGTTCTGCCAGTTATAGGGGTAATAGCTGAGCATCCACGGGTAGATGACCGTCAGCTTGTAGTTGGTGAGCGAGACCGGGTTCGAGCCGACCTGCGAACCCGCGGCGGGAACGGGAGCATCGACCGTCGGGAGGTAACCGACGTCGACCGGATTGTTACCTGGGTCCTGAAGCTGGTTGAACTCGGCCTGCTCGGAGGCGAACGGCTCGAGGATGAAGGTATCGACGTGATTTGCTGCGGCCGGGCCTGAGTACATGGTGTTGTACCGCATCGTGACCTGGTTCTGGGCGGTCGCGCTGGTCACCTGCCAAGGGCCGTCGACGACGCTCCATATCGGGGAGCCGCCCCACTTGACCGGATTGGCCGGTCCCACGCTGGCGCTGGTCAGGTAGTTGTACACGGCCTGGCAGCCCGAGATGGCCCGCTCGCAGCCGCCCTTGGTGCCCGACGCGGTCACGTCCCAGGCCGAGGGCAGCGGCGTAATCTGGCTGAGCTCGTTGTCGGTGAACCACGCCTGCCCATAACTGCCCCTGAGGGTCATCACTAGCGTGTGCGTGTTTATCGCGCGCCAGCCGGTGATGTTGTCGGGAAAAGTTCCAGCGACGTACCCGCCATACTCGTCTGCGCCGCTGGCCGCGGTCTCCTCCGCCTTTTCCATGTTGATCCAGAAGATCACGTTCTCCGCGGTCACAGGCTGGCCGTTGGACCACCGGTACGGCTTGAGGGTGATCGTGACCGTGCGACCGTTGAATGTCGGCGGATCGGCCAGGCTGAGCTGCGGGTTCAGGGTCGGCTGCGTGCCATCGCCGAACCAGTACAGCGGCCGGTACAGCAGGTACTGCAGGTCGTCGCTGTTAGTGGCGGAGAAATCGGCACCCGGAGTGAACGGGAAGATGTAAGTGGCCGAAAGGCCGGGGATCGTGGCGTAGGTCGCGGTGCCGCCGTTGGTGGGCGTCGTCCCGACCGTTGATGAGGACGCTCCCGACCCGACGGGGCCGCACGCGGCCACCACGACCGCGAGCCCTGCCACCGCGCAACAGACGCCGAGTACCCCGCGCCCTCGTCTGCTCCCGCGCGTTCTGGTCAGCCGCATCGCAACTCCACCTCGCATGAGGAACCGCCGTCCTTCTCCTTCGGAACCGGCCGTCGCCGTCCCGTGTCGCCATGCTCCTTTGAGGAGTTATGTCCGGAAACAGAATTATGGCCGACGCCACGGGCCTGCCGGACCAGGCCTCCGGCCGAGGGGGGCTGCCTCGGGTCGTCCCGGCCGGGACGCCCCCGCGCGCGTCCGTCGTACTGGCGCACCGGGATCCGGCCCGGTACGGCCAGCGGGCGGGCCGACTGACAGCCGGACCTACCCAGTAGGACGCTACCGGACTAATACGGCTTTCGCTTGATAGACGGGCAGAACCACCGCGTCTGTCTGTAGTACGTTCTGGGTGAAACAACACTCGCCGCCAAAATCGGACGAGCCGGCCTGGCGAGGCATGGCATGCCTGGCCCCGAAATCTGCGAAGCTAGACAGGTGAGCCCCCAAAGTCGACGTCGAGATCCCGCAGGCAACCGGGGGCAGCCGGGCCAATCTGGGCCCGCCCCAGGGCGCCGTCGTGTCGGCCCTGGGCTGACCGGGCCACCGCCGAACGCCCTTTTCGCCGAGATGCTCCGCGCGGCCCGTGAACTGCTGGCCGTCCGGAGCCCGCTCGACGCGGAACTCATGGTCAGCGAGCTGCTCGGCACCTGGTGGGGCCAGCAGGGCGGACGCCGTGGCGCTCGCCGGCGCGCGGACATCGAGGAACTGGTCGGCGAGGGACTGGTCCGGTACGCCGCCCAGCAGGGCAGCCCCGCGGCGCTGGCCCTGCTGTCTGGGGTCGCCTGCCTGGGCACGCCCCGGCAGGCCGCCCAGGCCGAGCAGGCGGCGCTGGCCCTGATCGACCGAGGGGTCGCCAGGACAGCCTGGGCCGAGCATGTCGGCGCGGTCGAGGCCGCCGAGTGCTACGTGAACTCGGACGTCTACGGCGACCGGGACGAGGTGGTCTGCGTCTTCAGCTACGCCGGCCAGGAAGAGCACGCGCTCGTTGTCGTGGTCGACTACAACGCGGGCGGGATGGCCAGAGACGGCTGGGTCACCTCGCAGGTCGCGAAGCTGCTGGACTACTGCCGGGACTCCAGCGGGACGGGATCGACGTTCACGCAGATCGACCCGCCCCAGGCCCGACGCATACTGGCGGCCGGGATGACTGCGACCGAGGAGGCCGCCGATCCCCCGGTGAGCGCCTCGTTCCCCTCCTACCACGCATTCATCCGCGCGCGCGTCCGCACGCTGCCGCCCACGCTGCGGGTCGGTGCCTCAACCGAGGGTCCGCCGCCGGCCGTGACGGCCTTGTCCAGGCGGCAGCACTGGCGCAAGGACCGCCGGGCCATGCTGGTTGCGGCGTTCCTGGCCTCCGACGAGGCCGAGGACCTGTCCGACCGGGAGTCCGCCAGCCGGTGCGCCGACCACATCGTCGATTACGGCTGCGACCGGGACTTCGGGCGGCCGCTGCGGGTCAGCCCGGCTAAGGCCGAGACTTTCCTGCTCGACTGGCTGCCGCGCAAGGTGGTGCTGTCACGGGCTGAGCAGGACGCGATGCCGCACGTGATGCTGGCCTGGGTCCGCTGGGCGGGGCCGAAGTCCGGTCTGTCCGAAGGCTCGGTGGTCGCGACGCTGGACTCGGTGTTCGAGGCAATGCGCACGTTCGCGACCGCCTACCGGGATCCGGAGTCCTTCGGGCTCGAGCCGGACATGGTCGGCAAGCTGCTGCCCGACGGTGACCTGGAGGCGCTGGCCAGGCGCGTGTTCGCTTTCCCGCTGCTGCGCGGCAGTTACCTGGGCACCGACTTGGCCACGCTCAACCCGGCCACGCTCGCCGACCGGCCGACCTTGCTCGCCGCTGATCATGACGAGCCCGGCGCCCCGCGGGCCAGCAGCGAGCATATTAAGCAGCACGTCGAGCTCGCCGACCGGCTCTGGCGGGGCGATCCCCCCGAGCTATGGGACGCGGCCCAGCGGCTGCTCGACCTGGGCGAGAACCGGCACGACGTGCAGCACGCGCTGATCGAGACCATTGCCGAGGCTGGCCCGCATGAGCGCGACATCGCCGCTGCGCTGGCCGACCTGCCGCCGGAGGAGCGGGGGTGACAGGAAAGCCGACCGGACCGGCCAGCTCGGCCGATGCCGCGGCCGGCTCCGGCGACGGGCATGTCGTCGACCTGAATGCAGACCTCGCGGAAAGTTACGGGGCCTGGCGGCTCGGCGACGACGAGGCGCTCCTCGAGATCGTGACCAGCGCCAACATCGCCTGCGGCTTCCATGCCGGTGACCCCCTGACCATCAGAAGGGCCTGCGCCAACGCGGTCGCGCGCGACGTGGCAATCGGCGCGCAGGTCTCCTATCACGACCTGGCCGGATTCGGGCGCCGGGAGATGACCGTACCGCCGGAGGAACTCGCCGCCGAGGTGCTGTACCAACTGGCCGCGCTGGACGGCATCGCCAAGGCAGAAGGCGGCCGGGTCAGCTATGTGAAGCCGCACGGGGCTCTCTACAACCGGGCGGCACGCGACCCAGAACAGGCAGCCGCGATCGCCGCGGCGGTCAGTAGCTACGACAACACGCTGCCGGTCTTGTCGCTGCCCGGCTCGGAAACGGCGGCCGCGGCGGCGCGGGTCGGCCTGCCGGCCGTCGCCGAAGCGTTCGCCGACCGGGCTTACAACGACGACGCAACGCTAGTCAGGCGGGGCACGCCCGGAGCCGTCCTGACCGACTCGGCCACCGTCGCGGCCAGGGTGAAGGGCCTGGTGATCCACGGGACGCTGCACTCGGTGAGCGGCAAGGAGCTGGCGATCAGCGCGCGCTCGGTGTGCATCCACGGCGACACGCCCGGCGCTGTCCGCCTGGCCTGGGCGGTACGGGCCGCGCTAGAGCAGGCCGGCGTGACGCTAGCGTCGTTTGCGTGATGGATGCGTTCCCGGCCGGGGACGCCGCGGTGCTGCTCGACCTGGCCGACAGCGACTCGGCTGCCCAGCTCGCAGTGGCGATCCGCGCCGCGGGGCTGCGAGGCGTTCGTGACGTGGTACCCGGCGCCCGCACGGTGCTGGTCACGGTCGAGCCGGGAACCTGGGATCCCGAGAAACTGTCCGAGCACCTGACCGGCCTGCCCACGCCGGCGGACACCGCGACGGCGACCGCGCCCGTGGTCGAGATCGGCGTCCGTTACGACGGGCCAGACCTGGCCGACGTGGCGGAGCTGGCCGGCCTGCCCGTCAGCGAGGTGATCGCCAGCCACCAGGCAGCGCACTACCGCGTCGGCTGGCTCGGCTTCATGCCCGGCTTCGGCTATCTCACCGGGCTCGACGCGGCGCTGCGCCGGATACCACGCCTCGACACTCCGCGGGTATCAGTCCCGGCGGGCTCGGTCGCAATCGCTGGCGGCCTGGCGGCCGTCTACCCGGCAACGTCGCCGGGTGGCTGGCGGCTGCTCGGCCGGACCGATGCAAGGCTCTGGGACCCGCAGCGATCGCCCCCCGCGCTGCTCGCGCCAGGCACGCGCGTGCGCTTCAGCGCCGTGGATCACCTGCCCGACGCCGTCGTGGCCTTGGACCCGCCCGCCGCCGGGCTTGTGCCGGCCAGCGGACCGGCCAGCGGCCGGACCGTCGAGGTCCTGCAACCGGGGCCGCTGACCACGATCCAGGACCTGGGCCGGCCAGGCTCCGCCGACCTCGGCGTGCCGCACAGCGGCGCGGCCGACGCGGGCAGCTTGCGCCTGGCGAATGCGCTGGTCGGGAATGAGGCCGCGGCGGCCGGGCTCGAGGTCACGCTCGGCCGCCTAGGCGTGCGGTTCGGTTGCGACGCGGTCGTTGCCGTAACCGGCGCGCCTGCGCCCTTGCGGCTGCGTGCCGGGTCCGGGCAGCAGTCCGAGCCGGCCTGCGGCGCCGCGTTCACCATCCCGGCCGGGGCGGTACTCAGGCTCGGCTCGCCGGTCGCCGGGCTGCGCAGCTACCTGGCCGTGGACGGCGGGATTGATGTCGCGCCGGTACTTGGCAGCCGGTCGGCCGACCTGCTCTCCGGTCTCGGCCCGGCCCCCCTCCGGGCCGGGGACGTTCTCGCGCTCGGTCCGCGGCAGTCCGTGCGGGGGCAGCCTGACCCGCAAGCCAAGGCGGTGCTGCGGACACCCGACGCGACCGTCGAGCTGCAGGCCCTAGCCGGCCCGCGGGACGACTGGTTCACGCGGGCCGCCCTGGACGCGCTGACCAGTGGCCCGTACCAGGTCACGGCCGCGAGCAATCGCACCGGCCTACGGCTGGCGGGCCCGCGGCTTGAGCGGCGCCGGGTCGCGGAATTGCCCAGCGAGGGGATGGCCACCGGCTCGCTGCAGGTAGCTCACGACGGCCAGCCGATACTGCTGCTGGCCGACCACCCGACCACAGGCGGCTATCCGGTCATCGCGGTCGTCCGATCGGCCCACGTCGACACCGCGGCTCAGCTGCGGCCCGGTCAGGACGTCACGTTCCGGCTGGCCGGCCGTTGACGGCCGGGGCGATCCGGTCAGGATGAGCTGGTGAGCTGGCGGTAGCCGGCCTGCACGTCGGCGGCCAGCACCGTGGTGAGGTCCTCGGCGGTGGCGGTGTCGCCACTCCTGGAGATCCGCAGGTCGCGGATCGCGCAGGCCCGCTCGAAGAGCGACCGCGCGAACCGGCCGTTACCCAGCTCGTCGATCCGGCCCTCCGCGCAGGCCGTGGTGAAGATCGAGGAGAGCACCGGAAGTGCCTCGGGATCGAAGCTGTCGCCGGCCTGCGCCGCGATGGCCTCCGCAATCCTGGTCAGCTCCGCGGGCGCGTAGCTCGGGAACGTGATCCTGGTGCTGAACCGAGATGCCAGCCCCGGGTTGCTGCGCAGCAGCCGCTCCATGTCCTGCGTATAGCCGGCCAATACGATGACCAGCCGGTCCCGGTCATCCTCGGCCCGCTTGAGCAGCGTGGCGACCGCTTCTGAGCCGAACGCGTCGCCCCCCGAGTACGCCTCGTTATGTAGCGCGTAAGCCTCGTCGATGAACAGCACTCCGCCGAGCGCGGAGTCGATCAGCTTGTTCGTCTTGATGGCGGTGGAGCCGAGATGCTCGCCGACCAGATCGGCGCGGTGCGCCTCGATCACCTCGGGCCGAACCAGCAGGCCGAGCGCGGCGAAGATGCGGCCGATGATCCTGGCCACGGTCGTCTTGCCCGTGCCCGGCGGCCCGCTGAACACGAAGTGCCTGACCGGGGGCTGGCTGACCAGTCCCTGGCGGGCCCGCATCCTGGCCACCTGGAGCTGCGCCGCGATCTCATGTACTTGCTGCTTCACCGGCTCCAACCCGACCAGCGCATCCAGCTCGGCCAGCGCACTCTCCACCGTCGGCGTCTCGCTGTAGCCGCGGAATCTCGCTGTCAGCTCGGCGTAGGCCAGGTCGATGTCTGGCCCCTGCAACGTCACCAGATCGGCCGATGACGGCTCGGCCGGGCCTGCCATCACCCGCACGTCCCGGTGCTGGCCGGCCTTGGCCAGCAGGCTGCGGACGAAGCGGCCGTTACCCAATTCGTCGGCCAGGCGCCGTCGGCCGATCTCCTCGAAGATCCGGCGCAGCACCGGCCTGGCATCCGGATCGAGGAGCTCGCCCTTGGTCTGCAGGGCAAGGTTGGCCAGCGCCTCGAGCTCGGCCGGGCTGAAGCCAGGGAACTTGATCCGCAGGCCGAAACGCGAGTTCAGGCCGGGGTTAGAGGCCAGGAAGTTCTCCATCTGGCGCTCGTAGCCTGCCAGCACGATGATGAGGTTCTCCCGGTCGTCCTCGGCTCGCTTCAGCAGCGCCTGCACGGCCTCGTGGCCAAACCGGTCGCCCTGCCCGTCCCCCTCGTTGACCAGGCTGTAGGCCTCGTCGATGAACAGGATCTTGCCCAGGGCGGAGTTGACGAGGTCGTTGGTCTTGATCGCTGTCGCGCCCAGGTACTCCCCCACCAGGTCGGCCCGCTGCGCCTCGACGACCGCAGGCGAATCGAGCAGCCCGAACGCATAGAAGATCTTCGCGATGATCCGGGCGACGGCCGTCTTGCCCGTGCCCGGCGGGCCGAGGAAGACAAAATGCTGCATGGGCTTGTCGGTGCCGTGCCCGGCCAGGGCTCGCCGCCGAGCTGCCTCGACCGCGGCAGTGATGGATCTGACCTGGTTCTTCACGGCGTCGAGGCCGACCATGGCGTCGAGTTCTGCCATCGCTTCCTCGACGCTGATCTGTGGCCAGTCGGCGGCCGAATGAACCCGGCTGGGCGCGGCAGCGGTGCTGCCGCGCAGCCCGTCGCCCGCCTGCGCCACCCGGACCGGCGCGCCCGGCGCCGTCTTCTGACCGCGGGCTTGCGTGCCCGCCGATCCGCCCTGCCCGTATGCCTGCGGACTCCAGCCATAAGGGGCGGCAAGCGCGGTAGCGACCGACCGCACCCGGGCCTGCTGCGCGACCCTCGCCAGCCGCCACGCCAGCACGATGACCGCGATGAGCCACGCGACGGCGGGCCCCGCGTACGGCTGGCCATGCCAGTACCTGAACACGAGCACGCCGACCGGCAGTGACCAGATCAGGCTGAGCGCCACCGTTCGGCACGGCACGAATCCGCGGCTCAGCGCGCCAGCGTGCGCGGCCAGCGCCATCCCCACTGGCAAGAGCAGGAGCAGGAGATGAGGCCAGTTTGCGCCGCGCCCGAGTACAGCAACGAAAACGATGCCCCAGCATGCGACGGCTGCAGACGCAAGCCATGAGCGATTGCTGGTTGACAGCCCATAGGGGGCGTAAAACAGCCCGCCAATCACCAGGAACGGCGACGCCGCAACGACGGCGAGCAGGAGCAGTACCTTAACGGGCAGCGGAGCAGTCGAAGCGAACCGCCGAAAGCGAGCGACGCTTTCCTGCAGCGCCTGCTGGCCGGACCGGGCAGGCTGCCGCTCCGCTGACCGCATCTTGCTCCCTTGCACTCAGACCTGTATAGCGCATTACGGACTGCATTCGCGGCCCCACATTCAGATACCACCAGAAAGTTGGCGCTTCGGGCGTGCCTGCTATGCCTGGCGGTTGATCACCTCGTCCAATTCGCGCGCCATTCCCGCAGGCAGCGCCCATCTCGCTCAGTATCGCCTTATTGCCGGGCGGAGCGGAGCCCCGACGCGCCGCGCGGTAGGGACTGGCAGCGGCACCGCACGCCCTGGTTGCGCCCGGTGCTGCTCGTGCTGACGGACCCGGCCGAGGCGGGCGTCACCTCGTTCCCCTCGAGAAGCACATGGAAGCGAGCGACGGGTTACACGCATGCCGATCGCCTCCGAATCTGGGTCATACTGTCTGCGGCTGAACTAACGACGACGGAGGACCGGATGCTGAGAATCGAGGCCGAAGTGCTGATCCCTGGTGCTGGCGAGCCGGTGGCCGACGGCGTCGTCGTGGCCGATGGCGGCGCGATCAGCTACGCCGGGCCGGCCGCAAACGCACCGGAGACACCTGCCGCCGAGGTGACGACCGCCGCCGCCGTCATGCCTGGAATGTGGGACTGTCACACGCACTTCATCGGCTCGCGGGTGTTCGACCTGGCCAAGCTGGTGCAAGAGCCGCTGGCGCTGCGGGCGGCGCGATCGGCGCTTGATCTGCGGAACGCGCTGGACGCCGGCATCACCTCTGTCCGGGAGGTCGGCGGGCTCGGCGTGCACCTGGCCAGGGCGGTGGCCGAGGGCGTACTTGACGGCCCGTCCATCTACGCCGCCGGGGCCATCCTGAGCACGACCGGCGGGCACGGTGACCTGCACTGCTACCCGCTCTTTTTCGTCAACGAGATGAACCGGACGGATGGCACCGCGCGCCTCGCCGACGGTACGGCCGACTGCATGCGGGCGGTCAGGGAGCAGCTAAGGAACGGCGCGCGGGTGATCAAGGTGTGCGCGTCGGGCGGCGTCCTGTCGGAGGTCGACAGCCCCATCCACCAGCAGTTCACGGTGCCGGAGCTGCGCGCCATCGTCGAAGTCGCCGGACTCGCCGACCGGGTGGTCGCGGCGCACTGCCACGGCAAGCCGGGGATTATGGCGGCGATCGAGGCAGGCGTGCGGACAATCGAGCACGGCAGCTACCTGGACGAGGAAGCCTGCGACGGGATGCTCGAGAACGACATGATCCTCGTGCCCACCCGCAGCATCGTCGAGGACATCCTCGCGAACCTGGAGGACGTTCCGCCGTACGCGGCGGCCAAGCTGACCGCGCTCGCTTCGCGGCACGCCGAGGCGGTTCAGATGGCGATCGAGCGCGGCGTCACCATCGCGATGGGTACCGACATCGGCCTGACCGGGATGGATCTGCCCAACTCCTGGGGGCACAACGGCACCGAGCTCGCCCACCTCGTGACGCTCGGCATGACTCCCCTGCAGGCCATCGCCGCCGCCACGGCGGTCGCGCCGCAGACTCTCGGACCACAGGCACCGCGCAGCGGCCTCCTCGCGGCTGGATACGATGCCGACGTCCTGACGCTGGACACGGACCCGCTCGGCGACATCGCCGTTCTCGCCAAGCCCGAGCACGTCACGGGAGTCTGGACACG
>JASHUG010000427.1 GCA_030040155.1 Streptosporangiaceae bacterium | reverse complement strand
CCCGCCGTAGCGAAGGTGCAGCATCACGTGCTCCGACAACGGGCCCACTCCGTCTTCGTCGGCGGCCCGCTGCACCAACGCCAAAACGGCGGCGGCGTCCGCAGCCGAAATCTGGCCGCTCACCCGGGTCACGATGTCGTCGGGAACCGGCGCCTGGCTACCGGTCTGCATATATCGCACCGTGCTGGGCGTCGGCCGGCCGCGGTGCACGGGCGCTGCCGTCCCGATGTCCCCCGGCGGGGCGTGGCGGAGGGGAACTGTCGTCCCGATGTCCGCCGGCCGGGCTGGGCTGGCCGACCCGGTCGCCGGCCGTCGTGCCAGAGCGTGGCTTGGCGGGCACGAACCGGTAGCCCACGTTGCGTACCGTGCCGATCAGCTCCTCGTTCTCTGCCCCGAGCTTGGCCCGCAGCCTGCGGACGTGCACATCGACGGTCCTGGTGCCGCCGAAGTAGTCATAGCCCCACACCTCCTGGAGGAGCTGGGCCCTGGTGAATACCCGGCCCGGGTACTGAGCGAGGAACTTCAGCAGCTCAAATTCCTTGAAGGTCAGGTCGAGAGCGCGGCCACTCACGCGGGCGGAGTAGGTGGCCTCGTTGACGACGAGCGCGCCGGCGCGGATCTCGTTCGGCTGCTGTGCGGCTGGCTGCGCCGAACGGCTGATCGCCAGCCGCAGGCGTGCTTCCACCTCACCAGGGCCTGCTGTCGGCAGGATGAAGTCGTCGGCTCCCCAGTCGGCCGAAGTGGCGGCCCAGCCGCCATCGGTCACGATGACAAGCACGGGGAGCTGGCTGCCACCCGACCGCAGCGCCCGCAGTACCCGCCGGGCGTGTACCAGGTCGCGCCGCGCATCGATGAGGACGACGTCGGGCGCAGGCTTGCTGGCAGCGACGTGCTCGGCGGCGGCGCCCGCCACCCGCACGGCGTACGGAAGCAGCCCGAGCGAGGGCAGAATTTCCGCGGACGACTCGCGCGCGCTGGTGAGCAGCAACACAGTGCTCAACCGGTGCCACCTCCGGCCTCCGGCTTCATGCGCCGGCAACAAGTACCGCATCGGTGTGAGGATGCACGCCCGGGGTCGTCGTTGTCGGGGCCCGCTATGAGCGAGGATAGCTGACATGGCGACGGTGACCTTGCGGTACTGGGCAGCAGCAAAGGACGCGGCTGGGGTAGCGGAGCAGACGGTCACGGCCGACACGCTGGCGATGGCGCTGGCCCAGGCGGGCGAATTGGCCGTCCGGGAGCGGCTGGAACCGGTACTTGAGCGGTCATCCTTCCTGGTCGACGGCGCACCGGTCGGGCGCAGGGCAGCCGAGTCTGTGCAGCTCAGCGACGGTGCGGTGATCGAGATACTGCCGCCTTTCGCCGGTGGCTGAGCCAGGTGGTGAACCGCTCCCGCATCGGCTACGTACTAGTAGGCATGGCAGGCCTCGGAAGCGCCGGAGCCAAGAATTCTCGGCGGATGCCCTCCGACGAGGACCTGATGCGCGCGCTCTACACCGAGCACGCTGGACCGCTGCTCAGGTACGCGATGCATCTGATGAGCGGCGATCGTCAGCGTGCGGAGGACATCGTCCAGGAGACCCTGCTGCGCGCGTGGCAGCACCCCGAGGCCATCGCCGACCGCCCGGCCCGGCCCTGGCTTTTCGCCGTAGCCAGAAACCTCGCCATCGACGCATACCGCGCGAAGCGCGCGCGGCCGCACGAGGTGGGAGAGGCTGCGCTTGAAGTCCTGCCGGCCTCCGACGACGCCGACCGCGCGCTCGAGTCCTGGGCTGTCGCGGACGCGCTCGGCGAGTTGCGGCCCGAGCACCGGAGCGTCCTCCTGGAGACGTACTACCGGGGCAAATCCGTGGCCGAGGCGGCGTCCGCCCTCGGGATACCGGCTGGAACAGTGAAATCTAGAACCTTTTACGCACTCCGTGCCCTGAGACTGGCACTGGAGGAACGGGGGCTAGCGCCATGAGCGTTACAGGTGCCGACAGCCCCGCGTGCCGGGATATCCGGCTGCTGCTCGGCGTGTATGTAGTAGGTGCCATCGAGCCCGCGGAGCGCGCGCTGGTGGACGAGCATTTGAGCGTGTGCTCGGCGTGCCGGGATGAGCTGGCTGGCCTGGCTGGCCTGCCTGCGATGCTCAGCCGGGTCCCCGAGGACGATGTCGCGAAGCTCGCGGGGAACGTCGCCAGCCTGCCGGAGCAGGCGGAACCGTCACCGGAACTGCTCAACTCGCTGCTCAGGCATGTTGCCGCGCGGCGCCGGGCGAGGATGTGGCGCGGCGTCGGGGCCGCGGCGGCCGCAGCCGTGATCTTGGTGGGCGGTACCGCCGCCGTGATGGACCTGACCGGTCACGGAAACCGCCAGCCTACGGTCGACGTTGCCACCGGGGTGAACACCGCCGCCCACGTCACTGCGCGCGTCGACTACTCCATGGCGGCGTGGGGGACAGCGATGCGGGTCCAGGTGACCGGCATCAAGGCAGGCACCCCCTGCCGGTTCTGGGTCATCACCCGGACCGGGCGGTCGTTCGCGGGCGCCTGGACGGTAAACCAGGCCGGGTATGCGAACCCTTGGTACTCGGCTTCCTCCAGGGTCGCTCCCGGCGCTATCAACGGCTTCCAGATCACGACGGCGGGCATGTCGCTGGTCACCATCCCGGCTAGCTGAGCCGGGAATGCCGCCGGGTCGCCCGGTGCTAGTACCCGCGTGACACCCGGACTGATTGCCCTAGTCGTGGCGCTGGCCTGCGCCCTCGCTGGCGGCGTGCTGTGGCGCCGGAGCAACGGCCGGATACGCGACGTCGGGCGTCCCGTCCGCGGGCCCGGCCGCCAGCAGGAGACGATGCCACCCGCGGCCGCCCAGGACTCCGACGTGCCAGGCTGGCGGCTGACCAGCGCTGAGCTAGGCGGGGCGCTGGGGGAGCGGGCCACGCTCGTGCAGTTCTCTTCCGCCTTCTGCGCGCCGTGCCGCGCCACCCGGCGGATCCTGACCGACGTTGCGAACATGGTCGAGGGCGTCGAGTACGTCGAAGTCGACGCTGAGACCCACCTCGATCTTGTGCGCCGGCTTAACGTCTTGCGGACCCCGACCGTGCTGGTGACCGACGGCAGCGGCCGGATCGTGAAGCGGGCATCGGGCCAGCCGCGAAAGCCCGACGTCATCGCGGCCGTGGGACGCGCAGTGGGCGAGATTAATCCCACATATCTGACCGGGAATGAAGGTAGTGACAGCGGCGCCCGGCCCGCATAACATCGGCTTCGTGCCTGCATGCGATCCCGCCGACAGCCGCGGTCGCAGCCCGTTGCGAGAACTCGGGCTGACGAAGCGGCGCGCGGTCGATTTCTGTCGCGTTGCGACCTGCCTGTGTCCGGCCGTGCCGGTGCGCGGCACCCGGGCCCGACGGCTGCCGGAGTAGGCGGACGTCGCAAACCCTACCGCTTGCGGTGCCCTGCCGATGCTCAGCATCGGCGGCGCCATTGCCAGAATATCTGCAGTATCGAGATGCTAAATCGAACCTGAGTTCAAGCCGAGCGAGCCAGGAGTAGGCGGATGGAGATCGATCCGAGGGGACCGCGCTTCGGCGCGCTCGTCACGATGGTGGTGTTCGCCGTCGTCTTGCTCACCGGGAATGTCTGGCTGCTGACGGCCCAGGCCCTTGTCTTCGCGCTTGGCGCGCTGCTCGGCCTGCGCTACTCGCCCTATGGCCTGGTCTACCGCTGGCTGGTCAGGCCCCGGCTCGGCCCGCCGAAGGAACTCGAAGCCGAGGCCCCGCCGCGCTTCGCTCAGGCGGTCGGGCTGGTGATCAGCCTGATCGGGATCAGCGGCTACGCGGCTGGCATTCAGCCGCTGGGCATGGCGGCTGCGGCGGCTGGCCTGCTCGCGGCCGTACTGAACGGCGTCTTCGGGCTGTGCCTCGGGTGTGAGATGTACCTGGCAATCCGGCGCACATGGCCAGGCCTGGCGGGAGCTGGCCGCAACTGAACTCGCTCGAAATTTCGCAAAGTTACCAGAGGAGGACTTAGCTATGAGCCGTTCCGACGTGCTGGTGGATGCCGACTGGGTGGAGGCCCATAAGGGTGATCCTGGAATCGTCCTGGTCGAGGTCGATGAGGACACTAGTGCCTACGACAAGGGGCACATCCGCGGTGCCGTGAAGATCGACTGGAAGAAGGACCTGCAGGACCCGGTGCGCCGGGACTTCGTGGACCGGGCCGGGTTCGAGGCCCTGCTGTCCGAGCGCGGGATCGCAGGCGACGACACCGTCATCCTGTACGGCGGCAACAACAACTGGTTCGCCGCGTACGCGTACTGGTACTTCAAGCTCTACGGACACGACAAGGTGAAGCTGCTGGACGGCGGCCGGAAGAAGTGGGAGCTGGACTCGCGCGAACTGGTCACCGAGGTGCCAGCGCGTGCCGCCACTCACTACACCGCCAGGGATCAGGATCCCTCGATCCGGGCGTTCCGCGACGAGGTCGTGGCAGCGATCGGCAACAAGAACCTGATCGACGTGCGCTCGCCCGACGAGTTTGCGGGCCGGCTCCTGGCGCCGGCGCACCTTCCGCAAGAGCAGGCGCAGCGTGGCGGCCACGTGCCAACCGCGCGGAACGTGCCGTGGTCCAAGGCGGCGGAGGAGGACGGGACGTTCAAGTCAGACGACGCGCTTCGCGGCCTGTACGCCGACGCGGGCGTGGACTTCGGCCGAGACACGATCGCCTACTGCCGGATCGGCGAGCGGTCCGCGCACACGTGGTTTGTCTTCCACGAACTGCTCGGCCACGCGAACGTGAAGAATTACGACGGGTCGTGGACCGAGTACGGGTCGCTGGTAGGCGTTCCCATCGAGGTTGGAGACGGGTCATGACCGAGGCTTCGCAGGCCGCCCGGTCAGCTGACGGCTGCGGGGCACCGGCTGACGCCCCCAGGGTGACGTCCGCGGGGAACCAGGCAGTCGTGCAGGGCACCGTTACCCAGGACGGTGCTCCCGTGGCAGTGGGATATGCCCGGCTGCTCAACTCCGGCGGTGAGTTCGTGGCGGAGGTGCCGCTGGCCGCCGACGGGGGCTTCCAGTTCTTCGCGGCACCAGGAGACTGGACGCTGCGCGTGCTCGCTCCAGGCGGGATCAGGGCCGAACGAGGCGTCACGGCTGCGATCGGCGAGATCAGGAAGGTGGACGTAGCCGTCTAGCCCGCCTGCGCGGACAGGCAAGATCGGGGCGGAGTACCCAGGTTAGTACGGGTACGCCGCCCCGGTTCCGTTTTGCGATTTGACAGCTGGTCGTTGCTTCGTAGGTACCCCTTAGTTCAACTTTCGTTTACCTTCGCCTCCTACAAAGGACGCGTCGGCGCGGGTGAGCTTGCCGGCGATCATCGAAAGTCCCCCCAACGCGAGGCAGCGGAATGTCAACTGAGGCTGATCCGGCTGAGACACCGACTACCCAGGGCGCTGCCAGCCAGGCGGTCAGCACCACCGCCCCGGCCCAGGCCCCCCCGGCCGACGGCGTCATCGCCCTCAGCGCCGTTGACCTGACCCTCAGCTTCGGTCAGCGGCCGATCCTCTCGAACATCACCACCGACATCCGGCGCGGTGTCGTCACGGCGCTGATCGGCCCGACCGGCTCGGGCAAGACGACGCTATTGCGCACGTTCAACCGGATGAACGACAAGGTCACCGGCTACCGGCACACTGGCGACGTTGTCATGGACGGGCGCAGCATCTGGAATCCGGGCGTGGAGCTGATGACCCTGCGCCGGATGGTCGGCATGCTCTTCCAGCGGCCGAACCCGTTCCCGATGTCGATCATGGACAACGTGACGGCCGGCACGCGGGCGCACAAGATGGCCAGCAAGAAAGATATGCACAACGTCGCCGAGCAGCACCTCACCGCGGTCGGCCTCTGGGCCGCGGTCAAAGACCGGCTGAAAGACTCGCCGTTCCGGCTTTCCGGCGGTCAGCAGCAACTGCTCTGCCTGGCCAGAGCACTGGCCATCAGCCCAGACGTGCTGCTGCTCGACGAGCCCACATCGGCACTCGACCCGAATGCGACGGAATCGATCGAGGCTTTGATCAGAACCCTGGCGCCGAACCTGACGGTGATCATCGTCACCCACAACCTGGCCCAGGCAAACCGGGTGTCGGACCGGACCATCTTCCTAAACCGCGGGCGGATGGTCGAGCACGGCGACACAAGGCAGGTATTCGAGAATCCGGCCGAGGAGGAGACCGCGCACTACGTGGCCGGTCGCTTCGGCTGACACAGACCACCCGCGCGGAAGGACTGCATTCCTCCCGCACGGGCGCCAGGCTCGCGCAGCAGCGCGGGTCCCAGTCGCACGCATCCGCGTGCGAGACCTGTAACACACGCATCAGCGTGCAGAAATGAAGGAGTATTCCCCGGTGGCCAAGAGAACCCGCCTGGTATTCACGGCGGCTGCCCTCGTACCGCTCTCGGTCTTCGCAGCGGCCTGCGGCTCAAGTTCGCCCTCCAGCTCGTCCAGCCCGCCGGCCGCCGCGATGGTCGGCCCGGCACTGCCGACGTCCCCGAACACGACGGCTGAGGTCGTGACCGAGACCGGCAGCACCCTGCTGTACCCGCTGATGGGCACCTGGAGCGAGGCGTACCAGAAGCAGTTCGTCAACAGCAAGAAGGATCCGCTGGTGACTATCGAGACCGGCGGCACCGGCTCGGGCACCGGCATCACGGATGCCGCCACGGGCACCGTCGACATCGGCGCCTCAGATGCGTTCCTCAACAGCAGTGACACCACGTCCTATCCGGACCTGATGAACATTGCGCTGGCGATCTCGGCCCAGCAGATCAACTACAACGTGCCCGGCCTGCACGCACCGCTCAAGCTGGACGGCACGGTTCTGGCCGAGATCTACACCGGCAAGATCACGAACTGGGATGACTCGGCGATCAAGGCGCTGAACCCGGGCGCGAGCCTGCCGAACCTGACGATCGTCCCGCTGCACCGGTCGGACGGCTCGGGCGACACGTTCCTGTTCACTAGCTACCTGAACGCCCAGGACCCGAGCGCGTGGCCGTCGTCGCAGATCGGCACCACCGTGAGCTGGCCGAGCGTGTCAGGGGCGCTGGCTGAGTCGGGCAACGGCGGCATGGTAACCGGCTGCGGCGCGACCAAGGGCTGCATCGCCTACATCGGCATCAGCTACCTGAGCAAGACCCAGGCCGCGGGCCTCGGGCAGGCTGAGATCAAGAACGGCGCCGGCCAGTTCCTGGCTCCGTCGGCCTCGACGATCTCGGCCGAAGCTAACGCGCTCACCGGCAAGACCCCGGCGAACGAGACGCTGTCGATGATCGACGCCAACGTTTCCGGCGGCTACCCCATCGTCAACTACGAGTACGCGATCGTGAGCTCGAAGCAGACCAACGGGACCGTGGCCGAGGACATCCGGGCGTTCCTGTACTGGACCGTGCACACCGGTCAGAACGCGACCACCTACCTGGATGCAGTGGACTTCCAGCCGCTGCCAGCCTCGGTGGTCACGCTGTCCGACAACCAGATTGCCAAGATCGGCTCCTGAGTTCATGGCAGCAACTGCTCCCGTGGCCGGCTCGGGCGGGGAGGCGGACACTCCGCTCCCCCGCCGGGCCGGCGGGAACCGGCTTACGGATTCGCTGCGCGCGGCGGTCCGGCGCGGTGACATAGTCCGCTGGCTCGGGCGGACCGGTGCCGTCGTCCCGCTCCTGGCGCTGCTGTTCATCCTGGCCGTGCTGCTGATCGAGGCGCTTCCCGCAGCGCGCCTCAACGGCTTGCACTTCTTCTACAAGAGCGTCTGGTCACCTGGTGGCTACTACGCGCCGGTCGTGTCGACCGACGGGGTCAAGCACCTGTCGGGTGCCGACTTCGGCGCCCTGCCCGAGATCGCCGGAACGCTGCTCACCTCGCTCATCGCGCTGATCGTCGGGGTCCCGATCTCAATCGGGGCGGCGCTGTTCATCGTTGAGCGGCTGCCGCTGCGGGTGGCGGCGGTCATCGGCATGTTCCTCGAGCTGCTGGCGGGCATCCCGAGCGTCATTATCGGGCTATGGGGCGCGCTGACGTTCGGGCCGCTCCTCGCGCATGACATCACCCCGTACATCGCGCGCAATCTGCCCGACGTGCCGGTGCTCGACTACTTC
>JASHUG010000426.1 GCA_030040155.1 Streptosporangiaceae bacterium | reverse complement strand
ACCTGACATAACACAAAGCTCGTGAAATCGTTCACAAGCACGACCGAGCGCCGCAGGCCCTGTCAGGACCTGGACCTCACAGAGGAGTGGACCTCATGGACTGGCGTCACCACGCCGCCTGCCGTGACGTAGACCCGGAGCTGTTCTTCCCGATCGGAAACACCGGGCCTGCCATAACCCAGATCGACGAGGCCAAGCGAGTTTGCCAGCGGTGCAAGGTCATGGAGCCTTGCCTGCAGTGGGCGCTCGATAGCGGCCAGGATGCCGGCGTCTGGGGCGGACTCAGCGAAGATGAGCGGCGAGCACTAAAGCGCCGTACGAGGGTCGCGGCGCGCGCGAACGCCTGACCTCAACAACAAAAACTGCATAAGCATCGCTGCGCCCAGCGAGGTCGCCTCCGTGCGGGACCACCGGGCAGCATCGGGCCTGCCCGACCTGCGGGCAGGCCTTACTCATGTCCGCAGCCAGTTACCCCACAGCCACGAGCCGGCCAGGCCGAGGCCGGCATCAACTTGAATCCGGCTCGTCGAGCGGCAACTCGACGAGGACCTGGGTTCCGCCGCCTGCGCGCGGCTCAATCTCCAGCGTGCCGTCCAGCTCGGTGAGCACCAGCGTGCGCACGATCTGCAGGCCGAGGCTGGACGTCGACTCCAGGTCGAAGTCGTCAGGCAGGCCAGCCCCGTTGTCGATAACCGACACGCTCAGCAGGCCCGGCTTGCGCCGCGCGGTCACCTCGAGGAACCCGGTGGCGGCATAACCGGGGCCGCTCAGCCCGTGGTACAGCGCGTTTTGCATCAGCTCGGTCAGCACCAGGGCGAGCGGGGTCGCGATCGCCGCGGACAGCTGGCCGAACTCCCCGACCAGCGTGGGCTGGACCCGCGCCTCGGGCGCGGACACCTCCCCCGCCACCATCGCCACCCGGCCGGCGATGTCATCAAAGTCGACGACCTCGTCCGGGACATGCGACAGCGTCTCGTGCACCATCGCGATCGAGCCCACCCGGCGAACGGCCTCCTCCAGCGCGGCCCTCGCCTCAGGCGCGCGCAGCCGCCTCGCCTGAAGCCGCAGCAGAGCGGCGACGGTCTGCAGGTTGTTCTTCACCCGGTGATGGATCTCCCTGATCGTGGCGTCCTTGGTCAGCAACTCGCGTTCGCGGTGCCGTAGCTCGGTCACATCCCTGAGCAGGATCAGTGCTCCGGCGCGAGCGCCGTCCACAATCAGTGGGATCGTCCGTAGTTGCACAACCGATCCGTTGGCCTCGACCTCGGTCTCGGCGTGCGACCGGCCGCTGGCCGCCACCATCAGCGACTCGTCGCGCGCCTCCCGGCTCGCGCACAGTCTCGCGGTCAGGGGTCCGAGGGGTTTGCCCACGAGGTCCGCGGTCAGCCCGAGCCGACGGTACGCGGATAGCGCGTTCGGGCTGGCATAGGTCACCCGCCCGGACCGGCTCAGCCGCAGCATGCCGTCGCCAACGCGAGGCGAGCGCACCAGCGCGGGCTCCTCGCCCGGGCTCGGGAACATGCCGGCGGCAACCATCCGGGTCAGGTCGTCGGCCGCCTTGAGGTAGGCGAGGTCGAGTCGGCTCGGCGTGCGGGCGGCACTCAAGTTCGTGGATCGCTCGATCACGGCGATCACCCGGTCGCCCGACACGACCGGAATGGTCTCGTGCCGGACCGGAATGCCCCTGGTCCACTCCGGATCGCCCTCCCGGCAGATCCGGCGCTCGGCCAGCGCCGTCATCAGCGGCAGTTCGTCCCTCGCTACCCGCACCGCGCCGACCACGTCGTCGGCCAGCGCGGTGGGCGCGGTGGTCGGCCGCATCTGCGCCAGCGCCAGCCAGCCCGCGTCCGGCAGCGGCGCCCACAGCACCAGGTCCGCGAATGACAGGTCCGCGAGCAACTGCCAGTCCGAGACCAGAGCATGCACCCAGTCCAGATCCGGACCTTCCAGGCAGGCCCGGCGGGCTAGGTCGGTGAGGGTGGGCACACGGCCATCATCGCAGTTAGGCGGGACTGCCCGCGCCATCGCAATTTAACCCCTTAATACCGGAACGAGGTGTGTCCTCGGCCGCCGTATACCAGCTGGTAACGTCGCCCGCATGAGCCAAGACCGGCTGCCGGAGCATGGCGGAGCCGAGGCCGTCGCGGTCGCCCGCGAGCATGGCGTGCAGACGATGTTCACGCTCTCCGGCGGTCACGTCTTCCCGCTGTACGACGCCGCGGTCAAGGCAGACCCGCCGATGCGGATCGTGGACGTCCGGCACGAGCAGAGCGCGGTCTTCGCCGCGGAGGCAACCGCACGGCTGACCCGCTCGCCGGGTCTGGCCGTCCTGACGGCGGGGCCCGGCGTGACCAACGGCGTCAGCGGGGTGACGACCGCGCACTTCAACGGATCGCCGGTGGTCATCCTGGCCGGACGTGCGCCCGACAGCCGCTGGGGCTCAGGCGGCCTCCAGGAACTCGACCAGCCTCCCCTAATGACGCCCGTGACTAAGCGGGCCTGGACAGTCCATGCTCCCGCCGACGTCAGCCCTGCAGTCAGCGAGGCTTTTACGCTTGCCATGGCAAGGCATAGAGGGCCAGTTTTCTTGGATGCCAGCCTCGAAGCGCTCTTTGGGGCGGCGCCTGACCGGGCCCTGCGGCGGCCGGGCGGAGAAAGGCCGCCTCCGGGTTCGGACCAGGCACCGCACGGCGCGAGTGGAGCCGAGGCCGACCCCGAGGCGATTACAGCCATCGCGCGGCTCCTGGGTGAGGCTGAGCGGCCCGTGGTGGTGCTCGGGTCGGACGTGTGGATGGATGGAGCAGAGGTGGCCGCGAGGGCGGCCGTCCAGGCGCTGCGGCTGCCGGTGGTGGCTAACGGGCAGGGGCGGGGGATCTTGCCGGGCGGGCATCCGCTGCTCGTCACGAGGGCGCGGGGGCTTGCGCTGGGCGAGGCTGACCTTGTGATCGTGGCGGGGACGCCGCTGGACTTCAGGCTCGCGTACGGGAGCTTCGGGGGCAGGAATGGGACGCCGCCTGCTCGGGTCGTGCACGTGGTGGACGCGCCGGACCAGGTGGCCGGTCACGTTCAGCTGGCCGGAGCCTATGCCGGGGACATCGCGAGCTTCTTCGAAGGGCTCGCGGCTGCGGCCGATGGTGGCCAGCAGCAGTGGATTGACTCGTGGCTGCCGCGGCTGCAGCAGGCCTGCGCCGAGGCCGTAGAGGCCGATGCCGGGCTGCTGCGAAGCGATGCACAGCCGATCCATCCGATGCGGATCTATGGCGAGCTGACCGCGCAGCTGGAACCCGATGCCGTGGTCATCGGCGACGGAGGCGACTTCGTCAGCTACGCCGGGAAGTACCTGGAACCTCAGCAGCCGGGCGGCTGGCTTGACCCCGGTCCCTACGGCTGCCTGGGCACCGGTCTCGGGTATGCGATCGCGGCCAGGATCGCCAGGCCGCAGGGCCAGGTCGTGCTGCTGCTCGGGGACGGCGCGGCGGGCTTCTCGCTGATGGACGTCGACACCCTGGTCAGGCATCAGTTGCCGGTCGTCATGGTCTGCGGCAACAACGGGATCTGGGGCCTGGAGAAGCACCCGATGCAGGCGCTGTACGGCTACGACGTCGCGGCGGACCTGCAGCCGGGTTGCCGGTACGACCAGGTCGTCAGCGCTCTCGGCGGGGCCGGCGAGCTCGTGACCGAGGCCAGCCAGATCGCCCCGGCGCTACGCCGCGCGTTTGACGCCAGCGTGCCCTACCTGGTCAATGTCGTTACCGACCCGGCGGTCGCCTATCCCCGTTCCACGACCGGCGTCTAGCCACCCGCTACTCGATCACGGCGATCAGGTCACCCTCCTGGACGACGTCGCCCTCGGCGACGGCCAGCCTGGTGATCGTGCCGGCGTCTTCGGCGAGCACCGGGATCTCCATCTTCATGGACTCGAGTATCACCAGCGTGTCGCCGTCGGTGACGGACTCGCCCTCGGCCGCCACGACCTTCCAGACGTTGGCCACCATCTCCGCGCGAACCTCAGCCACCTGAATCTCCTCGTTTACTCGCTGCCGTCCACCATCATGACCGTAGAAGGCCCGTTACGGGCGCAGTCGGCTCACGAGGGATGTGTCGTAATCGCCACTTCGGAACTCGGCCGATTCCAGCAGCTCGGCATGGAACTGCAGGTTCGTCTTCAGCCCGCTGATGTTGAAGGCTGCCACGGCGGCTGCGGCTCGGTCCAGGGCCTGGGCCCGGTCGGCGCCATGCACGCACAGCTTGGCCAGCAGCGGATCGTAATACGGGGTCACGCGATTGCCCGCCTTGTAGCCCGAGTCGACCCTGATCCCAGGGCCGACGGGCTCGCTCCACTCCTCGATCAAGCCAGGGCTCGGAAGGAAGCGTTTGGAGTCCTCGGCGTACACGCGCAACTCGATCGCGTGCCCCCGGCTGGCCAGATCGGCCGGGTTGAAGCTGATCGGCTCGCCCGCCGCAATCAGGAATTGCTGCTCGACCAGGTCTATGCCGGTGACTAGCTCCGTTACCGGGTGCTCGACCTGAAGCCTGGTGTTCATTTCGAGGAACGTGAAGTCCTGGGCGGTCACGTCGACCAGGCACTCGACAGTTCCGGCGCCGAGGTAAGCAACCGCCTCGCCTGCCTGCACCGCCGCGTCGAGCATCCGCGCCCGCAAGTGCGGGCTGACGCCGGGTGACGGGGTCTCCTCGGCCACCTTCTGATGGCGCCGCTGCACGGAGCAGTCGCGCTCTCCGAGCGCCAGGACCCGGCCGTCGGGCAGGCCGAGGATCTGAACCTCGACGTGGCGAGCCCGCTCGACGTACCGCTCGAGCAAGATCGCCGGGTTGCCGAAGAACCGCTCAGCCCTGGTTCGTGCCGTCTCGAAGCCGGCCGCCAGTTGCTCCGGGTCGGCCGCCGCGGTCATGCCGATGCCCCCGCCGCCTGCCGAAGCCTTGATCATGACGGGGTAGCCGATCTGCTCAGCCGCGGCGAGGGCGGTGGTCAGGTCGGCCACCGGCTCGTGGGTGCCAGGCGATACCGGCACGCCCGCCTGCTCCATCAGGTTCCGGGCGTTGATCTTGTCGCCCATCTGGGTCATGGAATCGGGCGACGGGCCGACCCAGGTCAGCCCCGCGGCCAGGACCGCCGCGGCGAAATCGGGGTTCTCGGCCAGGAAGCCGTAGCCGGGATGCACTGCCTGCGCGCCGGTCGTCGCCGCCGCCGCGAGGATCGCGGCGATGTCAAGGTAACTGCTGACCGGCGCCGGCGGCCCGATCAGGACCGCCTCATCGGCCTCGGCGACGTAGGGCAGGTCAGCGTCTGCCTCTGAATACACGGCCACGGCGCGGATGCCCATCTTCCTGGCAGTCCGGATGACCCGCCTGGCGATCTCGCCGCGATTGGCAACTAGCACGCATGCGAACACGAACCGGCACTCTACAGGCGCCAGGCCAGCCGCCGGCCCGCGACCTCGCTCAGCGCCCCGACCACCCGCGTGTTGTACTCGATCGGGTTCGCCCGCATGCATTGCAACGCTGCCTGCGATCGCTCACGGTCGGTAGACGCTCCGACCATGTCGTCGAAGGCGTTGGCCACCCGAATGATCATGCTGCCAAGTGGCGGCGCCGGGTCGTGCCCGATGGCCGGCCAGCTCTGGCAGCGCACCAGTTCGGCCACGTCATCCAGCACGCCCGCGTCCGCGATCACGTCAGCGCCCAGTTCGGCGATCCGGGCCTGGTCGGCGGGCGATACCTGCACGGTGGCCCCGCCCGGAATCGGGTCACGCAGGGACAGCTGGCCGATGTCGTGCATCAGCGCGGCGTATTCGACCTTGAGCAGCTCCTTCTCCGGCATGCCCAGCTCGCGGCCTACAGCCACAG
Organism: Streptosporangiaceae bacterium; assembly: GCA_030040155.1. Taxonomy (GTDB): domain Bacteria; phylum Actinomycetota; class Actinomycetes; order Streptosporangiales; family Streptosporangiaceae; genus JAJYUU01. Next base: position 12,079 of record JASHUG010000426.1, on the reverse strand, counting down.
CCAGCCAGCTGACCCGGTTCGAGTGGCCTCCTTCCACGTAGCCGGCCACCTCGGTCACCCGCGCCAGCGAGCGGACCGTCTGCAGGTACGTGGCCCGGATCCCGGCATACCTGCGGAAGGCGACCTGCGTGACCAGCAGCGGCCCGAGGAATATGGCCAGCTCGTAGAGGCCCATGATCTCCGCGCCCAGCACCGTGATCAGCACGGAGGCGCCGACCGCCGCACCGAGCGGCCACTGCACCCGCACCTCATCGGCAATGGCCACCGAGAATCGCGCCCGCACGTCGTCGGCGCGGATGAGCGCGGAAATCACCGTATCGACGAGCCAGCCAAGCAAGACGAGCGGCGTGATGAGGCCCAGGGCCACGTACCCAGACTTGAAGAGGCTGGACACGTGCCCGGGCATCAGGAAGTTCGTCACTGCGGGCCGGAACGCGAACGCAACGCACGCGATCGCGATGAGCCGCGTGCACATGCCGGTCAGGCCGGCGTCCCGGCCCGCTGCGACATGCGGCAGCGCGCCGACCGCCATGCCCACGGCGGCGACGGCGATGACCAGCAGGGCTGACTGGTCCTGAGCCGTCGGGACGCCGCCCCGTCCGGGCAGCGTCAGCAACAGCGCGTAGGACAAGCCGCCGACCATCGCAATGGGCGCCGCCTCCCGGCCGCCCGGCAGCGCCAGCCGCAGCAATTCACCGAACGCAATGAACCCGCCGAAGGCCAGCGCGGGTCTCATGTGAATGTTCCCCACCTCGATCGTCGTGGTCGCGAACGCGGCCACGACGAGCATCGCCGCCATTGACATCAGCAGCAGCCGACCCGAGTCCAGCGCCTGCCAGGAAGACCACCGATCCGGAGCCCGCTGGCTCGTGAGCGTGCTGCCAGCCATCAGGTCTCCACCACGCGCAACGGCGCGGTCGGGTCGTCGTGATCCTGCACGGTAACCGTCGCGAGGTCGGCTGGCTCGGGCGCCCTGTCGGGCAGCGGCCAGCCCTGGCGTTCCAGGGCGCCGATGAAGGCCCGCACGATCTGCGGGTCGAACTGGGTGTTCATGCCCTTGCGGAGCTCCTCGACGGCGTCGCTGATGCTCTTTGCCGCACGGTAGGAGCGCGTGGACGTCATTGAGTCAAAGGCGTCGGCAACCGCAATGATCCGGGCGAACTCCGGTATCTCACGGCCGGCGAACCCCATGGGGTAGCCGGTGCCGTCAATCCACTCGTGATGGTGCATGATCCCGGCCAGCGCCTCGTTCAGGAACCCGATTTCCCGCACGATCTCCAGCCCGCGCATCGGATGAAGCTGGATGGCGGCAAACTCATCTTCAGTCAGCTTGCCGGTCTTTTGCAGTACCTTCGTCGGCACGCCGAGCTTTCCGACGTCATGCAGCATCCCGGCGAACTTGATCGCCTCGGTCCGGTCCGCTCCCATCCCGATCTGGCGGGCGATCATGACAGCCCCGAGCGAGACCCGGTCACCGTGGCCCCGTGTGTAGTAGTCCTTGGTCTCGACCGCCTGGCAGAGTGCCTTCATCGTGGCCGAGTAGGCCCGCTGCTGCTCAGCGAACTGGCCCATCGCCCAGCGGGCGACGAACAGCGGGATCAGTACGAGGACCGCGGCGAAAGCGTCTATGACGCTCCACAACGAGGCAATCATCAGGCCGAGTGCGGCGTAGCCGAGGTCGGAGACCAGTAACAGCGGCAGGCTCGACTCCAGTGCTTCCCGGCGCAGCATCTGCCGGCCGCCGCTGAGCTGGTAGACCCCCCAGATCAGGGCCTGATTCGCGAGCACGTGCGCGGCGGCCGCCGCGGCGAACGGCAAGATGATCGCGGGGAAGTCGCCACGTCCAGGAAGACCGACGTGACCGTGTAATGCAGCGTAAGTCTCGCCGGCCACCAGCCCGGACAGCGCGTTCATCGCTCCGTTGAAAAGCCGCTCAGGGAGGACGAGCTGGCGCTTGATGCTGACCACCGACACCGCGCCGACGAGCGCTGCGGCGAACGGCCCGAGCAGCACAACGGCGGCCAGGGTCGCCGCCGAACTGGGCGACCACTTCGTCTGGCGGGAGACGAGCGGCGCTGGCGTGGAGTCGCACACCAGGAACAGCAACTGCAAGATGACCAGGTCGCCCCAAAATAGCGGCGGAGTGTTGGTATGCATCAGCGTCCGGTCGACCAGCGCCACGGCGACCAGCACGACAACAGTGATGTACAGCCGTGCAGCGCGGGAGACCAATGCCCTGACCCCCTCGAAAGCGGCGGCAGTTGCCGGCGGCTACGGGCTAAGCGGCAGACCTGGCTTGCGTCGTGCTGTCGGAGCGCATGGCGGCATTCTCCGGCTCGGCGCCGCCACTCAGAGTAACGCGACGACGCCTATCCGCGTAGCTGTCCGCCATAATGACCAAGGCAGGGCAGCCGGTGCGTTGTGCTAGCTACGTCGGCCCCCGTGACCCGCAATGCCGCCAGGTTCAGCTGGCTGCCCTGGCCGCCGCCGGTCAGCTACTCCGCGAGTACTTCGCTGCTCTCAATCTCGGCTCGCACCGTGGCGATCCTGGTCAGCACCTTGGCCCGCAGTTCGGTCGGCACCGTTTCGTGGCCGCAGCATTTATGCACGAGCTTCTTGACCAGCTCCTCGAGCCCGTACTCCCGCAGGCACGGGCCGCATTCCTCGAGATGCTGCCGGATCTCCACGTAGCCGGCACTCTCAATCTCGCCGTCAAGATAGGAGTAGACCCGCGCGAGTACCTCGCTGCACGGCACCTCGTGCGGATTGCCGCAGCTCATGTCCCGTCCTTCCCCGGCCCATCCGACGTCGACGGGGCCTCGGTAGGGGCGGCAGGCGTGGACGCCAGCACGCCGCGCTCTGCCGCATAGTCCTGGAGCAAATCGCGAAGCTGCCGGCGCCCGCGATGCAGCCGGGACATGACAGTCCCGATGGGGGTTCCCATGATGTCGGCGATCTCCTTATAGGCGAATCCCTCGACATCAGCGAGGTAAACGGCGAGCCGGAAGTCCTCGGGCAGCGCCTGCAGGGCCTCCTTGATGTCGGAGTCTGGCAGCCGCTCCAGCGCCTCGGTCTCCGCCGACTTCAGCCCGCTCGAGCTGTGCGACGCGGCCCTGGCCAGCTGCCAGTCCTCGATCTCCTCGGTGCCGGAGCGCTGCGGCTCGCGCTGCCTCTTCCGGTACGTGTTAATGAACGTGTTCGTGAGAATCCGGAACAACCAGGCCTTAAGGTTCGTACCCTCCTGGAACTGATGAAAAGACGCATAGGCCTTCGCAAAAGTCTCCTGTACCAGGTCTTCGGCATCGGCCGGGTTGCGGGTCATCCGCATCCCAGCCGCGTAAAGCTGATCGAGGTAAGGCATAACGTCTTCCTCGAACCGCCTGCTGCGCTGTTCTAGAGTCTCGGGGACCGGACCCACCCCTTCCGGAATCGAGGGTTGCGGCCAACCAGCCGTCAAACCGCCTCGCCGGGAGGATACAACGCCAGCACTCACCAGATTGTGCGCGACCACCCCTGAGGGTTCCGGACGCGTCTGGCAGCTAGCTGTGGGCACGTGCGGTTGAACATCGGCAAGCTCGCCTTCATTCCAGCAGGCTGGAGGGCCCTAGCGCCGGGCACGATCCAGCTTGCCCTGGCAGGCCACGCATCTGGCCGCCTCCGGCTTGGCCTCGAGGCGCCCCTCAGGGACCGAGGCACCACAGTCGATGCAGGTTCCGTAAGTGCCAAGATCGATTCGATGCAGCGCGGCCAGCACCTCTGAGCGTTGCTTCCTGGCAACAGCCAGGACCGCTTCCGAGCGCTCGCTCTCGGAGAGGTTCGCGCCTGCGTCGGCCGGATCCTGAGGGTAGTCGCCGGATCCGCCCTGCTGGCCAGTCCCGTTCAGGACGGTGATTGACCGATCCAGCTCGTTGCGGATCTCCTCCAGGCGCTGACGTACGTTCATAACATCCATGCGCTCCCTCCTCTCGAGGAAGTGGCGAGCCGCGCAGTACAGGGGGGTCCTTGCTGCGCTGCCCGGCCGGTCCTGCTGGCCTAAAACAGCGCGTCGACGTCCGTGCCGTGCGGGGCCGGACCGTTCTTCGGTGCGTGGGCCTGGCCTGCCGCTAATGGCAAGGCCAGGCCTGGGTCGAGCGGCTCGATCAGCTCCGGTCCGTTGTTCCGCACCGAGTTGACGGCGGTCGAGACCGGATATGTGGTCAGGCCGCTGACGACGGCCGGAACTAGGAGCGAGCGCACGTCGCTTACGTCACGACTAGCCGGATCGAGCCAATCGCCCCAGCTGGCCGGATCGATGACCATAGGCATGCGGTCGTGGATATGACCGAGATCATCGGGCGCGCTCGTGGTAATGACCGTGGTCGTCCACAACCAGGCATCGGCGTCGTCGGGCGGCACGCTGGCGTCGCGCCACAGCTCGTAGAGGCCAGCGAACGCCAGGGGGCGGCCGTCGGCCCTGGTGATGTAGATCGGCTGCTTCCGGCCGCCGTCCTCCTGCTGCCATTCGTAATAGCCGTCCGCAGGCAACAGGCAGCGGCGCTGGGCGAACGCCCGGCGAAACGCGGGCTTCTCCGCCACCGTCTCCGCCCTGGCGTTGATCATCCGGCTGCCGATCTTCACGTCCTTGGCCCAGAACGGCACGAGGCCCCACCGGACGACCCGCAACTGCCGCTCCACCGGCACCTCGCGGCCGCGACCGTCGGCCTCGCTGTGCTGGCCCGGGGGGACGACCTCCCGAAGCCCTCCGCCGGCCGCGGGACCATCCCCACCGCCGTCACGAGTCCCGTCCCGGTCACCCGGCTGCCTCGTCATCACCGCATAGACTGGCTTGGTCGGCGCGACGTTGTAGTCCGGTGCTAGCGGCTGGGCCACGCGGTCGCTCTGCACACCGAACTCCTCAAGGAGCTCGATGCGCTTACGCGCCGAGGCATACCGACCGCACATGTCCTCACCTTGACACCTGAACGCCGACCCAGGCTGAGCACAGAAATCTGCCAGTTCATAGCCAAGATCCGGCTATGCCAAACCTTGACTAGAAATCCGGCTTATCTGCCGCACCGCGTGATCGGGATCTCTGATTGTCGCCCGTATCTCTGAGCGCGTCTAGACGTTAACTGGCGGGTAATGCCTTGGACTGAGCCAGTAATCTCTTGAGGCATGCAGCCCCCGCCGCAACCAGACAACGGCTGGGCGGCACCGACCGCCTCCTCGGCAGTTCACGCGCGCGTCCGGCTACCAGGGTCTAAGTCCATTACCAACCGGGCCCTCATCTTGGCCGCGCTGGCGACGGGTCCGACGAGGATTACCGGCGCGTTGCGGGCCAGGGACACCGAGCTGATGGCCGCCGCCGTTGCTGCTCTCGGGGCGACGGTCAGGGAGGAGCCCACCTCGGATGGGCTCAATGCCGCCAGTGGCAGCGCCTGGGTCATCACCCCCGCGTGGCCGGGTCGTCCCCTGCGGCCGGCACCGGCGAGGGTGGACGTCGGCAACGCGGGCACCGTGCTCAGGTTCGTTCCTCCGGTAGCTGCCCTGGCCCAGGGCGACGTCGAGTTCACCGGTGATCCTCGTGTAGCCCAGCGCCCGGTGGGCGAACTGCTCGACGGCCTGCGACAGCTCGGCGTGGAGATCGCCGACGGCGGTCGTGGCGCCGTTCCGTTCATCGTCCGCGGCCGCGGCCGGGTCGCTGGCGGTGCCGTCACGCTGGACGCCTCGTCCTCATCGCAGCTGGTCTCCGGCCTGATGCTGGCGGCACCCCGCTACGAGGCAGGGCTGCAGATCAGGCACGAGGGCGGGCGCATCCCGTCCGCGCCGCACATCGCGATGAGCGTCGCGATGCTCAGGGCGGCCGGAGCGCACGTCGAGGTCGGCTCGCTTGAGCGCCAGGCCGGCAACGGGACACGGGACTTCTGGCTGATCCGGCCGGGACCGCTAGCGCCCGGCAGCATCGATGTCGAGCCCGACTTGTCGAACGCGGCTCCGTTCCTGGCCGCGGCGCTGGTAACCGGCGGCGAGATGACCATCCCCGGCTGGCCGGGGACTAGCCTCCAGGCCGCAGGCCAGATCCTGGATGTTCTCGGTCAGATGGGCGCGGCATGCTCGATCAGCCCGGCGGGCCTGCAGGTGAAGGGCACCGGAAGCATCCGCGGCATCACCGCCGACCTGCGTGATGTCGCCGAGCTCACCCCGGTACTGACCGCCCTGGCGGCGCTGGCCGACTCCCCCTCGGAGTTCACCGGCATCGGACACATGCGGCGGCATGAGAGCGACCGGCTGGCTGCGCTGGCCGCCGAGATCGGTGCCCTCGGCGGCCAGGTAACCGAGCTGCCCGATGGCCTGCAGGTACGGCCGCGTCCGCTGCGCGCCGGCGATCAGCCGTTCGATAGTCATGACGATCACCGGCTCGTGATGGGCGCGGCGGTGCTCGGCCTTGCCGTTCCTGGCCTGCGTGTGCACAACGCGGGCACGGTGGGCAAGACGTTCCCGGAATTCGGCCGCTTGTGGCGGCAGATGGTGGAGGACACCAGCTGAGCCCGGTGCGCGGCCACTCCAGGCTGGACGAGGACGATGTGCGGGTCAGGCCGGGCAAGGGGTCGCGACCGCGGACCAGGCGCCGCCCGGCGCACGAGGATGCCATCGACGCGTTCGTAACCGGCGTGGACCGCGGGCGCTACCGCTCCTGGACCGGCGACCACATGGTCACCGCGATGAAGGCGCGCGAGCTGGGCCGCGGTGGCGTCGTGGTCGGCGACCGGGTCCGGCTGACGGGCGACGTGTCGGGCCAGCCCGGCACGCTGGCCAGGGTCGTCCAGGTGCAGCCGCGGACCTCGGTACTGCGCCGTTCGGCCGATGACGACGACCCGGTCGAGCGGATCATCGTCGCGAACGCGGACCAGCTGGTGATCGTGACCGCACTGGCTGATCCGCCGCCGCGGCCACGGCTCATCGACCGCTTCCTGGTCGCCGCCTACGACGCGGGCATCGAGCCGCTGCTGTGCCTTACGAAGGCAGATCTCGCCTCGCCGGACGAGCTCATCGCGGCCTACGAGCCGCTCGGCATCAGGTTCCTCGTCACCGGGCGCCCGTTCGGCGACGCGCTCGACAAGCTCCGCGCGCTGCTGGCCGAGCGGATCAGCGTGCTGGTCGGGCACTCGGGCGTCGGCAAGTCGACGCTGGTGAACGCGCTCGTGCCGGCGGCGGAACGGGCGGTGGGCAGCGTCAGCCCGGTCACCGGCCGCGGCCGGCACACGTCGTCGTCCGCGGTCGCGCTGGCACTGCCGAGCGGCGGGTGGATTATCGATACGCCTGGCCTGCGAAGCTTCGGGCTCGCGCATGTCGCTGCCGACCGGGTCGTGTCAGCATTCCCGGATCTCGCCGATGCGATCGCCGAATGCGAGCCGGGCTGCAGCCACATCGGGACCGACTGCGGGCTGGACGAGTGGGTGGCGAGCCACGGGGGCGACGCCACGGCTGCCCGGCTTGACTCACTGCGGCGCCTGCTGCGCAGCCGCGAGGGCCTCGACCCTGGCGACTAGCGTTGTCGGGTAGACGGTCGGCGACCTTCTAGGCGGCGTGCGAGCCAGGTCAGCGCGGCCAGGCCAAGGTCGAGCTTGGCCGCGAAGATCGGCTCCAGGCCGGGCGCCGGCGGATACAGCGCGTCGCTCAGGCAGAAGCCGGCGTGGGCCGCGATGAGGCCGTCGATGGCCCCTGGGTCGATGCCCGCGGTAACTGGAGAGGTGGCCAGGAACGGTTCAGGGTCGATGCCGTCGGCGACGGCGCTGGCCAGCAGCAGGACGGTGTCGATGAACGGTGCGCCCAGGCGGGCATGCGGCCAGTCGACGAATAGCACGCGGTCCGCGGTCCGCAGGATGTTGTGCGCGAACATGTCGAAGTGGACAAGGGCGGAGCCCTGGGCGGCCGCCACCCCGTGCACCCCTAGTTCCGTCAATGTGCCGAGTCGCTCGCTAGCCCAGGGCGCGCACGTCGCGAGCCGGGCTAGCCGGGCACTATCTGCGGCAAGCTCGGTCCAACCGCGCAGTCGGGGGTGCTCGGTTGGCAGGCCGGGCGGGCCGAACGCCGCAAGCTCGCTGGCGGCACCGATCGCCGCGGCCAGGTCAGCTTCACGCCAGGGGCGCGCGGGCTCAGTGCCGTCGATGCACTCGAACGCCAGGATCACCCACTCGCCGTCGTCGTCGGAGCCAAGGAACTCCGGGCTGGGCAGTCCAGCAGGCAGCATCCCCGCCACTTGCGCCTCGTCCCGGTAAAGACCGACCTGGGACGGCCAGGCCGAGCCGTCTATGGCCTTGACGAACGCGCGCCTGCCGTCGGCCAGCCGCACGCGCGCGGCGAGCCCGGGCGAGAAACCGCCCTCGCAGTTCGCCGCGGCCACCACCGGGCCGCCGGCGAGCCACCCGATCCGCGCCCGGATGTGTTCCGGCAGCTCGGTCCAGCGCAGGCGGTCCTTGCTTGTGCTCATGTGCTACCTCGTGCTCATTGCCGGCGTGACGAAATAGGCGCAGCCGAAGGCCGGGGACTGGTGATCAGAAAATGCACTCGGGCCAGAAAGCCGGGAGCGAGTTGCTCAACCGGAGGCGGCCGCGCAGGGTTACAGTAGCCGAGCCGGCCACCGCGGCGCGAGTGCCGACCCAGGCATTTCCAGTGTGGACCGGTAAGCGCTAGCGTTTCCGGGCATGGCGGGTTTTGACGGCGACCTTGGGTTCGCGCACGTCCTGGCGGACGCCGCGGACGACATCACGATGCGCCGGTTTCGCTCGCTCGACTTGCGGGTTGAGGCCAAACCTGACCTGACTCCCGTGACCGATGCGGACCTAGCCGTCGAGGAGTCGCTGCGTAACGTGCTAAGCCGGGCCAGGCCGCGAGACGCGATGCTCGGCGAGGAATTTGGCCGGACCGGCTCGAGTCAGCGGTGCTGGGTCATCGACCCGATCGACGGGACCAAGAACTTTGTCCGCGGCGTGCCCGTCTGGGCCACCCTGATCGGGCTGATGGCCGAGGACGAGGTGATCGTCGGCGTCGCGTCGGCCCCGGCGCTCGGCCGCCGCTGGTGGGCCGCACGCGATGGCGGTGCCTGGAGCGGGCGGAGCATGACGAAGGCAACCGCCTGCCGGGTGTCGGCCGTGTCGAGCCTGTCCGATGCGTCCCTATCTTTCTCCGGCCTCTCGAGCTGGGAGCGGGCCGGGAAGCTAACCGACCTGCTTGGCCTCAGCCGCAAGGTCTGGCGGTCGCGCGCCTACGGCGACTTCTGGTCCCACGTGCTCGTGGCCGAGGGCGCGGTGGACATCTCCGCGGAGACCGACGTAACCCTCTGGGACCTGGCCGCCCTGCAGATCATCATCGAGGAGGCCGGCGGAGCGTTCACCGACCTGGCGGGCACACCGCGGCCGGACTGCGGCAGCGCGGTCTGCACCAATGGCCTGCTGCACCAGGAAGTCCTCAGCCTCCTTGGCGGCCCCGAGCCCGACTGATCTCGGCGTGCGGCCCTACCTGCCACACAGCCATCTCCCGGCACGAAAGCGCGCGCCTCCCGGCGCGAAACCAGCGCCTCCCAGCGCGACACCGTGCCTCCCGGCACGAAACCCGTCGCCTCCCGGCACGAAACCAGCGCCTCCGGGATGTGGGTGTGAAGAAGGATTGGCTGGAGGCGGGCTGTAGCCCGATATAGCAATGCCAACTTCACACCCATTGCCTCGCTCATCCGCCAGGGCGGGGACGAACCGGATAACTCACCTATACGCGGCATCACAGTCCCGCCTGAATCCGGGGTTGCCCTGAAGCTCGAGCTGACGGATGCTGGGAGACTAAGTCACAAAGGCACAAGCATCCGGCGGTCGCCGCTGCTCGCGCACCTGACCGGGCGTAGCGGCCAAAAGGCCAGGGCGAGAGGGGTTGCGCATGAACGTCGAGGATGGGATGACGAGGCTCGTCCTGAGTGTCGGCCCGGCCCATACCCTGCGGGATGCCGCCAAGCTCATGTCCGACCGGCGAGTTGGAGCGGCGGTCGTGGTGGATGATGAGCATCCGGGCATCGGAATCTTGACAGAACGCGACATCCTGGACTCGGTCGGCCGCGGCCAAGACCCGGACACCGAGCTTGTTGCGGACCACCGCACGGCGGATGTCGTGTTTGCCTCGCCGCAATGGACGCTTGAGCAAGCTGCCGCGGCCATGGTGAGCGGCAACTTCCGGCACCTGATCGTCGTCGACGGTCCCGAGGTGGCGGGCCTGCTATCCATGCGTGACATAGTTCGCTGCTGGTCGGGCAAAGCTAGCGTTGGTGCAGGGGTGGCGGCCCAGGCTCGCGCCTGACCGGCCGCCCGGCGCTCCGTCGCGCCGCTGTCGGCCGGCGGTAACGCTATGGGGCGGCGACGTCCGCCGGATTGGACCGCCATGCGGCTTGCCGGTGCCGTGGCGCTCGTAACTGGTGCCTCATCCGGGATAGGCGAGGCGACCGCTGATGCGGTCGCAGCCGCAGGCTCAAAGCTCGTCGTGAGCGGGCGCGACGCCGACCGGCTGGCTGTCGTCGCGGCCAGGACTGGCGCCATCGCGGTGCCCGTCAACTTGGCCGACCCGGATGGCCCCGACCGGTTGGCGGCGGCTGCGCTCGCCGCGGTGGGGCGGGTCGACCTGCTCGTCAGCAACGCCGGTGCCGGGTGGGCCGGACCGATCGGCGAGCTGAGCGCGGCCACGGCCGCGGATATGGTCATGCTCAATCTGCTGGCGCCGATGCAGCTCGCGAGGATGCTTGCGCCCGCGATGGCCGAGCGGGGGTACGGGCGGCTTGTCTTCGTCTCCTCCATCGCGGGCGCCACTGGGGTCAGGCACGAAGCCGCCTACGCAGCCACCAAGGCCGGGGTGAACAACCTGGCCGAGAGTTTGTCCTACGAGCTATCCGGTCAGGGTATTGGCGTCACCCTCGTGCTCCCTGGCGTCGTGGACACGCCGTTTTTCCGCAGCCGGGGCCGGCCGTACGAACGGCGCTGGCCCGTTCCGATCCGGCCCGATCGCGTGGCCAGGGCGATCGTCGATGCGGCGGCGCGGGACCGCGAGGTCGTCTACGTGCCCGGCTGGCTGCGATTCCCGGCCTGGCTGCACGGCGTGGCCCCGGGCACGTTCCGGCGGCTGGCCAGCCGGTACAGCTAAGCCGCGGACCACTGCGTGGCGATGCGGGCCGGCAGCCGGCTCGCTGGCACGGCCGCCGCCGCAATCACCGCAATCGCCAGGTTCAGCGCGGCGGCGCGGCCAAGCCACGCGGCCGCCAGGCTAGCGAGCAGGGCACCGGCCAGGGTGCCCGCCATCACGACGGCCGAGTAGGCGGAGCTGATGCGGCCAAGTACGCCGTCCTCCGTCCGCCGTTGCATGACGGTCTTCTCGAGCGTCAGGAACGCGCCGCCGCCTAGCCCCATGAGACCCAGGAACACAAACGCCAGCAAGAACGAGTGGACGTCGAACAGGCCGGCGAACCCGGCCACGAGCAAGCCGAGCAGCCCGACCACGCTCGCCCGCAGACGCGAGCTGGCACAGGCCTTGCGCCCGAGATAAGTACTCAGCAGGTAACCGACTTCGAGCGCGGCGAACAGTTCCCCGATGCTCGCTGCCCGCACGTGCAGGCCGCCGACCACGTACGGCACGAGCAGGGCGTAGCAACCGCCGTTGCCGAGCAAGAACAGCGTTGACGTGGCGAGCAGCGCGGTGAGCACGCGGTCGCGCCGGAGAGTCGCGACGCCATCCCGCAGCTCCGCGGCGATAGCGCGCAGGTGGTTCTGGGTGCGTGAGTCAGCAACCCCTGCGTCGGCCGAGGGCTTTGCCGTGACGCCTCGCGCCGACCGGATCAGCGCGACGAGGAGCGCCGCCACCAGGTAAGTAGCCGCGTCAACGGCAACCGGCAACCGCAGGCCGCCCACGGCGTAAAGGATGCCGCCGAGCGGCGCGCACGTGAGCCCGACAGCGCCGCCAGCCGCGGTCGACCACGCGTTGGCCGCGGCCAGTTCGCGGTCGCGGCCCACGAGCGCGGGAATCAGGGCCTGATACGCCGGACCGAAGAAGGCGCCGAAGCCGTTCTCGGCGA